>NZ_JAFEHE010000001.1:0-423995 GCF_016887925.1 Pseudomonas sp. MIL9 | reverse complement strand
CGAGTGAGATAACCGAGCTGTTGCCGCACAGGTGGGCGCCCGTTTAATCACACAAGGTGTGTTGGGCGGACGCTTACCAGCAAAGCGAATGCTTGTGACATCCTGGCTCAGACATCGGCAGCAGTGGGATCGACTTGCTGGAAGAATAGCCCACAAGCTCGGGCCGCCATTAACGCGGCCATTGAGCTTGAAAAGGACTCTCAGTTGAGCACACCTAGTGCGTAAAGCTGATCGCTTATTTCAATTGGTAAATCTGATTCGTGTCCATCAGCCAATCTCTGCTGAACGACTGGCTAGCCGAATTGGCGTTTCCGTTCGCTCAATCTATCGATACATCGACGACCTTTCCTTCAGTGGAATCCCAATCTATGGAACCGCTGGCGTGGGGTATGCCTTGGATGCCGATTTTGAGATGCCGCCTTTAACGTTGAACAGGCTCGAACTGGATGCATTGATGCTCGGGATGGAAATGCTTTCAGCTTCCGCCGATAACGATCTAAGTGCTGCTGCAAGGATGTTGTTGAGCAAAATCTCAGCGTCCATAGTCCATCACAAGGTTGACCCCAGCACGGCAAAAATCAGGGCACTTGGAACAACACCTTCCTCGACGCGTGGCCATCTGGCAACCCTTCGAAATGCCATCGAAAACGCCCAGGCGCTGAAGATAACTTATACCAGCTTGGACGGTGCGGTTTCGCAACGCCTCATTTCCCCCCTTGGCCTTTTCTACTGGGGAGGAAAGTGGACAGTTGGAAGCTGGTGTAGTGCCAGGGCGGCTTACCGTGATTTTCGGGTCGATCGCATAGCCTCCATCGCTATTGCCCAACAACCATCACCCGACAATCCTGCCCTTGATCTCCAAGCGTATATGAAGCACCAGGCAAGCCAGTGGAAAGCGATCACCTCTACTGACACTACGCTGTCAGTATGAGCCACTGATAATTGGGACTCCTTAACACACAGAAGGTCATCCCTATGCAGCACTCATCTCATGTACTCGAATTAGCCATTTTCAAGGTCAAACAGGAATGCGTTGAGCAAGTGCCTGTGCTCCGCGCAGAGCTTCGTGAAACGTTAAAGACCTTTCCTGGTTTGATCGAGTACCGTGCCTACTGCCCTATGAGCGACGACCGAATCTTCGCGGACTTAGCAATGTGGGACAATCTTGAGAACGCACAAAAAGTGGCAAAGGCGTTCAACGATGGAGATCCGAGATTCTCTGAGTATATGTACGCTATTGAAAACCTGACGTTCATGAGTCACCTCGTTCCAGAGATGAGTTGACCCCGACAGACTGCCAGAGCAGGCAAGAGACACCGATGCCTTTGCTGTCAGGTATCGGTGTCGTCACTTCCAGTGTAAGTGTTCTCAGATCACCTATTGCGTAAGCGTCCAGCCAACACACCTTACGGAGTTGCTGCCGCATAAGTGGGCGCCCGTCTAACTGGCAAGGTGTGTTGGGCTAACTGGCCATCAGACACCAACCGCAAACTATGACGCTCTATGTAGGCGTTCCGGCAATACATCTTGCGGCCCATCACCAAGTGTGACGGTGTGCGTAGCCTGATACACAGAGCCTCGGCCAATTTTTCATCAATAAAATCGACCCATAGCAGACACTTAACGTCTCATTTAAGACGTGCGGGAATGTCGTATGGTGCCCGTGCCTATGGCAAGTCATGCGCATTGCGAATTTGCTCCGGACAGCTGCATGGGTAACGGAATAAATGCAGGTTGCAGCGCCGTGCTTTTCTGCGCTTGCACCCGAATCCATTTGTAGACGAGGTTTGCGTTGAGGCTATGGCTGAGCGCGATGCTGGCAATCGAAGCGCCGGGCTGGGCACACTCTTGAATGACCTGGGCTTTGAAGGACTTGGAGTAGGAACGGCGTTGTGGCTGCATGAAATACCCGCTTAAAAGGCTAGAACTGGTGCCCACTTACATTTAAGTGCACACCATGTCTTGGCTTCGCAGGGCTGGGTAGATGACTTGGCCGGACGGATACGAACGCTTCACTTTTTTTAGCCCAATAAAAAACCCCGTAGACGTTAATCTACGGGGTTTCTAATAGTGGAGGCCGAGGTCGGAATCGAACCGGCGTAGGCGGATTTGCAATCCGTTATCGGCCCCATATTTCATTGGGCCTCTACGATCAAGCTACTGTATTTATTAGGATTTTGTAAAACATGCTGTATATCCATGCAGCAGTATATGGGACATCCAGTGTCCCAGGATTGTCCCACGCCTAATGCGCCCTCCTCCGGCGTCCTGCCGACCGAACACAATCCCTACTTTGAAAGACCATCATACGCCTGCTCGCAGGTCACTCCCCGGGCTCTGGCTTGGTCAGCAACTTCAGCCAGGTCGCCCGCTCGCTGGTCAGCGCGCTTGAGCACGTCGGCAAGCACCGTTGCGGCGCGGGCAGCTGCCTTGCTTGCGGCGGCAGTGCAGGAATTGCCGCCGGCTTCACTGGCTGCGAGTCGAGCGGCAAGCTTGTCGGCTGCCCCGCGCAGGCCGTCAGCAGAAGCGCGAGCAGTGGAAGCGTCAGCAGTCGCTTGGTCGATGATTCGTTGGCCATCTTGCACCGCCTTGTTGATTGACTGTTGATAGGCCTGCTCGAGCACACGGGCGGCAGACTCATTTGCGGCCCGGGCAGCTTCGTCCCGTGTGTCGCGTGCGTACCATTGGGCCTGCCATTTTGAATCCGTGACGGTCACGCCATGGTGATAGGCACCAAACAGCGCGCCGGCCACCAGCGCGAGCGCCGCTATATAAGGGAGGAGTCGAAGCAAGATGCTCATGCCAGCACCTTCAGCGCGGCGGCGTAGAAGGCTTTCCGCTCGGCCAGGCCGTTTACCCCGCCGTTGATTCGCTTGGTGATCCCAACGCAATCGCCAGCATCTGCCAAGGTGTTCAGCCCATGCGTTGCCCAGAACCAAGCCGCCGACATGCACGCATGTTGTGGTAGCTCGAGCAATTCGGGATGGCTGATCAGGTCCAGCGCCAGTGCTTCACCGCACGCAGCATAGTTCGCCCGGCCAGTTACCTGGATCAGGCCACGGCCTCGGAACTTGAATCCATCACCGGCTTCGGTGTTGCCAAGGTCCTTCCTGCCCTCATACCGCGCCTGAGTCGGTGTAGGTCCCCACAACTCGCGTACGTAGATCAGCTGGCCCGACTCATGCCCGACCTGAGCAATGAACGCGGCGACCCGTTTGGTGCCGACGATCTGGTAGCGCTGCATCGCCGTGTTTAAGACAGGTGCAAAAACGCCGGCTCGTTTGCCGGCGTTCGGGAGGATCTGCAGCAGCTGCTGCGCGGTGATTGGCATGGCTTTCTCCAGGCGTAAAAAAACCGCTCTAGGCGGCCGTGGTGTTGAGGTAATTTTTATGCCGGGCGTACTGGCCGGCTGGCAGAGTCTGGAAAGTGCTCTGCGCCATCGACCCAGGCGCGCAACTTGATTCGGTAATCTCGCCACTGAATAGCTGTTCCTGGCAAAGCAGTCGGATCGCCATCCTCGACCCGCAGCAGCTGATCAGCTACCAGGGTTAGCTCAACATCACGCCACTGGTATTCTGTTACAGCGGCATCCTGCCTATCTGCCGATGAGTCTGGTGACGGGGTATTCCCGCTATCAAGCCAGTTCTGGTACTCAATCCAATCCAGGTTCATCGGATCTGATGGGATCTGCGCCGAATCCAGAACCCTTGTCACAAGCCCACTTTTTGCTAATACGTACATAATTAGAGGTCCGCCGAAAAGATTCCTGTGTGGTCACGATGCACGCAACCGCGCCCAGCCGTCGTCGCGCCTCCAGTGCCATATCCCATCCAGCAACCATCAGCTCCGGCATTTACCATGGTGATAGATGTTGGAGTGCCAGACGCAACACCATCCACGAATATTCCGATTGAGAGCAGGGTGAATGTCGGGGCAGCCCGCATCACTACAGGGTGCTTAACACCGAAATCCCCACCACCACCATTCGAAACCCCGCTCTCGCCATTCGCGACCCACTTTCTTGCATACCTCTGGCATAGAGATAGCTCCGCTGCAAAAGGGCGCTTATCGAAAGGTGTTGCGATCGCTCCAAGCTCAAACTGGACGGCTGTATAGGTTCCACCGGTAAATCGGATAGTTACATTGGTGCCCGCTGTAAGAGAGCCTGTCTGCCCTTTATTTGATATTGCTGTGCCATTGACGGTGGCGATTGCAGTACCTGTCCATGACAGCGTATAGACCCCGCCCTCGATCGTGTTCCCTTCGATAACTTGCTCAACGCCACCGGCAGGAGCGGTCATGACGAAACCGATCCCACTTGCCGTAAGAGTCAGGCTCTGCCCTGAGACAACGACTTTCATTCGGTCGACAGTAAACTGATTGGCAACCGTTGTTGCCGTTCCAGATACATAGCCTCTCTGGTTGACGGCGCCTACTGGGTTGAGGAACAGGTTCTTCCCGCCAGGAGAAACGGCAAGCCCGCTTGCTGGCGTATAACGAAGGCAGAACCAGTTTCCAGATCCAAGGCTAAGGAACTCCGCCACGTCGTTCGCCGCCGTAGTGATATTTGCTCCTGCTGGCAGAATTAGTGATGCGGCATTATGGGTAAGCACCAAGGCACCAAGAAAGCGAACTGTCCGCCTGGCGCCAGCGGCAATTGTTCCGAGCCCGGTAATAGTGGTGGTTCCACTAATAGCGACTACGTTCGATGTTGCCGCGCCGATGTCTGTGGTGGCCGCCGAGGCAATTGTCTGGGTCGGAGCGTCGTTAATGGGGCCGGTCATAGTGCCGCCAGACAGCGGTAGATCGCCTGCCGAGTCTATGGGGCCCCTGTCTAGCCAGGCAGAGTTCGCAGCATTGCGTTGCTTCAGTCTGCCAGTTCCGGTATCCGCCCATAACTGGCACGGAAAGGTCGTACTCGGGGCAGACGCTCCGCTGCTCTGTGATGCAAGCGCCTGCAATGCGGCGTTCATGTCGGTGCGGAATGTCAGCCCTGGACCGTTGGCAACGTCCATATCGTGCTGAGACATAAATCAGTACCCCTTTGAGATGTAGTCAATCGAGCAGCCTGACTTGGCGACCCCACTGGAATTGCGTATGAAGACCGTGAAACCGGTGACGGTCTTGGCGGAAACATCGAAGTAGTCGCCCGGGGAAAGTCCTTGCGCGGTCAGGCTGACCGCCGGCGGTGCATTGAAAGGCGGCGTGTAGCTGATAACCAACCCACCCGCCGGCACTGCCAGATCGTTACCGCTTTCAATGCGATCAGGCATGTCGATCACGACCTCAAGCTTGGAGATGTCGATCCAGTTGGTGGTCTGCTGCACCGATCCGCGAAGCTGGAAATCGAACTGGCGCGCACGATAGTCGCCAACGACAAATGGTTTCCAGGCCGACCATGTTGCAGGCGAGACGTCCGAAGTGCGCACCCACAGCGACAACGACGCACCGTTAGGTGGGTCGCCGTCGATGCTGGTCAGCGCGTCGAAGTCCTGGACCGTATCGATGTAGGTGCCGTCGTCATACAGATCCGCCTCGACATCAGCTGTCAGGCGGCAGTCGTAGACGTAGCCTAGATCGGCCGGAGCCGCAAAACTGTACGTCGCCGTCAGCATCGAACCACCGAACTTGTCCACCTCGCCGAGCAACGCATCAACGTCCGGCACATCGTCGAAATATCCGGCACCGGTCATTTTCAGCACGCCGTCTGCGGCCGACGCATTGACCGCTGCGCCATGGAAGGTCGGCGATTCGGTGATAATCAGTGCTACGTTAGCCGGAAGCGGCACCTGCGCGTCCGACCAAACCTCGGCGATCGGACCGCCAACGCCTGAAGAGTCGACCGCCCGCGCCAGGTACTTGCCGGGCAGCAAGGCCACCACCGAAGAAGTCGAGCGCCCCGCTACCTCGGTCAACGGCAACGCCGTGTCCCAAGTCGCCGAGACATTGCGCGAGTGCCGAATGTTGATGCTGCCACCGAGCTTCACGTCCAGTTCTGGCACTGGCTCCCAGGCCAGCGTGGCCACACTGTTTATGACATCCAGTCGCAATCCAACCAGTTCCGAAGGCGGAGCTAAAAGTGCTTGAGCGGAGTACTCCTGAGATGAGGCCTGACCCGCAAGACCAAGGACCGACTTTGGCGTGACTCGAACAGTCCAAAGGCCTGAGGAAGCCGAGTCGAAATCGATGCTTGGCGTCGCAATTTCGGCGACATATTCCCAATTACCGCCCGGTTTCTTGACTTCAACCTGGTAACGCATCGCACGCGCCGGTGGCGTCCAGCTCACCGATAGGCGAGCTGCGGCCAATCCGGTTCCGGTGTCATACAGCGATTCGAGGAAAGTGAGCTGCCCCATAGCATCCGGCGCAGACAGGTTCACATTGCTTATTGGGTTGTCGACATCCGGCGTACCAAACTCGACCTCGTCGAATTTGTCAGGGTCGAACGCCACGGCGCTGATCGCATAGGTGCCGTCGTCGCCTTCGCTGATGCCGATGACACGGAATTTCTGCGTCTCCAGCGATGCTGTCGAAAACGCCCAAGGCGCACTGGCCAGAGGTGCTGAGGCCAAAGGCGGCGATACTGTGATGGAAGTTGCTCCCGCTCCTACAGTCACGGCAGCGGTCGCGTACGATCCATCCGGCATCACCACACCCACTACGCCGGTGCCGACCAAGCCGATCGGAGCATCCAGAAGCAGGTTAGAAGCCGTGCTGCCAGCGAGCAGCCGTCCACCGTTGCGTGCGCCAGCCCGATGGGCATCGGTAATATCGATGATGTCGCCCGGCAGCGGGATGGCCCCATCGGCGCCAGAGGCGAAGGTGACCGCCTCGCTTTCGGCGTACAGTAACCAACGACCGAGACGACGTGCCTGACCGCGCGATGTGCAGCCAATGGCTACCACGTCGCTCTGTTGAATCCGATTCCACTTCGCGATCAAATCAGGCCGTTCAACCACCTCAACCGACTGCTTGTATTGCTGCAGCGGGTCATTCCAGGTGACAGCCGCTACGTTGTAACGCTGATCGGAAGCTACCGACTGGTAATTGAATTCACCGCCGACCACGTTCGAGTTGTTGAACAGATAACGGCTGGAGCGCGGCGCATCCTGTACGGCAGTCAGCGTGCCGCCAGCCCAGAAGCAGATAGACCGGAACACCGACACCATGTCGTTGACCAGCTTCCAAGCATCCTGCTGGGTGGTGAGTGCCAGATTGCAGGCAAAACGCGGCTCAAGACCACCGTAACCGTCCGGCACCAGAGCGTCGCAGTACTGAGCAATGCTGTAGAGCGCGTATTTATCGATTAAGGTCGAGTCGAGCAAGCCACCCAGTCCATAGCGGGTATTGGTGAGCATGTCGTACCAGACCCAAGCCGGGTTGTCGGTCCAGGCACGCTGGAACGATCCATCCCATGACCCTGCATAAATTCGGGTGTTGGGGTCGTAGTTGCTCGGGATCAACACTTTCATCCCGCCAACCATGAAAGCCATGCGTGGGATGCTTGAGAACTGCTCAGCATCGATCGATACACCCAACAACGCGGTGTTCGGGTAGCGCAGCTTCTCATCCCACAGCAAGGTGTAGCTGTCAAAGAAGGTCCGGTTTTGGATGGCAGCGCTGCCCGAGTCCGCGGATAAACGAGTGAGCCGGATGTAACGCGGTAACCCGCCGGACGGCGGAAGACGCAGATAATAGGAGAGCTGAGTGCGACTCATGGTCTTGCCACTGATGGTGATGTCATCGCACAGACCAAACCAGCCGCCGGTACCGAGCTTTCCCTCGACGCGGAATATGGCGCTCGAACCGTTGGTATCACCATTCTGTGTATTCTGTTCAGACAGCTGCGGCACGCTGACCGTGATTCTCACTGCGTCCACATCGGTGTCTGTAATTGCGCGCTCAAGCGCCACGTTGAACTTCATTTCAACGCCGACCGACTGCTCCGCCTCCAACCCTGTGATGGGCAGATAGGCCTGCCATTGCGTGCCAACGCGAGAATCAATGCTGACGTTGGAGAAGTTGTAACTGCCATCGGCGTTCTGCAGCGGAACATCGTCAAAGAAGATGCCCTGCGGCCCACCGAGATACCCAAGAATTTCGCCCTCGCAGATCGCGTGAAGAATTCGTACATGCTGACGCGAGCGCAGGCTGTCCGGCGCCTCAACAGCGGCGCGCGAAGAGCTGCTGCCTCCCCCGCTTTTTCCGCCCTTCCTACCGATGATTACTTCACTCATGCAGGGATGGCCTCCGCCCAGGTACCGACCGCGATTACGCTGGAGCCCACCAGCATCTTCCCGTAGATGACCGGAACAGGAAGGCCTTGCTGCGTCGAGTTGAACGCGCCATTGAAGAGGTAGCTGGGTTTGTTTTCGGTGCTGGCTTGTTCTTGCTGGCTGGGGGATTTTGGAACCGGTGACAGCATCTGCACGACGCCACCAAGGGTCATCGCGATACCTACTGGCAGAAGCGCTTGGAAGCCAGGAATGAACGAAGCAACGATCAGCGCAACACCAACAATGGTCTGGAACAGTCCGCCGTTTTTGCTGCCAGAAAGGACCGGAACGATTCGAATTTCTGTCGTCCCGCTCAAGGTGAACTCGCGCTCGCCGACGTTCTCGCGATTGCGGAATATGGCGTAGCGAAGACCCTTGCGCGCGGAGTCACGGATGAAATCTTCGAAGCCTGGGATCGTGTGCCTCAGGGCGCTGAACGCCTCAATAGTCGTGCCGGTCTCAAGGTGTCTGACATGCTCGCGACCGAAAGCTTGTGCCAGGCTGCCGGACAGCAAAATGGTGGTCATAGGCTGGACATTGGCAGCGCACATACTTTTCTCCAGGCAATAAAAAACCGCCCGGAGGCGGCTTTGTTGTTCTGCCCTATCTACAGGCAGCGATTAAGTGATTCGGTTACTTTGCTGCGCCCAACCTGCTGCCAGGCCATTCGCTGGTAGAGCTTGACCGTGCTCCCACTCGCAGTGCGCTTGATGTCGAGAACGTCGTTTGTCTGTCCGTTCATCTCCCCACCCGATACGAGTCGATAACCGTCTGTGGTTTCGCTCATCGTGGCTGTCGATTGGTATTCCTGCCAATCTGGATAGACGCAAAGGGCGAATGTCTTCGGGTCTTTATTGGTGACCTTGGAAACCGCTGGATCACCTTTCAGCAGATCGTCCGGCGTAGTGCACCCCGCCAGCGCGATCAGTGCCAGGGCTGTTATAGCTTTCCGCATTGCTGAGCCTCCATGTGTTTTGGCGACTCTAACAGGCAAAGACCGAACAAATACAGGGTCTATCGTTTGTAGCGCATGATGTGGGTGGTGCATTCCCGATAGGCGCGGCCGTAGACTTCTTTGCAGCTCAGGCGGCCGTACAGGTGGTGCAACAGCACGTCACCCTCCAGCCAAATGGCACCGTGGCACGGAGTCGGGCTACCGATGGCCATGACTATCAAATCGCCTGGCTCTGGAGTGGATACGGGAACAAAGCCGGCCCGCTCGAAGTTGTCGACGTACAGGTTTTCGCCGTTGTGCCACCAGTCATCCTTGCGATGGTAGTTAGGAAGGATGATGCCGAGCACCTGCCGGTAGTAGTCGCGGACCAGGGTGTAACAGTCGATCACGCCATGGACAAAAACCCGGCCTTCGAGCGGCATTTCGCCGGAGGCCGGCATTTCGTGCCAGGTTGCAGCACCATCCTTCAGCCCGACAATCCACCAGGTCATGCGACTGGCCGCGTGACTCGCGATATCGTGCAGGCTTGGCTCGGGGCCGGCATCAGGGTGCGAATGCACCACCGCGAAAATATCACCCAGATCTTCCGCCGCCGCGTAGTCCTCGGGGTGCAAGATGAAGTGATCCGGCTCTTCCGACTGATTGCGGCACGGCACATAGGACGGCTTTCCGCGCACGCTGACGACCAGGCCGCATGACTCTCGCGGGTACTCAGCCAAGGCATGCGCCTCGGCGTCAGCCCGGCATTTCTCGAACAGTTTGCTCATGGTCAAAGTCTCGGAACGCGGGCAATGCCCGGGAAGCCGCCAAACGGAAGCTCGCCGAACTCACCGAAGCGTTTTTTGCAGCCCCGCAAGGTACGGCTGCACTGATCCTTGGCAGGATCGCTGGTTGGGTTGTCGGTATAGTCCGCGACCGGCCCGCCGGCATAACCACACTCACCAGAGCGATAGGCCCACAGGCAAGTGCCTGCCACCACCTGACGGCGTGGCAACTTGACGCCCTCAAGGTCCAGAGGCGAACCCAGCGCGAACTCAATCGCAGCAGGCGTCTCGTTAACCTTGCGCGTGATGAACCAGGTTTCGACTGGATAGTGTTCAGCAGGGTTTGCCGATGGGTTTCCACCAGCAAAGTTAGCCGCATCCAGATACTTGACCAAGGTCCGATGGCGCTTGAGTTTTACCCAAAGCAAATCGTCGTACTGACGGCACAGCGCAGAGATAGTGCCACCGAAGTTTCCGACCTGAAGTTTTGGTCGCGCTGGCTCTCCATCACTCGGCGTGCCGAACTCAACGGCATTGATTGGCCAGGGCGTATAGACGTTCCCCTGCCACACAACTGACCCAAGCGTTTCGTTCACTCCAGCATGAAAGCGAAGCGTCTGATCTGACAAAACCAGCTCGAACCCTTCCCAGATCGACATGCCATTCGCGAGCGCGAGCTGACCCTGAAGCTCGCTCATTCGAACACCTCCTCAAAGGTCGCAGACAGGCCGTCAATGCCTTTGGCGATATTGGTTCTCGTCCACTCGCGGCAGACATACTTCCCTGTTGCCTGGCCTGAGTGTACGTAGTCAAAAGCTTCAATCGCGCCGCGAGCCTTGAGAAATGTATCGATGGCCTCGATCTCTGCCTTGGGCCGCTTGAACGTCAGGGCGAGCTTGCGCGCCTGCTGGTTGATACCTCTACCCTGCCGCTGTTCGTAACCACCGCCGAACTTGATGACGTCAACATTAGGTGTGATCGTTTTGGTGGCGTCATAGGTCGGAACCCATGTAAATGTCGGCATGACGCCTCCTTATGCGAGCTGGCCGCCGTTACGGCGTGCGGTTGCTATTTCCTGCCTGACAGTGACCTTGATGGCCTCGGCCAAGCGAACAGGGTCAACCCCTGACGCCCCGCTTTCCCGCGCATCTACGTTGACGACGATTGGCGTTTCTCCGCCGCCACCTTGCGACGCAGATCCGTCGGACGAGCCGACATAGCCGCCGTCCGCATAGCCGCGCTTGTTCAGGCGCTCTAGGTATCCGCGCATACCGCGCTGCTGGACCACCTCTTTACGGATCACCACCTCACCCTTATGCACAATGCCAGCAGGCTGATACTTGCCGCCGTCGCCGGTGTAACCACCAGCATCGAAGCCGTAGGCGCCGGTGTAGGATGCTGAGCCCCCGGAAGATGCTCCGCCAGCCGCGCTTGCGGCAATACCGAACAACCCGCTCAGCGCCGACGAACTGGCCTGCCGCACTGCTATACGGGCCATGTCCGACAGAACGGATTTCGCGAAGTCGGAGAATGAAAGCTTCCCGGTGGTGACAAACTGGACAAGGGCGTCCTCGGCCGAGGTGAAGGCGTTGGTGAGCAGGCTTTTGGTCTGCCCGGCCACATCGCGCGTCGATTCCAGGTAGTTTTCCCAGGCTGAAGACGCGCCGGCGGTCCAGCTACCCTGCGCAGAGGTCATGTCGTCGTAGTTGGCGATCACGGTGTTGCGCAGATCTTGCTGACTCTGCGCAACGGCCTTCAGCTTGGCGTTGTACTCGTCGAGGCTCATGCCGCGCGAGCCGTCGCCGTACTGGTTGGCCAGATCGATACGCTGGGCATTGGCCTTGTCGTCGATGCCATTGAACTGGCTTTGCAGCCCTTTCTGCCGGTCACCCATACCAAGACTTGCCGCCTCGCGCTGCCCTTGCTGGCGAAGCGTGATGTTCTGTTGATTCAGCGCGTCGGTGTAGGTCTGGATTGCCAGCTTCTGTTTATCAAGGCGCTCCTTCTCCTTCAGCCTCAAAACTTCAAGTTGGCTATCTGAGTCTTTCTGCGCCCTGACCATCGCGCTCTTTGCATCAGAAATCTTCTGGTCGAGCTGGATGCTCTGCTCTGCAGTTGTGCCCTTCTGAGCCTTTACCGCCTCAAGTGCTTTGATCTCGGCCTGATAGGCAGAGGTCACCTCTTCCTTTTCAGCCTTGATCAGAACTGCGCGTTGAGTCGCGTAAGTATCCTGTGTGATCAGGCCTGCCTTCTGCTGCGCCTCAAGCTCCTTCTCAGAGTTCGAGTAGGTGGCTTGCAGATCCTTGATCGCGTTCTGGGCGTCGTTGTATCCGGTCAGGTTGAGTTGTTTGGCGCCGCCAGATTTGGTTGGCTTGCCGTTGATTCGCTCGAACTCGACTTTCTTGGCCTGGGCGAGTTGCTCTTTCGTGTACGCCGTGCCGCGCCGTGCCGCTGACTCTGCGTCCTTGTCGATCTTGGCGTAGGCTGCAGCGGTTTGCTCGGTGAGCGACTTGCCTTTGTCTACCAGCAGGTTCAGTCGTTGGCGGGCCTGGATCGACCGCTCTTCAGCGTCCTGATCATCCTTGTTGGCCTGGGCACGACGGCGACGATCCTGCTCCTCAAGCATCAGGGAAGCACGCTGCGCCTCAATACCCGCTGCACCTTGACCGCCAGTCCCTCGCGGACCTGCACCCAATCGGGCGGCGTTTGACGCGGCGGTCTCAAGCTCGGCCAGTTTCTCTTCGTAGGTCGCTTCACGCCCAACATCAAGCGCTGCATCCCAGGCCCAGTTGGCTGCCTTGGCGACTTTATTCCATGCGCCCTCGATCAAACCAAGGCGCTGGGTGATCTGATCGCCGCGGCCTTGAATGGCGTCGGCAACCGCATCAGTGGCCAGGCGAACAGCCTCGGCCTGCTGACCTTGTTTCTCCAGTGCGACGATCTGCTCGTAAACCGAAGCGGTCAGGTAGTGATACTGCTCGTTGAGCTTGATGGATGCTGCTACAGGCTCCTTGGCGATGGAGGCAAACTGCGCAACTGTTTCTTCCACCGCCTTGCCGGTCGCATCCTTCATCGTCAGGGCGGCTTTGGTGATTTCCTCGAAGCTGTAGGCTGCCACGTTGCCACTGCCGGCCAGTTGCGCCAACACTTCAGCAGCAGCACCGGTGGTGCCGATGGTCGAACTGATCTGCTTGGCCAGCGAGGCCAACTGATCAGCGCTGGTTCCGGCAGCATTGCCAGTCAGGATCAGCGCCTTGTTGTACGCGGTCGCCTCTTCGCTGCCTTTGTAATAGGCAAGGCCCAATGCAGCAGCCGCAGCCGCAGCCAGGGTGAATGGATTAATCAGGCCGGTGACGTATCCGCCCAGTGCCTTGGCAGCTGGAACTACGCCGCCGAACATGTCCTTGAGCTGGCCGCCCTGTTGCAGGAGGACCTGCAGTGGAGCCTGGCCGCCTTGAAGGCTGGTGATGATGTCCGTGACTTGAGCCGGCACGCCGCGCAACGCCGCAGCAGTTTGCGCCGCTGATACGCCCGTGGCCGCAGTCTGCTTGCCGAGCTTGGCCGTGGCCGCCTCAGCCGCTTTCGTCTCCGCCGCCATCGCCTTGATGGAGATGCTGGCCTTCTTGCTCTCACCGGACAGGCTCTCCGTTGCCTTCTCGGCCTTCGCGCCAGCCTGCGCCAGACCATCCAGCTCCGTGGACGCCTTGGCTACCTCACCGGTCTCTACCTTGATACCAAGGCTGGCGATGTCTTGTGTCATGCCACTCTCCTGACAATAAATTCACTACGCCTCAGCCATGACGGCGAGCGCTTCGGCCTCCATTACTTGAAGGTCAGGAAATAGTTCGTGGATTTGCCGCTTCTTGATGCCGATGAGGATGGCAACCTCGCGCACGACTGAGTAATCCAGTCCGGTGGCGCCGCCCGGCCCGGCGCGCCACTGAGTGCCGAGTGCATTGAACAAACGGAAGACTGGCCAGTTGTCTGGCCAGATCTCCACGTCATCCTCTGCAATGTCGGCCAGCGTCAGGCCCAGCTTCGCCATGTCTTCGGCTGTGGCGCGCGGCTCATACATCGCGCGCGCTGCGGCTATCAGTTTCCCCGGCTGGCGAGCTCATAGGCCTTTTTATAGGCATTGAGGATTGCCGACGGAGCGCCTACACAGGTCAATGCCAGCTCGGTCAGGGACTCTTCGCCAAACTCGTCGTCGAAACCCCAGCCGACAATGATTTCCTTGAGCTGGCCAACTTCAAGCCTCACCTGTGCATCGGTTGCTTCTTCCCATGTGGCTCCATCCTTCATGGACTCAGCAATCAGCGCGTCACGCTCCTTGTTCCATTTGTCGTGGTACTTCGATAGCTCCTTGCGGTCGCGGTACTTGAACTCGAATTCGACTTTGACAGGATCGAGGCCGACGCGCGGAATATCGACTTCAGCCTTGAACGTGGCGTTCTGGGCAATCTTGAAACTGGCCATGTAGTTTCCTTACGAGGTATAGCGGGTGGCGGTGGCTTGCAGGGCCATGGAAACAGTCTTGGTCATCACGTTGTTGCGAGAGATGGCCGGCTGTTGCGAGAACGAGGTGTAGACGCCGTAGTAAATCTTGTCGGTTCCGGGCAGGTTCATGCGCGCGGCCTGGATGGTCCGGGCAGTGTCGGCAGCGGTAACGACCGGCACGTATGGCAGCGCCGGGTCATCGGCGACGGTGATGGTCATGCTGGCAGCAGACTTGTCGGTCGGGATCTGAAAGCCCTGCTGAGCTTCGAGGAAGGCGACGTCGGCGTAGTTCTGCTCGCCGCCGGACGATGCGAAGTCGGTGATTTGCGGGATCTGCACCCAGGTCAGCACCTTCTTCAGGGTGCCGGTACCGGAGCCTGCCGGGTAGACGGTGGTGTCGGTAGTGTCGATCGCTTCCAGGGTGATCGCGGTGGCAGTGGCAGCCTTGACGCGCACGACCTTGTTATTCAGCGCGGTCCAGCCGGAAGCAACCAGCAGAATGTCGCCGACAGCCAGAGTAGCGCCGGTTACGGTGCAAATTGCTTCGGAAGCGTTGGAGATGGCAGAGAACGGAAGTGCGGCAGCATAGGTGGCGGCATGTTCGAATGTCGCACCGTTAGGTAATTTGACGCTCATGGGGTTTCCTCTATGCAGAATGACAAAACCCGCTCAATGGCGGGCTCTGGGTTTGCCCAATGGGCGGATTAGGTGGTGGTGTCGGCCCGGTATTGGAACGACAGCGGCAGCGTTGTAGTCGTGTCGCCCTGCTGGTCCGGCGCAGTCGCCATCGGCGAGCGGACGTAGACGGTGAAGGTTGTTTTCGTCAGGGCAAGGTTGTTCGGGAACAGTGCGGCGATCTCGTCGGCAATCCCTTCAGCAGTGCCGCGGCCAATCCCGGCCTTGGTCACAATGCTGATCTGGAAGACGCCTCGGTAAGCCGTGTGCTTGCCTTCCAGGTCCTCGCTGGTCGTGTTGGCCGGCAGCAGGAAGGCGCGCAGGTAAGGCGAGCCGTCAGCCGGCGGCGTGAAGGCGACGTCTTCATAGGCAATCGGCAGCGCCGGAACCCGGGCAGTCGCCCACGTCTTCAAGTGGCCTTCAAACAGGCTGCGGATGATCTTGTCTGACATCAGGGAAGCTCCGCGATGGCGTCATTAATGTAAGCCTGTGCGTCAAGCACAGATATGCGCGTCATGCCGGCCGGGGCTTGTGTTGAGTGCCCATATTCAAGGGCCAAGCTGTAAACAATATTGTTCATCAGCCAGATAGTGCTGACTCCGCTTGTGAATCCTTGGATTACAGCCGCGCCAGCAGCTTTTGTGTCGTCGCCAGACTTATCAATGCGATCCAGCACGCCGGATTTTGGAGTATCAAACGATACCTGCCAATTGCCCCTGAACCTGCCGCCGACATACCCCTTTCCGGCGACAAGATCCATGCTGTCATTGATCTTGATCCCAGGCTTAAACAGCCCCCTTTTATTGAGGTTGGCCGGGTCATTCCGCAGTTCGGCGTTGAGACGGGCGACTTCATCGTTGTACTGCCTGGCTACTGAGTTGGCAGCCCAAATTTCTGGTTTACCGACTGGAGATCGATCAATTACGTCATTCAGCAGGTCGATGGCGACCTTCTTGATCACAGTCTCGGCATTGGCATTGGCCTTCTCGGCGAACGCCTTAAGATCCAGTGCGAAGCTCATCTGCGCACCTGCACACTGAATCCGACCGCGAGGCCGGCGTAATCCCATGGGTCAACGTTCTGCACCGTGTAGGTGTCGCCGTCGAACAGGATTTTGTCCTGGCTGATCGGCTGCGGTGTGTCGGTCCCGTCCAGCAGCAGCGGCGAGACCAGAATCTTCACGTCGCCCTGCTTGATGCGTGATCCGTCGATATCGCGCTGGTTGTAGTTCTCGCGGAAGCCCGATCCGTCGTATTGATTGGTGGTTACTGGGGTTGTGCCAGTGTCAGGTTCATATTCACCGGTCGTGACGCGGAGCAGTGACAGTTCCAGTCCTTTGCCGCCCTTACTGCGAGGCGCCAGCATTCGTGCAGCGCTCGCCTTCGCCCGATCATAGATATCTGACATCAGCTTCTACTCAGTGAGACCTGGTTGGATGACTGCAGAAGCCCAGAGAACTGCGCATAGGACTGCCGAACAGCGGCAGGCTTGCTGATGATGGGGCTTGCAGTCGAGTACTCGGTTTCAAGCGGGCCTACCTTCTCCCGGCTGATCGCGCCAAGGCGTTGCTCAGGCGGTGACAAGTCGTCGGCGTGAATCTCGGTGGCCAGGGCCATTTGCCCGGCCTTGATCTGTGCCGGGATGGAGTCGGATGGGAGCACCCAGCCATTCCGGCAGACGTTGAAGCGTGGCCACGCCAGCGCCTGGTCACGATTGACTGCGCGGCCCTTCCAGTTCAGTGCATCCATCTGGAGCGCAGCCCGGCGCAACAGTGCTTCCTGCGACGGCGTATCAGCCGGAATCACCCGGCCGAAGTTCGCCGCGTACGCCACCAGTTCTGCAGCAGTGGCAAATGACTCGGCGCCGGCCACGATGGTGCCGTTTTCAATGATCAACATAGTGGCCTCATGCGGTTATAGACCGAGCGCGGTGGTGTAGGCAGGAATGGCAAAACCAGCAATGGTCACGTAGCCCGCTGCGTCTGGGTGGGTTCCGTCGATGGTGGTGAAGGTGTTCCAGGTGCTCGTATCGATCCACACAAGCTTTGGATTCGCCTTGGCGTCCATCACTCCCTTCAGAATGACGTTGGCAGCATCTACTGCGGCCTGGGCACCAGCGTTCGGCAGGATGCCTCGGCACAAGACCTTGCCATAACCCTTGGCCAGCAGCTTATCGATGCATGCCGAGTAGTCGGCCTGATCAGTCGCATCAATGCCGTCCGTTGCGCTGTTGCCGCCAATGGCCAGGATTGCAACGTCGTCGGCGCCGATTGTTTTCAGCGGCAACACGTTGTCGAGCAGCGTTTTCATCCCGGCAATGGTCAGGCCACTGATCCCGTTGGTGCTGCCGACGAACCCGAGGGCCGCAGCCACGCGCATGGTCTCCGTATCCGCCGATGTGGCGCCTGGCCCAGAACCGTAGGTGATCGAGTCGCCGTACTGATCCAGACGCCGACGAGTGCCGATGTCCAGAAATGCCGAGTCGGCCGACACGCAAAAGGTGCCACCGGTTGGCACTTGGTTGCCGTCGTCCCAAACGTTGTACGTCGAGACAGACCCGTCGCACGGAATGATCAAGGCGCGCGGTGGGAAATCAGTCTCATCTGCGACAGAGTAATACGTAGCCGCCCCACCGTTCTTGCTGACACCCACCTTGCGGGTTCCGTTTAGCGTGACCGCCAGCTTGGTGAATGCACCTTTGATCTTGACCGAGTTGATGCAGGACCCGTAGGTGGCGCCCTTCGGCGTTGTTAGCGACGGCGTGTAGTTTGTCGCGTTGGCGATGACTGCGCCGTTGTACAGGCCCAAGGATGAATCAGCACCTGTCTCGATCTTGCCGACAAAGGTTTGCAGTGCCGGAGGTTGCCCAGTCACCGCAAGCACGTTTCCGGACGATGCGATGTACGGAGCGCTTGCCATGGCGGCAACCCAGCGCACTTCGACGAATCGGGTGGCGTGCGGCAATCCAGTGAACAGGGTATAGACCGATGCAGTGTTCGGCGCGGCGGCAAATGCCCCGCCATCGATGGCCACTTCCATGGATCCAGCGTTATCGCCGAAGTCCGTGGGGTTGGTCAGCTTCGCCTCGGTACCGGTGATATACCCGCACCACAGAGTCAGTGCGCCACGGGCATAGATGCGCGCCGCATTCTTGGTCGTGCTGACCGAGCCGGTAAAGCCTGGTGAAACCTGCGCCGAAGTGAAGTTGACCGTTGTAGGGGCTGGCAATGAAACGCTGCCATTGGCCCCGACGCCCTTGACGCCGCGCCAGATGCTCGCGCCCAGGCCGATCATCAGTACATCGCCACGATGTTGGAAGCAGTCGTACCGGTAGACATCACTTTCTTGGCACGAATTGGCAGGATCTGCCCGGCGGATACCGCAACGAACACGACCGAAGCGATACCGTCTTCAGGCACGATTGCTACGTTGCCAGCTGCCCCCACGTAGAGCGAGCGAGGCAGCGGCGACAGCAAGGTAGTATCGCTCGGGGTCACAGCGTATGCAGATGATGCAGGGCTGTCGGAGGTTCTGGACATTGCGGCGATCCTTTTGGATTAGGCTTCTTTCCAGCCAATCCGCTTGTGGTCAGCGAGGGCGGATGGATGAACTTCGAGGGTTTCGCCGTCCTTGGTCACTGCAATCAGGTGGGAGTTGTCCACCTCTTCTTCGTCAGGCTTTTTGGCGGCGTCTGCCTTTGCCAAAACCTCGGCGTCAATCGCTTCCTGCGCCTTTTCGGCGTGCGCCGCCTGCTCTTCAGCCGACAGCAGCGCGAATTCTTCGGCCTTCAGGCCGCTCAGCTCAACGACCTTTTCCAGCAGGGCCTTTGCTGCTTTTTGCTCTTTGGTCAAACCAGCCATGATTCATTTCCTCTTGAGCGGACGGGGGCCGAAGCCCCCATCCAATTCAGGCCTTAGCCCATGACGACGGCAACGTGCTCGCCCTGAACGACTTTGAAGCCGTAGGCGATGTGCAGCTGCCAGGTGGTCATGCCGTAACCAGCGATTTGCAGCAGGAGATAAGTCATGCCGAATTTATCGCTGATCAGGGTCTGGCTGATGATCGGGTTGGCCGGGATGATCGGCGCGCGCATCACACCCACAACAGCCGAGCGCTCGAACGCGAGGTTCGGCACATAGTTGTTGCCGATGGTCATGGCGTTGGCGGTCGGGATCACGATCTGGGCGCCTGGGCGACCGAGAGTGATGGTGCCCGGAGCAGCCACGCCGTTGTTCACGACGTACTTGTTCGCGGTATCGGCCGCGAAGGACACGACGTCGCCAGCCAGCACGGTGCCGGAACCGGTCACCAGCGCAACGCTTGGCACGTCGATGCCGGTCGAGCCGGAGGTGACGTAAGCGGTACCAGTGCCCTTGGTGTGCGCGGTGATGCCGGCAGACTCGCGGATCGAGAAGCCAAACTGACGCAGCAGATCGCCGGAACGACGCTCCTGGTCATTACCAGCCTGATACGCCTGCTGGATGATGCCGAGCTTGCGAGCAGAGGTACCAGCGCTCGAATCGATGCAGAGCTGCAGGTCAGCCATCGGGGCGCCGTTGTCGAACAGCACCTTGCGTACGTCAGGGATGATGTTGATGTCCGAGGCGAACGGGTTGGTACCGGCAGTGCCAACAGCGCGGGTTGCGCCGACCTTGATCGCGGTGCAGGCAGCGACTTCGGCTTTGTTACGCAGAGCACGCATGCCCTGGGCGATCATCTGACGAACCCACTCCTTGTCGGAGCCGGCGTTTTCCAGCGACTTGATCTGCTCGCCGGTCAGGTTCCAGTCGACGTAGTCGGTGTTGGTGATCTGAACCGACACACCGTCAGCGGTCGCGTCGTCGCCGGTTGGCATTGCCATCGACGGGGTGAAGGATTTGACAGCACGGATCGGTGCGACCGGAACCTTGACTGCGTCACCAACGGCAACGCCTTTGTCGTCAAAGTCAGCGGTGATCGCGGAGATCACGCCGAACGGTTCGTTGGATACTTCCTGGGCGGCGCTGTAGAGAACCGGCTGGAGAGCGGTGAAGATGTTGGCCATGTGGCGGTTTCCTTATGGCAATAAAAAACCCGCTCATGGCGGGCCTGGGAGTTGGGTTTTGTTGATCAGCCTTTGATGCTGACGCCGCCTTCCATCGCTGCAGCCCGCTGCTTGGCAGGGAGCGCATCGAATTCAGACTGGGTCATCACCTTGGAGCCATTCCCGCCACCGTGGCCCGCGCCACCGCCGTTGCCGGTAGCAGGGAACCAGTGAGGACGAGAGTCCTTCATTTCCGCAAACCACTCCTTGAGCGTCAGCGGCTTGCCGTCTTTTCCGTACTTGCCCTCGCGGGCGACGGGGTTGCCGTCGTCGTCCAGCTCGAAGTCGCGGGCTGCGGCCAGCATCGCGTCTTCCATAGCGAACTTGTGAACGCCGGCTTCAGTTGCTGCGCCGACCACTTCGCCCTTGAGGACGCGCGAGGCGAACTTCTCGGTGCGGCTGGATGCGTTGGCAGCTGCGTCTTGAGCCAGCTTCAGGTCTTTCTCGAAGCCGGCCTTCATGCGGTCAGCACGCTTGGCCAGGACGGTATCGATGTCGCCCTTGGCAATCAGTTGGGCTTCTTCGTCGCTGGCAAACTTCGAGAGAATGCCGCGAACAGCATCGGGGTCGATGCCTTCGAAGGACTTGAGCTGGTCACCAGTGGCTTTCAGCTTGCCCAGCAGTTCGGTGTTCTTGGTCTTCAGCCCGGTTACCGCTTCACCAACGCGAGCGTCGATGATTGCCTGAAGTTCAGGAGTGATTTCCGGGCCTGACCCGCCACCACCGCCACCATTACCGCCGTCACCACCTTCACCACCACCCTCTTCCGCCATCAACGGATACCACTTGCCGAAAATAAACATCTGCTAACCCCTTGGGTCTGTTGGCCGCCTGGCGGCAAATAAAAAGCCCCGTCATTGACGAGGCCTGTGTAAATCGCGGGCATAAAAAAGCCCCGGCGGATGCCAGGGCTGTTTGAATTCGTTTTGTGACGCTACAGCGTGACGCGCTCGCCTTTGAGCAGACAACAGACGCAAAGCAGCGCCTTCGTCCCGCCAGTTGGCTTGCCGTTCTTCATCAGGACGCCGATCTTGGTCTCGATCACTTCCCTGCCCCCGCAGCGATGGCACTGAACCATCGTCGCAGGCTTGGGCGTTGCACGCACACGACGACGCACCTGCTCGGCCGGGGTATCCGGGGGAGCGGTGCCGTCGATGACGTGGAAGCGGGGTTTGTCGGTCATGCTGCGATCTTAGCAAAGGCCGCCGCGTCACGCTCGCGAATCTGGTCCAGCGTCATCCACTCACCTGTCGGCGTGTAGAAGTCCTCGAGGTCGAGCTTGCCATCCTTCAGCAACTGATACCTGGCCGGGCCGAGTACCTCGATCTTGCGGGCGTCCGACTGGCGATTGAGCCATTCGCTGTAGGTGGTGTTCGCCGGGACCTGGCCGTCCATGCTGGCGCGCTGGGATGGCGTCATCTCGTCGATGTTCATGCCCAGCTCTTTCCAGCTCTTGGTCACCGGTGCCGACGTCGACCGGCAGCACCAGTGGATCTTGCCCGGGCCTTGCAGCCAAGGCACCTTGTGGCCGATTGGCTTGTGCGTTACGGCGGTGTATTGAAGCTGGTCACGAATCCTGCACATCGGAGAGGTCTTGTTGTCGAGGGTCGAAACCCAGCGATCTGCCTTGATGATCTCTTCATTGGCCTTGACGAACTCGTCCCGCGCAGTCGCTGCGGTGTGGCTGACCGCTGTCCTGACGACACTCGCAAGGTCTTTGCGGGGCCGCTCAAGGAAGCCGTCGGCGTATCCAGACGCCCTGGTACCGCGAATGCCGCGAATGATCTGGTCAGTCGTCTTGCCTTCGAGGTAACCGGTGCGGATGGCGTTGCGGACCTTGACCATACGGTCGGCGGCGATCTCGGTCGCCCAGTTACGCAGCAATCGGCCCTGGAACGGCCGCGCCATCGCTGCAGCATAAGCCTGCTCGGAGCTGACGCTGGCAATCGGGAAGCGAACCAGCACAGGCTCTGGAATGGTTGTCTCGAACAGCGCCTGCTGCCAGTTAACCTCGTAGCCCGCCAGTTCCTTCAGGTCTTTCTGCAGCTCCTGGGCGACCTGTGCATAGGCCTGAGTGTTGATCAGCCTTACCTGATCCAGCAGCAGCTCCAGCCGCTCAACCGTGAAGGATTCAGGCGGCAGGCGCTCCAATGCAGCAGCCAAGGCCGCCGATAGGTCAGCATCAGACCTGTTCAGCAGCGAGATTATCCGCTTGACCACGCCAACCTTGTACTTTTCGAGGCTGACCGCGTGCGCGATCTGCTCGTCTTCGAGGACTTGGTTGACGGTTGGCATTTACAACGCTCCGAGGCTCGGCCCCTGTTCGGCGATCTTGGCTTTCTCTTCTTCCCAGTCGATGTCCTGCGACACCACGTTGCGGCGCTGAAGCTCTGAGAACAGCGTCTCGTCGGAGATCTTGCCCTGCGTGGCGAGGTTCAGCAGCAGCGGCAGAGTCGTTTCAGGGATGAAGTCCGAGTCGAAGTTGCCATTGACCTGGACGTGACCGCCCTCGCCCTCGCCAGTGAACTCGGCGAAGAACTGAAGCACCTGATCAAGCGTGTCTTCCAGCTGGCTGGCCATGGTTTGCAGCGGGCTCAACTCTTGAGCAGACTCTTCCTCGGCCTGGGTTGCGGTCTTCACCGCCTGCTTCTCCTTCTGGAGCAGCTTGGCGCCGGCGATCCGCATCTGGTCTTCGAGGTCAGTCAGTGACGCCTGTCCAGCCTCGATCGATTTGCCGGTGTGCTCCACCCACTTCATGTCGCCTTCTTTCGGCAACTTGGTGGCGGACGCGGTGCCGACTTTCAGCTCCCACGTAGCGTCATCGACCCCGATGATCGCCAGCATCGGCACCCGGGCGACGTGCAGGATGTTGTCCTGATCGCTCTGCGACTGCCAGTGCTTGACGTTGAGGTGGGCCAGTTCGAGCAATGGCGGCTTGGCCGTCATGTAGCCCGTGCGTCCGGTGTACAGGGTCGACAGCGGGATGTGCTTGAGGGAGTTGACGCCCTCGTCGTACAGCATCCACGCGGTTTCCTTGTTTGCGGCCTCCTTCTTGCGGTAGACCGACCACTTGCCCGGTTCTAGCACGCGGATCTGTTCGACGCACTTGGTGCCGAAGATGCCGTCGTCCTCTTCGACCGATTCCATGTAGCGGAACTGGGTCAGGACGTGTTCGCCATCGGCCGAACTGGATCTCCAGCCAATCACCTGCTGAGGTCGGATCATGACCACATAAGGGCGAACCCCTGCGGCCTGCTCGTCAGCCTTGGTAACGATGGTCTGGTTACCCTCGGCGTCAGTCGTCTTCGGGTACTCAACCAGTACATGACACAGGCCGTGCGACAGCGCCACAGTAAAGAAAGTCTGAGCCCAGATCTGCAGATTGTTGCCCTGGCGGTCGAAGTTCTCGGTGTAGGCCTTGATTGGATCAGGAACATCCTCACCCAGCACGATCGGCTCGGCGAACACGCGACCAGTGTTGTTCTTTACCGTCTCGCTGTAGGCAGGCAGTAGCGTGGACAGCTTCTTGCGATTGCAGTAGTCCTCGGGTTCTTCCTTCGGCCACTTCGGCAACAGCTGCTCGCCAGCCTCGCGCATCGCCCGGGTGCCGCCCATCAAAGGTTCGACGATGGCCCAGTCTTCGCGCATGGCGTCTACTGCCGGTAGCGTTTTGCTTGGGTCATCGGACATGGCTTTAGATTCTCAAAGGTGCGGTGGATGCGGTGCGTTTGACGATCGGGAACAGGTGAGCCAGCGGATAACCTCCAGCGTCGATGACGTGGTCGATTCCACTTGTCTTATCCGGCATTCCGTTTTTGTCGTAGGCCTGCTGTTCGAGGCCGTCAGTCAGATGCGGGCAGCGGTTCGTGTTGACCTTGAATCGCCGCTCGCCTTGTCCGTTGAGGATCAGTGCGTTCACGGCGTTCACACGGTCGGCAATGGCTGGGTTCGTCGAGTTGACGCGAACCGTCAGGCCGGCCTGTTTGATGATGCTCAGGTCGGACTCACTCGCGTTCTTGCTGCTGGAGTTCTGGCCGGAGGCGTCAGGGAAAACCTGAACGGCGTGACCCTTGAGCTTGTAGCGCTCATTAAAGATCATGACCATCTGCGGCGTGTCGCGGCCGTCTACGATCTCATCGACCGCAATAGGCCAGCCATCGCGCAGCACATAGACCACAGCGCTCATCTTCAACCGGTTGAAGTCCATGCCGATCAGCACTGGCTCGCCGTCTTGCAAGGTGGCGTCAGAGTGGTTGAGCACCCGATCAAAGTCCGGGTAGACGCTACCCGAGGTCAAGTTGGTGAACTTACCTTCGAGGTAGGCCGAAATCAGCGCGGCTGGGTAACTCTCGCGCAGGCTCTGTTCGTAGTCTTCTGGCAGGAACGGGTTTGAACTGGTCGCTGCCTGGATCATCACGTAGCCAGGCTTTGGATTGCGGCCCCAGGTGTCATAGACGAATTGGTAGCCTTCCGGTGTCGTGTAGGCAGACACCCGGTTGAATGGTTGCTCTACACCATCAGGACGCTGCCTGTTCCGCGCAATGATCTTGCGCCAGGCCATCTGCGCCTGAACCTTCTTCAGCGTGTCGATCTCGTCGACGTGCGCCCGGTATGACTCGTAACCAATGATGCGGGCAGGATTCTCCAGCGTCCGCAGCACGAAGTCGCCACAGTTGGGCGAACTTGTGTAGATGATGTTCTCTTGCTTGTTGTACTTGTACCGAATGCCCATGTCCGTGAGCTTCTCTTCCATGCGCGGGGCAAGGATGAGGCGCACAAGGTCATAGGTGGGCTCGTACAGGGCGATCAAGGCGCTTGACGATGCCAGGGCGTCTCTCAGCGCGCAGTTGGCAAGAGTTTCAGTCTTGCCCGTGCCAAACCCGCCGACGAATGCCGGGTATTTCTCAGTGAGTTGGTAGAAGTCAGCCTGCGGCTGCGTCATTTGCACCCGCAGCGTCCTTCCTTCCACCTACCACCTCGATCTCGATTCTGGTCACCGGTGGCAACTCTGGAGGATTAGTCTTGAGCAGCTCGGCGCGGGTTCGCTCCAGGCTTTCGATGCGAGCAGTCAGGCGATCGATCAGGCCGGAATAGTCCCTCACCTTGCTGGTGGTAGTTGTCCCGCCGTGCTCGCCCGTCTCATGCTTCTCGCTGTCGATCTCCAGTTCATTGCCGAACTCGTTCTCGCGGCTCAAGGCGCGCATCAATCGAATGCGCGTCAGGCGCAGCTCATCATCGACGCGACCCAGCTCAATACTGGCGAGCGCATCGTTCTCTTCATCGGTCAGGAACTTGCTGTAGATGGAACCAGGACGAGCGGCGTTCTTGTTGCCCCGCTGTTCCTTGGGGCCTGAACTCTTGCCGCCGTGCAGCTTGCAGCGAGAGGAACCCGGTATTGCGTGACGCTTACATGGTTCCCCGTTGCCGCGCTTTGATGCGCCGCATAGGGCCATAGTCAGCCTCATTCATGGGGTTGGTTTTCGCAACGATTCATTCAACGTCGTTCGAACGTCATTCAACGATCATTCGATTGGCTTGGTCACGGTGAGCGTTCTGATCTTGCCGCCAGTGCCGCAGTCGCGCTTAATCGCCATCTCGATGGCTTGGTATGCGGTAGCGCCCATGTCGAAGGCTGTCAAAGCGTGGTCTGCCCCGCTACCAATGGCATACGGCCTGTCGAGCACCACAGGGCTTTTCCAGACCTTGCCCTCGTCATAGCCGATCAGGGTGATGTTGCCGTCATGCAGAACCAGGGCATTCGCATCGCACTCGCCAATGACCTCTTCGCCGAACCATGCACCCACCAGCTCATTGATATCGCCAGTAGAGCCAGTACCGAAGAAGCACACGCCTTCACGCTCGCGCATCTTGTCGAAGTCGTCGTAAATGATGGTGCTGCCGCGCGAGACTCTGCCGTCATAGGCGATGATGCCGTCCTTGTAGGCGATGGTCGTCATGGCTTAGCCTCTTCACCTGGTTCGATCTCGCGGTACCGGATCGCCTTTCTGGCCTGAGCCTTCAGCTTGTCCTCGTCGACGTCCATGTTGATCAGGTAAGCGAAGGTGTTCACGGCTACCACGTAGAAGCGGAACCACCATGGGTGATAGGCCTGTAGCACAAGTTGTCTGGCCATGGCGATCACCCGATGTGAAATTAAATGCGAGTATTCCAAGCGTTTCAGCCGGATATGCGCACTTTATTGCGTGTTGATTGGCGCCCGCACGAAGCCAGGCACCCTTTGGTTTAACAGGTGATTTGAATCGGCTGGCCGTAATAGGGGCTACGCTGAGCGTCGCGGAAGCTCTTCCGAATCGCCTCGGTAATATCGATCGGCTTCGTATCAGCCGGCCATTCGATCTTGACAGGCTGCATCTGAACCTCAGGCGTTACCTTCACGAACACCGTCTTCAGGTGGTCTTCGATGACCTTCATCGTTTCTGGCGTGGCGCCGGCGCGATGGTCAATGGTCTGCTTCAGTTCGAAGTAACCCTGAAGCCAGTAACAAAACTGTTCGGGAGTCATTTCGGCGTATCCACTGGAGCGATGTTCGTCTGCGGGATCGCACGCACTACGGCGATGGCGGCAGCCAGGAGCCCGTTCACGGCTGAAAAGATCTCTGGGCTGAACAGTGCCTGGAACGATGGCCACACGTAGGCAGCGGTATTGAGCGCTACCAGCACAGCGGCCAGTTGAACGCTGTACATCTTCCAGAGCTGTTGCCATTGGGGAATCAGGTTCATGTGCGCTCCGTGGAACTTGGCGGGATATTGCAGATATGGCCGCGCTTGGCGATCGCGTAGAGGATCACCGCCGCGTGCATCGTCATTGCGAATGGACTGACGGGGTGACCCTTGATGTTGAAGATGAAGCTGCCGAACGCGGCGATGGCGACCAGGTAGAACGAGATGCTCAGCAGTGGCTCGTCCATCGGGCGCACGCGGCGCAGGTACTCAGCGGCTGCAATGACCACCAGCACGCACAGGAAGGCGTCGACGACTTGAAGGATGACGTGCATTACGCACCTCCCGTAGCGCCAAACTTTCCTGCCAGTGCTCTCAGGCCTGGGATGATGTTCATCGCCAGCAGGCCAATCAGGAAGGCAACGCCGTATTGAGTTTCACTGCCAGAGGCAATCTTGAAGAACTCGATCGCCAGAGGGGTGCAGAAGATGGCTGCGGCCAATCCAGTTAAAACGGCCATCAGCGCCTGTTTGCGGGTCAGGCCTTGCAGGAACATCAGCGAAGCCAGTGCTCCGGCAAACCCACCAATGACGACGCCATACTTCGCAAGCAGGACGCCGAAAGCTGTAGTGCTAGCGGGTTCGGCCATGGTGTGACTCCAAGGAATAAAAAGGCGCCAGTGTGAGGCGCCAAACGCTGGGGAGCAGCGGCGAATAGATCAGCCCCGGCGGCACTCCCAGCTCAGAGCGAAGGGTGTGGCGGGGCTGAAAACAAGAAGGCCCCGATCAATGTCGAGGCCCTGAATAGGTGCGCGTGTCTTCCCACGCTGCCAGCCAAAGACCATCACGGCGTCGACACCCCAATGCATCGATCTCGCAGTTCTTGTCTCGCGCCACCCTGGAAGCACAGTGAGGTCAGGGTGCGCTGGCTGCCGGTGTTGATTCCGTACGTCGCACTACCCGGCTATCGACGTCCAGGCCTTCCAGAAGGCTGTCCTGGCTACAGGTGAAACTACAGATTCTTTTTGTGGATCCGCCAACCCATGGCGACACCGGGATGCAAATACTCGCCGGTGCGTGGATGGCGCGAGAAGTCGGTCTCGCCAACTTGGCGTGCGACCGCCTCCCATGCCGTTCTGGCGCGCTCCAGCAGATTGCTTTTGGCTTTCAGCTTCACGCGCACCTCCAGAAGGATGAATTCGAGGAAATAAAAAAACCCGGCGCGGTGGCCGGGTTTGTTTGTCGCTTGCATCACCTACATGCGCAAGTACGACAGGATGGCGCTAATATCTATCGTTTTATCAACTGCGTCAACCTTATTTTATGCAGTTCTAGAAAACTCGCCATGGTGCTTTCGCGAGGCCTCGGCATATGCGGCGGCACCCTCTTCTACCGAGTCATAGCGCCCGATGTGTTTCGCCCTGCCATTGATAGAAATTTTGACCTGATATCTCCCGGTGGAAGAATCCCAGCAAACTCCTTTAACTCCCGTTTTCGAGTTTTTGCATGCGCGCTTGTTGTAGAGGTTTTGCGTTTGGGTCGCGAGCCGCAGGTTTTCGATTCGGTTGTCATCGCGCACGCCGTTGATGTGATCGATATGCAAGGTCGGCCACTCGCCATGCACATACAGCCACGCGACACGATGGGCGCGATAGAGCTTTTCTTCTATCCGGATAGAGATGTAACCGCTCTTCGTGTTTCGGTCGCATCCGGCACTTTTACCGGCCCATGCGCCGCCACGATCCATAATCCACGTAAATTTCCCGGTTTCAGGGCAGTAATGAACAATCTCTTTAAGGCGTGCTTGAGTAAGCATATCGAACGTCTCCAATTCGATGGTCTCATGTGGAGCATGGCAGGGAGCGAGACAACCCCTTTTCAGCCGCTAAGCCTAGCCATGCGCGCTTATTGTAACTGTTTTCTACGCCGCATGTCCCTCAATTAGGCCCTCTACATCGAGAACCTCTTGGGCTGAAATAAGCGCCTGATCCACGAGACTTTCCAGTCCCTTGCGGATAGCAGTCCTCCAGCGATAGAGGGTAGGCTCAGGGCGCCCCTCATCACACCAGTTCGAAAGCACATACCAACCTTCTGGAAGCACGTTTGTCGACCGCTTACCTTGTACGCCGGGCAGCTTTGGAATTGCCCAAGTAACAACCGCAGCATGACGGAAGCGTTCAGGTGCAGGCGATGTCATTTTCTTCGCGAGGAAGATGATCGCGTCATGCTTGCGATCGGTGTGGGTAGAGAACTTGGCTAGCAACGCCTGCCATTGATCAGCTGGCAATGCCTTGTGCAGCCGACTATGCACCATGCAGTCAACCAGCAGCGCAGCCTCCTTCCCGACGATCTCCCCTTTCTGCTTGGCGCACTGCACCTTCGGTTCGAAATCACACCCGCCTGCAGAGTTGATGGTCTCGGCGGCCAGAGCGCGCACCACTGCGGATACCACGTTGCGATAGGTCATCTTGAATCCCCCTTAAACCGAATACACAGCGCGACGTTTCGAAGCTTCAGCACCCGGCACAGCCTTGGCGATGATGTCCTTGACCTCTTCGGCACTGATGGTGATGCGACCCTTCTCGCCGTAGGTCTTGGAGCGCAACACGGCAGTGAGGCACGCACGGGACCGCCAGCCGCCGTCGTGGGCGTACTTGTCGCCCGGGGCGAGCTGGTTCCACGACTCAACTGTCACGCCGGCGGATTCCTTCGACTGCATGCGGTGGTGGATGTGGCCGATGTCGATGTAGCGGTAGGTCGACTCACCCCAGTCCACGGAGAAGTCGGTTGCCATCACGTCGATGAGGCGGTCAGGCTTGCACTTGTCACTGTGGTGGCACATCACGAACGTGTTGCCCATGCGGTATGGGATGAACACGCTGGAGTTGTCGAGGACGTGAAGGCGTGGGTTCTCCTGATAGACGTGGTTCAGGAAGATCCGCATCCAGACGTCGTTCGACCGGGAGTGGTTGCCCTGGTTTACGATCACGTCAACGAAACTGAACTTGGCTAGGGCCTTGTCGACGATCGAGCGCATGATCCGCGCACAGACCTCAATCATCTTCGGGTACCGGCTGTCGAAGTCGAAGTCGTGGCCTGATTCGCTCTTGGCGGTGAAGTCCTGGTAGTGCGACATATCGCCAAGGTCCTGAATGACGCAGCGTTCGCAGCTCGGCGCCCGGTCGATCAGCTTGTGCATGGCGATGATCAGCTCACGCTCGGCAATCTTCAGGTCGAAGTTGTGGCCAGTCTCGTAGCTATTACTAAGCATTCCGACGTGGGCATCACCGATCTGAAACCACGGGATGATGTCGGTATCTAAGTCCTCAATAGGCCCTGCGATCTCCGGCAGCGGGTTGACGTCTTCCAGAAACGCTTTGGCAAACGCTTCGTTCATCGCCCGCTGACGCTCCAAGTCGGCGCTGGTCTTCACCCACTGCAATACAGGTGCCTTGACGCCTTCCTTGTAGAGGCTGGATGTACCGCTTAGGCGGAAGCCGTCGGGCACGATATGAGTCATGTCGTGCTCCGGGCTCCAGCCTTTCAATGCCATCTTCGCCTTGCGCTTGTACAACGTCCGCTCGTTCAGGCCGAAGTGCGCAGCAGCGTCAGCCATGGACATCGTCTTGAGCGCTTCGATGATCTGCTCATCGGTGGCTTTGCGTTCGGTCATTGGGCGGCTCCGGCGAGGGCTTCGGCCTTCAGCGCGGCATAGGCCACGCAGTCTTCTGCGGAATCAGCGTGGTAGGCCGGGTTCTGCCATTGGCGTACGTCTTTCAAGATCTGGAGCAGCAGCCAGCCTTCTGCCTCACTCAATGACTGGCCGGTGATGGCGTTGAACGCGGCCACAGCAGTCCCCATGCTGCGCTCGCCTTCCGGCTTGTCGTATTGCTTGCCGCGCTCCAGCATGATGGCCTGAGCCTTACCGAGAAATTCGTGCGCCTTCATGCTGCGATCCCCTGTGTCGATTCAAAATGGTCGTTGCATGCCGCCTTGGCCTTGGCCAGATCCTTGTCTGAGTGCAGGATCTTCCCGTCTGGCGTCCGGGCGACGTAGGCGTGTCCTTCCTGAAGCGCGTATTTGCTGATCAGATAGTCGTGATCGGATGTGATGCAGTGCTTGCTGCCTGCTACCGCTTTCCAGTTCATGGCCGAATCCCCCGACGAATCAAGGCAGCCAATACGCAATACCCCGGCATGATCAGGAGTAGCCACAGGTGAGGAATGATGTCGCTTGGGATGGTGGTAATCATGGCTTCACACCTGTCTTCTTGCTGACTTTGCCTTCAGTCTCAAGCTGGCGCATATGATCGCGCAGGGTCTTCAAATCCCAGCCTGCGCGAAGAGCTTTGGCCATCTTGTTGCTGAAGGTCACGCAGGCCAGCGCAGTGAAGAACAACACCGCTGCGATGATTAGAGCCCCACCAGCGACCATCACGCCGTAGCCGAGCCATTGAGCGATATCGTTCATGCGGATTTCCTCTTGAGTTCACGGGTCTTGGCGCGGTATTCGGCGGTGATGGCTTTCAGTTCATCCACGGTGTACTTGCGCGGTTCGTGGTCAGCCTCAAGCGCTTCAACGGCTTCCAGGCCGATGCGGGCGATCAAGCCATTACGAAAGCCTTGGGAGACGGTGTAACCCTTGCGCGCATGCATGTAGGAGCCTGAGTTACAGGCTTTACACTGAAGCCAAATATTGGTCGGGATAAGCCTTAACTCTGGCCGGGCGCCCTTGCCGAGGAAGTGGCCAGCATCGAATGCCCCGCCAGTCTTCCAGCCCTGCGCCGCCAGAATCGACTCCTGCGAGCCACCACAACTGATGCAGCCGCTGCCGATGCTCAGCTCGTAGGTGCGGCGGTAATCGCGAACGGCCTTCTCGGCATCCTTGAGGTGATCTGCGCGACTTTTCAGGGCCTCTTTTCTCACCTTGATGTCGCGGCGATATATATCCGCCAAGGCCTTGCGGGCAGCTTCCTGGCCTTTCTCCGACTTTCCGTGAGCGATGGCGCACTCGATCTCTCCGCACACCGCCTGAGCAGCACGGGAAGGAGTGAACATCACTCGGCAGGACGGGCAGCGCTTGCGGCGCGGACCGGAGGCGAGTGGAGTCTTGCGTTGCAGTGGAGTGCGCTTCATGCCGCCACCCCCGAAAACATATCCAATTGCCCGCGCAGATCGAGATAGGTCTGCGCCCGGCGGTGCGCCATGTTCTTGCGGAACGCTGCGCGTTCCAGACGGCGATCAGCTGGACCGGCGCCGTTGTGGCGCATGAAGGCAAGGCTTGAACGAGCACGGTCCGACCAGAACTGCCGATTCGCCTTCGGGCACAGGCTGATTTCTTCGAGAGTGGTCATGCTGCCGCCTCCCCGAGAAGATCCCCGAAGAACACGCCCTTGGCCGCGAACTCGTCCACGATGCGGTCGGTGTAGGCGATGCCCTGAGCACGGTTGAACAGGCGGGTAACCGGGAAGCCATCCGGTCCGAAGATCGAGCAAGCGCCCATCAGCTCCAGCTTCTGCTCGTAGGGCAGGTTGAGAAAAATCCGGTTCCAGCCATCGCGGAAGTCGGCATCGTCGGCACGCATGATCGGCACGCCGATGTGCAACTTGCAGTACCGGCGCGCGTCCTCGACATCGCCGATCTGGGTCATCTGCGCGATACGCTCGTACAGGGCGAACCACAATGCGTTCTGATCGAGCGTCCGATCCTTGCCCGGGCGCAGCGAAACCACCACGAACTTCTTCTCGCGGAACATGGCGGTGAGCATGCCGATGGCTTCGGTGAGCTTGCTGGAGCTGTTCACGCTGATTTTGTCGGTCATTGCAGCCCCCTCACCATCAGCTCCAGTTGCTCGCCCGGTAGCGGCAGCATCGCGTCAGCAGTCGCTTTTTGGATGCGGTCAAAGAGGTTGCACAAGCGATTAACCTCGGCGTCCTCACTAAGGCGATGGGTCGCCGCGCGCAAGGCGTTGGTCAGGTCATGCACGGATGACTCACGACTAAGACCGAGCGCATCAGCTAGACCATGCAGCTCATTGGTCAGGCGTCCTTTCTCTCGCTCGACAGCCTCGCGCGCCCACTGCAATTCGCGCTGAGTGCCTTCGCGGATTTCCTGGCGTTGTTTCTCCCGGACGATCAACTCATTAGCAACGTCATCTTTGGATCGCATTGCCTTGGCGATCAGCGTTGCGATGTCGCCGCCGACTTGCTTGCGCAGACGCTCTTCAGCAGACCAACTATTCAAGGCGTGGCGCAGTACAGGTGTATCGCGCTGTTCAATAGCTCGCCCGATCCCGTCGATTACCAGCTTCAGCCATGACTCTCGAGGCAAAGTTTCGAGGTGTTGCATCGTTGGCTTCTTGACCATCCGCCAAACTTCTTCATGGCGAACGATCAGACCGCATCCGGCCGGCACGTCTTCTTTTTTGATCAGTCCAGCCGGCACGGCGAAGATCACTGCGCTGGAAAAATTGAGGTAGCCCTGCCACTTCCCGGACGTGATATCGCTACGGAAGTCACTGACACTGATCTTCACCTCATACGTGACGGGGGCAAACGTCGAGTAACGCTTTTTCAGCAAATAGACGTCGGGACGAATAGAGCCGGACGGCCCCATCTGCATATTCTCCCAGACGATATGCTCAGGGTTAACCCGAAGGCTTTGAGCCAGGTCGTGAGCCAGTTCGTCATGACCCCATTTTTTGAATTCATCCACGGCGAACACCTCCATTCACCAGCGCCACCCGCTCAGCACAACCCACGCACATCTGCACCCCCGGAATAGCCTGACGACGACCTTCAGGTATGGTATCGCCGCACTCGCACTCAGTGGCGCTGATGCCGGTGTAACGGGGGATCTGGGCAAGGGCACGATTGCGGGCCTCTTCGATTACTACGTCGGCGTCGTCACAGATATCGCTCATTGGGATGCCTCCTTGGCTGCGCGGCGCGCATCGTGAAAGGCCAAAACCTCTTGCATGCCGTTGTCAACGGCGACAATCTCGCGGTCGAAGTAGGCCTGCGCGTCCGTTTCGTCTTCTGGTGGCAGCTCGCCCGGCCCCGCGAGCGAGTTATAAATCCACTCCATGCCCTTTTCGGCGTTTTCTTCGATAACCGCCGAGCGCATGGCGAGGATGTAGCGACCAAACAGCAGGTCCAGTTCCTTGATCCGCATCCGGGCGACTTCGTTTTCGTCCTTTAGCTTGTCGCGCTCACCGATCAGAGACAGCACGGCGACAGGGTTGGCAGCCGCGTAATACTTGGCAAGTGTCGAAGCGTGCGACTCGGCGTCGTATTGCTCGGTGTCGATTGTCAGCACCGGATAGCGGTAGCCGTCCTCGTCAACTTGGCCGACTTGCCAGTCAGGCCCGTTCTCGTCGCAGGGCCAGCACCTGGTCAGGTTGTCCCAACCCTCCATGCCTTCGGCCAGACGTTTCAGTTCGGTATGGTCGGTCATTGGGAAAGCTCCTGATTCTTGTTCTGCCCGTCGGCGACTTGTTTGTTGAGCAGGGCCAAGCGATCAGCCAGGTCATTGGCGGCATTGATCCGCATCAGAACCTTGTCTTCCTCGCTGGCTTTGCGCATGTTTTGGAGGGCGGACTTGATGACGCCAATCCGGCCCTTGATCTCGGCGCTTGGCTTGACGCTGGATTCAGGCCCGCCGAGCAGGGCGGCAATAGCTTGGCCATCAGCAGTGATTGGCTGATGCGTCAGGTCGGCGAGATACAACTGGCCGCGCTCCTGCGGAATACGCTTGAGCTGCACAGCCTTCGTGATGGCTTCAAGTCGGCGATTGGCGTCAAAGCCGATGGATACGTGCCAGTTGACTGTCTTGCCTTCGTCACGGGCTTGCGTCACAAGTCGCTCATAGGCATTGATGAATGCCATCCGAGCCCCGACCTTGTCGCCGATGTCGAGGACTGGTCGTGCAGCACCCAGCGCGAGCTGGATTTCGTCGGTCATCACCACCGTGTCGCTTTCATCGGCTGACATCAGCGCGATGGCCCATGCCTCATCCTTGCCAGGGCGACCGTCGGATGCCTGAATGCGCTGGAGGATTGCGGCCAGGGTGAGCTTGCCGGTCAGTTCGCGGCGACACGACTGAAGGGCTGCGCGGATATCGGCCGCCTCGTAGCTTGCAAGGTCCTCAGCCATCAACTGAGCAGCGTTAGCGCTGATGGTCTGGCCCAGGGTCTCCGCAGTAGCGCAAAGGGCGCCAGCGAGGTTTGCGACGGCGTCAGAGGAAAGCATTGCGCTCACCCCCTGCCCGGATGTTGCGGGCAGCCTCTTGTGCAGCGTTCAGGTTGGCCTGAGTGTTCTCAACTTGGCGAGCAGTCACGGCGTTGACTTGGCGTCCGGTGATCCACTGCGTGCGGATGCCTTCAGCGCGAGCAACCAACAATCCGAACTCATGCGATGCGCGGATGAAGAATGAGTCGTTGATGGTCACGTAGAACATAGCGACTTGCGGGGCCTCATCAGCCCCAAGGCGCTGGACAAGCTGAGCAATCTGCCCGTTGACCTTGGCGTTACGCACTGGCTCGACACCGTAGCGCTCAAGGTAAGCAATGGTGTACGCATCCCAAGTGTTGGCGTTGGCGATCTGGGCTTCAGTTTTCGTTTTTGCTTTTGGCTTCAGGACTTGGATGTTCGACGGCGCCGGAGCTTCGGCGATCGGCAAGGTTTCTGAATCCGGTATCAGAACATCAGGAATCAGTGAATCAGGAATCAGAAGATCAGAATCAGAAGAGAGGGAATCAGCCCTAGCGGTTCCGATTAATTCGGAACGAGTACCGAGAAAATCGGAAGTGATACAACCATCTGATACAGAAGGAATTTCTGACTCCTTCTCGTTCTTGTGTGGATTCTGGTGCTTGGTGAAGTTGATGACCTCGATGTACGACTTGCCGTCAGCCTGGTAGCGAACGATGAATCCTTTGTGCGCCAGCCAGTGCAACATCGCGTCCACATCAGCTTCGCGATAGGGGAAGATTTCAGCCTTGATGCGAAGCGGACGGTCTTCAAGGCGCCCTTCTTTGTCTGCCAGCAACCAAAGGCCCTGGAACAGAAGAGTGCAGAGTGGATGCCCAACGCCGAGAATCTCGTTGGTGAACAGACTGGGCTTGATGTTTCGTGCTCTTGCCATTACGATTACCTCACGTGTTACAACGAATCAGCCGGGGCGCAATCCCGGCTTTTTTGTGCCTGAAATTCAGGCTGTTTAGGTGTCCGGCGCATCTGTGGTAGCTTTTTGATTCCACTCGAAAAGGCCCAGGAGGCCGGACATGTCATTACTCGATACGCAACTTTTTAAGGTCACCTGCGGCAGCTGCGGCAACGAGTTCTCTCAGCTTATCGGTGACGTGAAGCGAGACAATCAGTCCACTTGTCCTGCTTGCGGGCATGGCGCGAAACTCGATGAAGCCGGGCTTGAGCAGATCGCCGCCGCCGAACAAGAGGTCGCAGACCTCCAAGCCAAGGCTCGGGACATCTTCAAGAATCTGTTTAAGGGTGACGACTAAACTCCGGAGTTCATCCAGGCCGTCACTACTCTCGTCACGAACCGTGTAGAGATCGTCAAAAGCGGCCTTGATGGCTTTAGCGTGCTCAACTGCCACGATCGTCAGGTCGTCCCGACAGGTACTGGGAAGCGCTTTAATCAGCACCTCTCTCAGCGCTGAGCTCTCGTCGATAGCTATGTCTCGTGCGCTCATGGTCTTTCTCCGGGTTGCTCTGTGTGCCGCAATTAGCCCTTTTCGAGGGCCTTTTTGTGCTCTGCAAGGTGGATGACGTGACCAGAGTTTTTCATCTGCTCCATCTGGCGCTGTAGCGCCAACGTCCTCCCCGCCTCCAGGTATTCCTGCGCGGTTTTCTCAAGGCTCCAGCCGAGTTCGGCACTTAGTTGCCGCACCTCTTCTTTCGCCCCGTCCTCCAACGCATCGAAAATTGATTCGTGCATTGGGCCTCCAAAGGCCCGTTAGGCCGTCTTATCCTGTTCACGCAGGTCATTCATTTCGCGGATCAACTCAGCTGCGCCAAGACGGCGAGCTAAAAGAGAAAGGTCGTGGATATACGTGGCGAGCTGCATACCAGCGCGCTTCGCTTCCATACGCAGGTAGCGCAAGTCCTCCGGCTTGTAGCGGAGCTTGCAAACTTCACTGCGTTTGTGGGCCGGGTTGTCATATGCCATTGGTGAGGCTCCTTGGGTGTTTGGAAGGGTTAAGCGGCAGATTTCTTTTCTGTTGCCTTGAGCTTGCCTTTGGTCAGCACCTGAATCTGGTACTGGCGAGACTCCGGTACGAACTCGCCCCACTGCGTTACCGCGCTCGGGTTAATGAGCAGCGTGTCGGCAAGCTTCTTTTTCGAGCCGAAGAAGGCGGCTGCATCGGTGGTTTTCATAGGTTCGCTCCTTTAGCGATGCCCTTATTTAAGCATGCTAATTTTTTAACAGCAAGGGACCTCCGCGACAGCAACCATACTAAAGTTAAGCGGGCTTAATATTTGCGGATGAATAGACCAGAACGAATCGCTGCGGCGATCAAGCACAGCAAGAAGCTCAAGAAGGCGATCGCCAGTGAATGCGGCGTCACCGGCTCAGCCGTAACTCAATGGGTTACCGGGGATAGCAAGAGCATGAAGCCCGAGAATCTTTTTGCGCTGGCGGCTGCAACCGGCGTGAGCGCCGAGTGGCTGGCCAATGGGACAGGGAAGATGATCGAGCATGCCCAGGACGGATCTCCAAGTGAAAAGGATTACGCCCTTATTCCGCAGTACAAGGCTCGCGGCTCCTGCGGGGATGGCTATCTAAACGACCACGTTGAGGTCACTGAGGGCCTGGTTTTCAAGCGAGACTGGCTGGCCCGTATGAAGGCTAAGCCGGAGAATCTGCGCATCATCTATGCCGAGGGGGACAGCATGGAGCCCTATGTATTTGCTGGGGATGTGGTTCTATTTGATAGCTCAAAAATTGAGCCTAGAGATCGCCAGGCCTATGTCTTGCGGCGACCTGATGGCGGGATAAGTATTAAGCGTCTCATCCAGCAGATCACTGGTGGATGGCTCATCCGAAGCGATAACTCAGATAAAACAAAGTATCCAGACGAGCAGGTATCGGAAGAGGCCTTGCATGAGGTTTCTATCCTCGGCAGGGTCATATGGCGTGGCGGGGAAATGTAGGAGGTGTGATGGGGCTAACCAAACCGAACCAACAGCTGCGCTACGACCTAAAAGAGGTCACCGACCTACTCAAGTGGTCCAGTGTCGATCTGATGAAGATAGCCGTACGGCTATCCGAGGCAGGGCTTGAGAGTGATGCGCGGGAAATACTGGCGATCACTTCGGGGTTTCCGGATGCCGAGGACAAGCTGGCCGGTTATACGGAAGAGGTTAAGGCTGGAGCTGCTGGAGCTATTGTGCGGAGGAACCCATAGCCAAGGCTGTGCGCTATGGTAGAGTTTTGACTCAACTATGGAGGGATGCCAATGCTGTCACTGTTTCGTTCTGCGTGCATTATTGCTGTCGCAGCACTTCTTCTTTCTGGTTGCGCCTCTGGCCCAACCCAGCAAGAGATATCCAGCGCTTACTATGGATCCGCGCCCTCGCAATCCCAGGCGGAAAGCGAGATCAAAGGTTATTTTGGGCGAGTCTTGAAAGATCCATATTCTGCTCAGTATCAGTTCTCTCAACCCAGGCAGGGCTACATGATCGGCAATGCTTTTGAGGGGCGTAAGCTGTACACCGGTTTCATTATCTTTGTTGATGTGAACGCTAGGAATAGCTTTGGCGGGTACACGGGGAACAAAAGCTACCAATTTCTATTTAAGGATGGCCGTATGATCCGAGGCCTTGAAGTATTGCCTCAAGGAACGCTGAGCACCCTATTTTGATTATTGAGTAAACCGTGAAGCCCGCCTCGAGCGGGCTTTTTTACGCCTGCAAAATTCAGCAATCTAAATTTATTTATTCAGGATGCTTGACCTAGGAGATTTAGCTTGCTTAAATTACCTCAACGCCACAGAACACCGAGGCGCCAGGGACTGACAAGACCCGCCGCTCTTTAGTCGCACTGCTTCACCATTGCCGGATCACCCCCGGCCTCAGATTCAAAGGCAGCGATGAACCGGCCTAAACGGTTCAGAGGGTTGGCAACTGACCCGGGCGTGCAGCGTAAAGCGCCAAGAACAGTTATCCAGCGGGAGAACAAGCCGAAAGGCCCGCGGCTGGAGTGACATTTGATTCAAGCCGGTGACCGACGCCAGCAGCGGGTCACGGCGGAAAGCATCACTGGAGCGCCTTGGCAACAGGGCGCTTTGGGATGACAACCGGAGGTGATGCATGAAAACGTGCACACGGTGCCACGTAGAGATGGATGAAAGCCTTTTTAAGAAGAATTCGAGCTCAAAGAGCGGAATTACTTCTTGTTGCAAGAAGTGCCACAACCTAGCTGAAGTGCGTGCTGATCGCAGTGAATACCAAAAGCGTTATCGAGCGGCCAATGCGTCAAGGCTGAACGAATACTTGCGCAATCGTTACTCAGCGAAACATGAAAGCTATGTTGAGTATCGAAAAGCAAACAAAGAGGCCATTAGAGCGGCGCAGCAGGAAAGGTACTGCAAAAATCATGAAGAAATCCTCCGCAGACAAAGAGGGTACGCAAAGCAATCACGCGAAGGGCTGGCTGACTCCTACATTCGGCGAGTGCTGATAGTGGGGACTTCATTATCCAGCTCTGACGTGCCGCAAATACTCGTCCAGCTAAAGCGCTTGGAAATGTTAATCAAGAAAACTGTTGAGGATGAAGCTAATGAAAAATGCTGAAGCACTAAGAAAGAATTTGGCTGATGTTTTCCGCCAACTACAGGCCGGAGAAATCAAAGCTAAGGACGCCTCTGAATTGGCCAACCTCGGCGGCAAGATGATCAACAGCGCCAAGGTTCAGGTTGAGTATTACGCGCTCCGCAAAGAGGCGCCGAATATCGCTTGGCTTGAGCAGGAATCCGAATAGAACAGCCAGCGCCACGACAGCCTGATAGGAGGTGCGAGTGAAAGACGTTCCAGTAGAGAAAATAGCTGAGCTTCTGAGCTACGACCCGATCACCGGGCTGTTCGTGAGGAAGCGTTACATCGTGGGTAGTGACAGCGCTGTAAAGCAGCGCCTCGACCACGATGGATACCTTCGGATAAACGTCGCAAAAGGCACCTTCAAGGCTCACAGGCTTGCTTGGGCGCTTTATTACGGGAAGTGGCCTGCGGGCGACGTTGACCATATCAACTGTGATCGCTCCGACAACCGAATCGCAAACCTTCGGGAGTGCAACAGAAGCCAGAACTGCCATAACAGCTCTTTACGCCGCAACAACAAGTCAGGGGTAAAGGGCGTTTCGTGGTCTGGTCGCCGAAATAAATGGCACGTTCAGGTCGCGGTCAACAGAAAGATCCACAACGGCGGTATGTATGCAGATATCGCCGAGGCGGAAGCGGTTGCCATTGCATTAAGGGCTCGTCTCCATGGCGAGTTCTCGAATCACGGTTAACTGCCCGATCCTCTCTATGAGAGCGCATCGGGGATTGATCTGCACAGACCGGCGGCAGGCATGCCAATGGATTGTGAGGCTGGTAACTCAGTTCGGTAGAGGCCAGTGCACGGGAGGTCGCGGGTTCAAATCCCGCTCAGCCGAACAGATCAATCCCCGATGCGGAAGAGTACACACGGCGCAATGCCGCCCCCTGCATCACATCAGATGGCTTCCTGCTGTTTCAGGCTGGCCATCTGGCTTTACAAATGCCTCTCACGCCCCGGGAGGCATTCGAAAGCCAACGAACGGAGCAAGATCATGAGTGAAAAACATACGCCGGGGCCGTGGGAAGTAATCACTGAACTGCGGCCAACCGATGAAATCATCTGCGATATGCTGAATGCTGGTTATGTCGCAATCACGCAAGGCCAGAAGCTTGCCAACTGGCGAGACGACGCCAGGTTGATCGCCTCAGCGCCAGCGCTTCTGGCTGCACTCAAGACCGCGCACATGGCTTTGATCGGCTATCTGCCCGGTCACCGCAACGAGGTCACTGACAAAGCCATCGCGGATGCTGCTGCGGCAATCGACAAAGCAACCGCCTAACCCTCTCCGTACGCGTCTTGCCAGACGAAAATGGCCCGATATCTCCATGGTGATGGAGAGTGCATCGGAAGGTGTTCGGACGAATCGCGTCCGTACAGTGCTGGTGGTAGTCGGACGCAATCCTAGGTGATGCGAACTCCTACAGCTGACCGAACACCTTCCGATGCAGATGAATGCGCAGGCTGATGCGCAAGTGTAAGACCTGATGGTAGGCGGGAATGGCTGGATGAAACATTGTTGAGTAAGCGCCCAAGTGTCCAGCGCCAAGGCCAAGAAACAGGGACTGAAACCTTCGCCCCGGTGAAACTCCGGTGTCAACTAGGTTCCTGATAGTCATGCCGGGATCAGCTCCGGTCATCTGCACTTATTCGGCGAAAGCCAAAACGGAAGGTGGTGGCTTTGGTGGTAGCTGAGCGTCCTTTACGCCAGGAAACCACTCGCGAGCAAGTCGCGTCACAGCTGCCATGCCGGATGAGAGACCGGCACCTATTCCAACTACCGAGCATTTCTCGATAGTTCAACTCAACGCGGAGGATTTGCAGCCATGTAACAGACAGTCAACGACCCGACCCCTCATGGGCCCGGTCGTTTCGTAGGGAAGGTAAAGCCTGACTTCGGTCGGGCTTTTTATTGGGCGATTGGAGACAAGGTCATGAATTTTCAGCCACCAGATCCCGAACTATTCGGGTCGTGTTTGAGATGCAGCAGCCTGATTGAAGAGTCGGAGCAATCTGGCGGAATTTGCTTTGAGTGCCACGCTTCGGATGCCGCTAAAGAGCCTGCATTCCCCGTTGGCGCAAACGAATACGGCGGACACGGCACCTGCTTCGGGCTCACGGTTCGCGATTACTTCGCGGCTAAGGCAATGCAGGCGTTGATTTCTACTGCTGGCGCTCCATGCCTGTTCGGCCTTGAGGGCTGCGAAATCAATACAGCTCAAGGCGCTTACAAGGTGGCCGACGCGATGCTCGCAGCACGGAGTAAGCCATGAAACGCACAACCCCCTCACCCCGCAAGCCCCGCCCCGACGTCCACGACTGCGCCAAAGGTCGGATGCATGACGCACCGAGGAAGGTCGTTACAACCATGCCCGGAGGCTACATCGCATGAGCGAATGGATTAAGTGCAGCGACAGGCTGCCGCCGATTCGCCAGAAAGTTCTGGCCTACCGCCTTGGCAAAAAGACCAACGACGGCCCGTTCTTCGCCATGACGTGCGGGAACGAACATCGGCCTTGGCGTTACATCGATGGCGACCGCTGCGACATCACGCCGACCCATTGGCATGAAGTCCCCACCCCGCCAACCGAATAACCCCACCCACTCTGGAGGCGACCATGACCCCGCAAGCACTTGCTCAACGTGAATTTGATAACCGACTACCGCCTCCAGTTAGCGAGACGCCTCGGGAGACTGCCCGGGCCGAGTGGCTGTACAACGCCGCCGAGGACTTGCTCCGTGGCTGTGGCGTGTCCTTCCAGCGCCGTATGCGTAAGCCTCAAGGTGTGACGGCTGATCAGTTCGCCCTGGCAGTCGACGAATTCGTTAACAAACGTCTCGCTGACTGCGAAATCGATACTTCGGCGCTGGGCTGGCTACTGATTTCCGCCGAGCGTGGGCAAACGGATAAGACCGCGACCGCTGAGTTGCTGGGCCGCTCCGATCACCCGCTGGGCAAGCTTGGCGAGATCGCTGAATCCCTGCTCGCACCGCTGGCCGACGACGCGCTCCAGGCTCAGGCCGAGGATTCGGAATTATGAGCGTCTCTGTGCACATCCTCATCGACCAAGACCTCGACGAACTGAATCACGCCGGATGCCCTGATAGGTACGAAACCTTGGTGCTGCACAACATCACCAAGTTCTACACGGACGGCGCTCTGACCCTCGAAGAGTTCGACCATTACTGCAAAAGGCTGGATGTCGCCATCGCGCATCGGCCAAGGAGTGCGGCATGACCATCATCGCGAGAACCCACGAATCCCTCATCCAAGCCTTGCAATCGCGAGGCTTTTTTCTGGTCGCTGATCTGCCTCAGCGCATCAAGGTTCAGACCCGGCGCGGCATGCTGGTTGTGAGACTGCCATGAAATTCCAACTCGGAACCCGCATCTACACCTTCCAGGAACTGATGAACCGCATCGACATGGAGTACTGGTCTGTCCATAAACACGGCCGTGAGCAGCACACCTTCGTTCCGGTCCAGTACAGGGGGAAATGAGATGAAACCACTCTTCTGGATTCTCGCCTGCGGCCTGACGGTCGTAATGCTCCAGTACATGCTGTTCCAAGAGAACGGCGAGCCTCGAAGCCTTCCTATTGTGGCGGTGGCGAAATGAGCGACCTTCTCAATATGGAGCTGATCAACTCACTGCCACAGCCTTTGTGGGGCAGCGAGAACGGCCAAGACTGGTGGTGGCCGATAGTGGATATCTGTGTCGAGACTGGGCTTTGCCGGATTGATGTATGCGGGAAGTTGCAGACGATGCATTTCACCGATTTTCTCATTATTCGCGATGACGCTCAGGTTATGCATGAGCCTGACAGCTTCTATCTGGAGGATGAGCCGTCATGACCAGCTACCAGCGCGCCAAACGCATTTACATGCTCCGAGGCTCAGCCATCGTCCTACTCGGCACCACCTTCGTCATGCTGTCCAGCGCCTACGTCGGTCAGCTCACTTCTTAAATCGAACTCATACGCCGCCTGCATGGCGGAAGGATCTCTCCATGTCCGCAGTAATGAAGCAGGCCGACAACTTACCCGCTCTTTCAGAGGCAGCGCTCGTCGAGGTTTTGAGCAGCAGCCTGTACCCGGGCGCCGCGCACAACTCGGTAGTGATGGTATTGGCCTACTGCCAGGCTGCGCACCTTGACCCAATGCTGAAGCCTGTTCACATCGTGCCAATTTGGAACAAAGACACGAAAAAGATGCAGGACACAGTGATGCCGGGGATTGGCCTATACCGCATTCAGGCGGCGCGCACCGGGCAATACGCCGGCATCAGCGACCCAGAATTCGGACCATCGATCACCGCAAAGCTTTCGGGTGTCGATGTGACCTACCCCGAATGGTGTCGGGTGACCGTTAAGCGCCAGATGTCCAACGGGCTTGTCGCCGAGTTCACCGCCAATGAGCGCTGGCTCGAAAACTATGCGACCGCCAGCAAGGACAGCGCGGCACCGAACGCTATGTGGAAGCGCCGCGCCTTTGCTCAGCTCGCCAAGTGCGCCGAGGCCCAGGCCTTGCGAAAGGCGTTCCCTGAAGTCGGGTCAGCCCCGACGGCGGACGAGATGGAAGGCAAGGCATTTGAGGAAGCGGCGCGCGACGTAACGCCAGTCCAGCAGGCGCCGGCAGAACCCGAAGCGCTGCCGGCTTACCCGGATGACCTGCTCAAAGAAAACCTCGTCAAGTGGCAGCCGCTGATTGACGCCAACCGCACCAGCCCCGAACACCTGATCGCGACAATCAGCAGCAAGTACACGCTGACCGATGCGCAGAAAGAGCAGATCACCAACCTCAAGGCTCTCGAAGGAGACGCAGCATGAAAATTCATAACGTGGCTCAAGGGAGCGCCGAGTGGCACGCCTTGCGCGCTAAGCACTTCACCGCCTCCGAAGCTCCAGCAATGATGGGCGCCTCTAAGTACCAGACCCGCACCGAACTGCTCGCGATGAAGAAGACCGGCATCGTCGCCGACGTCACGCCGTCGCAGCAGTACATCTTCGACAAAGGCCACGCGACCGAGGCAGCGGCCCGCCCGCTGGTTGAAGTGCAGATCGGCGAAGAGCTGTATCCGGTTGTTGGCACGCTGGGCAACCTGCTGGCCTCCATGGACGGCATGACGATGCTCGGCGAAACGCTGTTCGAACATAAGCTGTTCAACGAATCACTGGTCGCCCAGGTGAAGGCTGAAGACCTCGCGCCCCACTACTACTGGCAGCTCGAACAGCAACTGCTGGTGAGCGGCGCCGAGCGCGTGATCTTCGTTTGTTCCGACGGCACCGCCGAGAACTTCGTCAGCATGGAATATCGCCCGGTCCCGGGCCGCGCCGAGCAGCTGGTCGAAGGCTGGAAACAGTTCGAAGCTGATCTGGCGAACTTCGAAATGGCCGATGCTCCTTCGATTGTCGTCGGCAAGGCGCCTGATGAGCTTCCAGCGCTGCGCATCGAGCTGACCGGCATGGTTACCGCCAGCAACCTGAAAGTGTTCGAGCAATCGGCGCTGGCAGTCATCGACTCGGTGAAAACCGAACTGACCACCGACCAAGACTTCGCCGATGCCAAGAAGGCAGTCAAGTGGTGCGGAGATGTCGAGGAAGCGGTCGCTGCGGCCAAGAAGCAGGCTCTGTCGCAAACCGCAACCATCGACGAACTGTTCTCGTCGCTGGATCGCGTCTCGGCGCACGCCCGCGAAACTCGCCTGAAAGTAGACAAGCTGGTGAAGGCGCAAGAACTGCTGGTCAAGTCGAACATCAAGCAGAAGGCCGAGCAGGCGCTGGCTGATCACATCGTGGCAATCAACAAGACGCTTGGCAAGGTGACGCTTCCGGCGATCGCTTCTGACTTCCTCGGCGCCATGAAGAACAAGCGCACCATCGCCAGCTTGCAGGATGCCGTCGACACTGAGCTGGCCCGGGCGAAGATCGACGCCAGCCAGGCAGCCGACTGCATTCGCATGAACCTGTCCAGCCTCGCCGAACTTGCCGCTGATCACACCTTCCTGTTCAGCGACATTCAGCAGCTGGTTACCAAGGCCAACGACGATCTGGTGACGCTGATCAAGTTCCGGATCTCGGAGCATGAGAAGGCCGAGGAAGTGAAGGCCGAAGCGCAGCGCGAGCAGATCCGCAAGGAGGAACTGCAAAAGATCGAGGACGCCAAGGCCAAGCAGGTCGAGCCGGTAGCTGTAAATCCGGCGCCGGTTAGAGCTGAGCAGCCCGCGCAGCGCGTTACCGCTGTAGCGCCATCAGCCAAGGTTCAGCCTCGGCCGACGAAGACCGAAGCGCGGGTAACAGACCTCGATGCGCTGGTGAAGGCTGTGGCGGCTGGCCAGGTGCCTATCAGCGTGCTGACCGTCAACTGGCAGGGCCTCGACGATCTCGTTGATACCCTTGGTTCTGAATTCAACGTGCCGGGGGTAACCCTGGAGCAGGTGGCAGCATGAACTACATCAGCAACGATCTGAACATGGTCAAGGCACTCGACCCTGACCGCCATGCACTGGCCCTGAAGATGGAGGCCTTTTTGAGCAAGGGAGGGACTATTGAGGTCATCGGCATTTGTCGAAGCCTCTTCAGTCCGATCCCGTTCAATAGCGAGGTCTTCTCGGGGTCGCCCAATGTCGCGCAACCAAAGCGCGACTTGTCGGCGAAGATCAAAAAGTCAGCCAAGGGTGAAGCTGAAGAGGCTGCGATCGCAGAGAAGCTGAAGGCCTACCACGACAAGGGGGTTGTTGCGGCGGCGAAGGATCTGCACATCAGCACCCGGCGAGCCAACCACATCGCGGCGCAGTACGGCATCAAGTTCGCCTGCCGGGTATCGCTCGCAGCACGTCAGGAAGATCTGGCGCTGGTCCCGCAGATCCGAGCTTTGATTATTGAGGGCCTAACACAGGACCAAATGTGCGCCAGGCTGCATATCGGTCGCACAACGCTGAAGCGGGTTGCTGGGCAGAACGGGCTGAAGTTCCGCAGTCAGGCCGACCATTCAAAAGACCTTGTGCTGGTCGAGCGCATCAAGGCTATCCGGGATATCGGCTGCACCCGGGCGGCCTGCGCGAGACAACTCGATATCAACCCGAAGGTGCTGCTGCGCCTGATCGCCGAGCATGAGATCGACTTTCCTGTCAGAACACCGGGGGTCGCATGAGCAAGGTTCGCAAGCCTCACAGCCTCAAGAATCGCATCGAACGGTCATGCCGGGCGCTGCTCAGTGCCAACCACGTCGCCGTCGTGAACATAGATCCCAGCGGCCGACAGGGGATGATCAACTACAAGTCGTTCAAGAACATCGCACCGGGCAAGATCGGACAGGCTGTGTGCGGAATCGCTCACCGATGGACCATTTACCTGAGCGTCATGTGCATTGACGCCCGCGGCGAGCGCTACACCAAGTCGGTCGAAGTGGCACCGGATGGCGTTTACCTCTCCGACCATCTCGCAGACGTGATCGAGCATTGCTACATGGAGCTACGCGCGTCGGCGAACCAGAGCCAGATGGTGGCTTCTGGCTGGCTCGCCATACCCGAATCCGTCTCGCTCGACGAGGCTCACGCAGCCAGGATCTTCGAAGCGGTCGGCGCCTGGAATCAGCAGAAGGTGGCGGCATGAAGCGCATCAGTAACCAGGTGCGCCAGCGCCGTCGACTGACATGGCTGGATCTGCCAGCCCACGGAATTGAAGAGGTGGAACATGGCCAAAACCCCTGCACAGCGCCAGCAGGAGAAGCGGGACCGGGACAAGCAGTCAGAAACCGAACGCCTTGCCCGCCTACTCTCACGCCGCATATCGCTGGACCTGTATCACAACGATGACACCCGCCTGAAAAGCCTCATGTCACGACTCGACATCACGGAAGAGCAAGACGTCGTATCGCGGCTGATCTGGGCAGCGGATCGAATGTCTGACGAATCACTGAAAGAGCACATTTGTACTCTTCCCTGATTTGCGTCACGCCTGCCTGTCACGAAACCTTAAATCTGTCGCATCCGGTCACGGAGGGCGGCGCCTGCAATGGAGAAAGCCATGTCCGCCTACGTGGATTTTTTACGAAAGAAGATACGCCTCGCGGACTTCGCCGGCTTCGATATCGATGAAAGCGAAATTAACCCGATACTCAAGCCTCATCAGAAGGCGATCGTTAAGTGGGCGGTGCGCGGCGGGTGTCGGGCGGTGTTCGCGGCGTTTGGCCTAGGCAAGTCGGTCATGCAGATCGAGATATTGCGACTGATACAGAAGTACGCAGGCGGCCCGGTACTGGTTTGCGTTCCCTTGGGCGTGCGCCAAGAGTTCCGCCGTGACGGCGCAATGCTCAACGTGGCCTTCAAATTCATCCGCACGGCTGCCGAAATGGATGATAGCCATGTGTTTTACCTAACTAACTACGAATCGATACGGGATGGGAAGCTCGACCCGAACCTGTTCACAGCCGCGAGCCTGGATGAGGCTAGCGTGCTGCGCAGTTACGGCTCAAAGACCTACCAGACCTTTCTGACCCTGTTTGAGAAAGTCCGGTACCGGTTTGTCGCGACAGCTACGCCAAGCCCAAATCGCTACAAGGAGCTGATCCACTACGCAGGCTTCCTGGGCATCATGGACACCGGCCAGGCGTTGACCCGGTTCTTCCAGCGCGATAGCACGAAAGCCAACAACCTGACTCTCTACCCACACAATGAGCGCGAGTTCTGGCTATGGCTGAATAGTTGGGCGGCCTTTCTGCAGCGCCCTTCCGACCTTGGGTTCAGTGATGAAGGCTACGACCTGCCGCCGCTCGAGGTGAAGTTTCACGAGGTGCAGGCCGACCATGCGGCGGCCGGTACCGAGAAGGACGGCCAGGGCCTGCTGTTCAAAAACGTCTCCCTGGGCGTTCAGCAAGCCAGCGGCGAGAAACGGGATAGCCTGGACCAGCGTATCGCAAAGATGGCCGAGATTCTGCGCGGCGACCCCGACAACAGTTACATCCTCTGGCATGACCTTGAGTACGAGCGCCGCGCGATTCAGCAAGCGGTACCCAGCGCCGTAAGCGTTTACGGATCGCAGGATCTGGATGAGCGCGAACAGGCGATCATCGACTTTAGCGACGGCAAGTTTCAGTACTTGAGCGCGAAGCCGGTTATCGCTGGCAGCGGCTGCAACTTCCAGCGGCACTGCCACAAGGCTGTGTTCGTAGGCATCGGCTTCAAGTTCAACGACTTCATTCAGGCGATCCACAGGATTCAACGCTTCCTGCAGGTACATCCGGTTGAGATTCACATCATCCACTCCGAGGCTGAGCGCGAAGTACTCCGCACGCTGATGGACAAGTGGCGCCAGCACAACGAAATGGTGAACAACATGACCGCAATCATCCGCGAACACGGCCTGAACAGCCTTTCCATGCAAGACATCCTGGCCCGCACAATCGGCGTAGAGCGGTTAGAGGTATCCGGCGAAAAGTTCCGTGCAGCCAACAACGACTGCGTGCTTGAAGCGCAGGCCATGGCAGAGAATTCAGTGGATTTGGTTGTAACCAGCATCCCTTTCGCCAACCACTACGAGTACACGCCCAGCTACAACGACTTCGGGCACACCGAAGGCAACGAGCACTTCTGGAAGCAGATGGACTTCCTGACACCTGAGCTTCTTCGGATCCTCCAGCCTGGCCGAATGTATTGCTGCCACGTGAAGGACCGCATCCAGTTCGGCAACGTCACCGGCGCCGGCGCGCCGACCGTATCCCCATTTCACATGGAGGCGACATTCCACGCCCTGAAACACGGATTCGATTACATGGGCATGATCACGGTTATCACTGACGTGGTGCGGGAGAACAACCAGACCTACCGCCTGGGCTGGTCGGAGCAGTGCAAGGACGGCTCGAAAATGGGTGTCGGGTCGCCCGAATACGTACTGCTTTTCCGCAAGCCACAGACTGATCGTTCCAAGGGCTATGCAGATGTGAAGGTCACCAAGAGCAAGGATGACTACACAAGAGCGCGCTGGCAGGTCGACGCGCACGCTTTCTGGCGCTCGAGCGGGAACCGCCATCTCACAGCTGATGACCTCGCCGGGATGGGCCCTGACAAGCTTGCCAAAGCATTTACGGAATACAGCCTAGCCAACGTCTACGACTACGAGTTCCATGTTCGCATCGGTGAAGAGCTTGAAGCTCGCGGCGCCCTTCCGTCCACCTTTATGAGCCTTGCGCCAGGCAGCCATCACGCCGAGGTGTGGCATGACGTGAACCGCATGATCACCCTGAACGGCAACCAGACGCAGCGCGGCCTGCAAAACCACGTGTGCCCGCTGCAGTTCGACATCGTTGACCGACTGATCGAGCGGTATAGCAATCCTGGCGACTTGGTGCACGATCCATTCGGCGGCCTGATGACCGTCCCGTATCGGGCGCTAAAGGCTGGTCGCCGAGGTAGCGCGAGCGAATTGAACACCGCTTACTTCTTCGATGGCATTCAGTACCTGCAGGCCGCCGAGAAAGAAATCGCCATGCCAGATCTGTTCGCCGCTCTCGACTCTCTACCTACCGCCTAACCCCTTCCCACTTAATTCACCCGCCACCGGGAGGCCCTATGTCATCCAAAGGAAAGCTCAAGGCTGGCTATTTGGAGCTTGGATTTTTCTGTGATCAGTGCCGGAAGCCACGAAGTACCGGCAATCACAAAGAGTGTTCAAAGGCCCGCCAGCGGGAACACGCTCAACCTTCCAAAGCCAGCTCCGCGCTATGAGGGATCAATCATGCTGACGAATTTCATAACCGGCTGGGCCTTGCTGTCGATCCTCACCGCTGCGCTTTGGTGCTGCATTTTTCATAACGGACTATCGGAGGATTTGTGATGAGTGAAGTAATGCGCTGGAAACTAAAAGGTTTTCTTCCAGGTGTAGAAGGCATGTGCAAAGCCGTGATGCGTCCTGAAGTTGTGATGGCCTCTGACTTTGACGCCGCCCAATCCGAGCTGGCTGCCTTGCGGGAAGAGCTGGCCAAGTACAAAGGCGGTTGCGTTGATCTGAGCAGTCAAGTGCGCGAACTCGAACATAAGATGGATTACTGGAAGGGCGAAGGTAAGCGCGCAGACGAAGCACAACAGCGCCTGACAGCCGCCGAGCAGCGGAATTCCGAACTGATCAAGGCGATCGTAGATACTCGCGAGGCTCTTGGCCGTGAATACTGGGATCAATACGCGGGCCTTGATGAAACTCGCGACATCCTCGATGCCGCCCTCAAACCCACCGAATCGGGAGCAAGCGAATGAGCGAGCGCCAAGCATTCATGGCTGCCATCAAGCGTATGTGGCTGAACCTCGGTCGTCCAGAAGCCAGCTGGGACGCGGTACATGACTGGGACTATTACTTTCGCCAAGGTGTTCGCGCAGATGATGCGCACATTGCCTTTCAAGACGCCATAAATTGTGAGTGAAAAGCCATGACCAAAGATAAAACCGTAACCATGTCGCGCGAGCTGGCGGAAAGTCTGCTGACTGAGGCGACCAATCAAAACTGGTCTGACCTGAATCAAGTGCTTAATGCGCCGACAGCCTGCCGCGAGTGTATGGGGACTGGCGGTATTGGTCGGCTGGAAACCTGCGAATACTGCAAAGGAACTGGCAAGATCGCCGCCCCAGTCGTCGAGCGCCAATACAAGCAATACACAACGCAGCCGGCGGAGAGCCTTGCCGGTATGGCGGCGCGGCAACTCAAGGACGAGGGACGCTGGATCGAAATTCGCGATGCAAACGCCTTGGAATTTCCCGACATGGCGCCTCACGATTACTACCCTGTCGGCTCAGTTATCCGAATCCCTTGCACCTCGCCGCCCGCGCCGGTAGCGGTAGTATTCCCTTCAAATAAGGAAGTCTCATTGCTTGTGTGGAGTGAGGTTTTGAAAGCAGAAACTATCCCTGGCGTTAGTTGTTTCAATGCTGCTGAGTTTGCGGTTGAAGCAGTTATCAGCCTGATAAAGGAGTTGAACCCGTGAGTAATAACTGGGGTGAAAAAGCGCCTAAATCGGCCACAGTTGCGGAAATGGAAAATCTTCTTCGTAACGGCGGACTGACTTCTGATTACAACGGGGTGTGTCAAGCGCTATACGACGACGGCTACCGAAAACAAGCGGTAGACAGAGACCGTGAGGCAGACCGTCTGCGCTTCCCAGAACCCACCTTCAACAAATGGCTAGACGAACCAGCCACCGATGCAGGCCACACCGTTTGGGACCAGATCCCTGACGTATGCTGCGCTTGGCATGGCTGGGAAAACCGTCAGTATTACGCCGATGCTTTGATTGAGCGCAGGCCGCCAAGTGGAGACGGCTGGGTAAATTTCGGAATTGATGGGCGAACGGTGCGCGTATCGCAGGAGGCATACTCGATCTTTCTGGAGCGTGAAGCGGTGTCTGGAGAAAGGATCGCCTACCTTAAGCGACGAAATTCTGAGCTTCTGAAGGCCGTAGAGCAATCCATCAAATGGTTCGAAACCATGTCCAGTGGTGATGGCTCAGGGCATGCCGATCTTGCGGTCGGCATTCGACGAATCGCCTGCCTCGACAAGGTCAAGGAGCTGAATCAATGATAATCCCAGTCTCCGCCCTCGTCTGGTTCTACTTCGGCTACATCCGCTGATCTATCCAGTTGTAAACCCCTAATTCACAACTCAACTCTGCCGCATGTAGCGGGCGAGGAATTCGCATGACCAAAAATCAGCTCCCGGCGCTGGCAGCAGCTGTTGCGCGCGCAATCGAGGCAGGCAAGGTAGCGGCTGAAGCTGCGCCAGATGATGGTGGCTCAGCCAACCTTGACCGTGTTTATGTCCGTGTCGGGCTCCTCCGTGAATCCACCATAGACAAAGCGGGCATTACGGGGTGGATGCAGAGCGCCACCACCTATCACTCTCGCGCGTTTCATCTCAGCACCCCGTTTGGCGGCCAAGGCAATCGTCGCTATGCCGGTGTGCAAGCCATGTACAAATCCTTGAAGGCCGAAGGAGTCGACTGCGGCGTCTGGTACCAAGTGGATTAATCACCCCCCCCTGCTTGCCGCCCCGCGCGGCCGGAGCATCCCCATGTCTCGCATTGAAGAACGTGAAGGCCGTGTCTACGCGGCCGAAATGCTTGCATCTGTCGTTTACCTGCCGCGCTGCATGTTCGATGAGCGCGGCCCGGTGGAGACGATGGTGTGCAATCTGGAAGAGGCGGCAAAAGTCCATCCGGCGGATTACGCCAAGGGCATGATGAAAGTGATCAGCGAGGTGCGCCATGCAGTATGACGTCCATGAGCAAAACCCTATAGGCGGCCCGGGCAAGCTGCTCGACACCATCGACCGCGTACCGGACATCCGCAAGACCGACTCCTTCGTCGAGTTCGACGGCGAGATGCACAAGGTCCTGACCGGTATCCGCAATTTCATCATCGTCACCCAAGAGCGCTGGGCTCGGGTGTCGGCTGCTACTTGGAGGAAGGTATGAGCGAGCAGATGCGCGAAGAGTTTTCCGCCTGGTATCTGGCGGAGGTAACTCAATCGTACGGCGAGAGCGTCAGGACTCAGGCAGAGAAGAATCTGGCTTGGGTGCGTCAGGATGGCAGCTTTGCAGACCCGATGCTCAGACTGGCCTGCTTGGCGTGGCAAGCATCCCGCGAACAGCAAAACCTTCACCCGCTCCAGCAAACCCTGCGCGACAACGGCGAGCTGATCGCAGCCCAAGCCACAGTCGCCCAGCAAGCCCAGATGATCGAGCACCTGCGCGGCGGCTCGATCGCCTGCTACACCACCAGCGATATCGCCAATGCTGACGCCGACGGCTTCAAGAACGGGCGGAAGTCGGTGGGCCTTTTACTGAGCAAAGGCTTCAACACCCTGAACCAAGTTGGCGGCAAATACAGCATCACTCTGGCGTTTCAGAATGCCGATGACGCCTACGCGGCCTACACCGAAATCGCGACAGTCGTTCGCCTGGCAGGTGAGGCATGAGCGACTACAGCGAACTGAAGAAACAGGCTGAGGCGGCAAGGGATAATTGCCCGATCTGGTACGCAGGAGATTGCTTTTCGTTGCGCCACATGGATCTTGGCGACATTTCCTTTGTTGCTGAGGCAAATCCTCGCCTGATTCTGGAGCTGCTCGCAGATGCCGCGCGCTACCAGCACCTGAAGGCAACTTGGGACGATGGCCTGCTGCTGGAGCGCCTGGACAGCAACGTGCTGCCTCAAGACTGGGATGCCGAGATCGACAGAGCTATGAGCAAGGAGGGTTGAGATGGTTAGAGAAATCTCATGCCTAACTCCTCTTAGCAGAGCGGTTGGGCAGGTTGTTCTTGGATGTCCTATCTGCGGAATAAGCTTCAGCCGGCCATATGCATGGGCAAAGCGTGCAGACGTCAATTGCTGTAGTCGCGCATGCGCAGCAAAAGCCCGCGAAGTTAGAGTCGAAACTCACTGCGTTTCATGCGGTAAGAGCATGGAAATGACGCCGTCGCTTTCTGCGCGGGTGGTCACATGCAGCAAGTCCTGTTCTCGAGTAAGAAGAACCCTAGGTAAAGGGTTACCGACCAGAAAAACAGGGTCATCAGCGTATTTGGCAGAAGTTAAGCGGGTTGCAGAAATAAGCGAATGCGCCTCATGCCAACGGAAGTATGGGCCATGGGTGGTGCGCGGTCTTGAATTCCAATATGAGAAGGGTGAAGCCACAAAGATTAACGACGGTAAGCTCTGGTGCCAAGAGTGCCATATGACAGACATATCGCCACTAGGCGTCGAGAAAAGAAAAATGGGCATTTTGGCAAGCATTGAAGCCACGAAGATCTGCGAGGAAAAAGCATGACCAACCCAATACAGAAGACGCTTGATTGCTTCATTGCCGCCGCGACTGCGGCTGTTCAAGACCAACTGGCCAAGCTTGAAGCAGAGAACGAGGCTCTACGCGAGCAAAATACCAATGGACTGGCTGTTCTGCGCGCTCAGCGTGAGCAGCTGGATTGCTATATCAAGGATGCTGAGCGGTATCGCTGGCTGCGGGATAAGTCGCTCAACCATCGCGGATCATATTCGCCAATACCAGTTCAGCAAAATCCTGACGGATCAATAGCGATGCCGCTTATGCCTGTGACTGAGTGGTGTCTTGACGAGGATATCGACGCCGCCATGAGCGAGGAGGTGAAATCATGATGGAACCAGAAATCATCCATATCCCCGAACTAGCCAAACTGCTTGGCCGGTCAGAATCATCGATACGCAGCGCGCGCCAGGCCGGCGCGTATTGGCTGCCGCCGTTCTTCAAGCAGGGCAGCCGGATCTGCTGGAGAGTCAGCACGGTGCGCAAGTTCTTGCAGGAATGCGAGGAAGGACGGCACGCACCGGCTCGCGCTGGCCGCAAACGCCAGACACCGCCGACGCTTGCCCGTGTCGGCTAACCGAGCTTGTCGGCCAACGTGTCCGGGCACAGGTGGGTGTATCTCTTGAGCATCCCCATCGTCTTGTGTCCGGTCACGGAGGCTACCTCCATGATCGAAAGCCCTTTCTCAAACAGCCGCGATGTACCCTCGTGTCGAAGGTCATGGAAGTGGAGGTCTTGCACCTTTGCTGCCCGGCAAGCGCGCAGGAAATACTGGCTGACAGAATGCGCAGCCAAGGAGAACACTTGGCCGTCGATGCGTGCCGGCAGGGAATCAAGCAGCGCGCGCGCCCTGATCGACAGCGGCACCAGCCGGCGACTACCGTTCTTGGTGTCCTCCAGGAGAGCATGTTTGCCCTTGATGTCTGCACGGCGCAGAGTTAGCAGCTCGCCACGGCGCATTGCGGTCTCGACGGCAATCTCAATGATCACCGGCATTTCCGCATGGATTTCGGCGGCTGCCTTGATCACGGCTTTCAATTCGGCGGCGCTCGGCCGGCGGTCACGCTCTCGACTGCCCTTGGGCATCCTCAGCTTTGCGACCGGGTTGCTCAGCCCCTCAATCCCCCAGTCTTTGATCGCCACGGTGTACAAGTGGCTGATCAATGCCAGCGATAACCGAATGGTATTGGTCGACGCACCGGCAGCCAGGCGCGCATCGCGGTATTCAGCCAGGTCGGATGACCGCAGTTCGGCAAGCGACTTGCTGCCATACTTTCCCTCGGACCACGTCTTTATTCGAGTAAGCTCCTGGCGAGCCCCCTTCTTCTGCGCAGATACTTCCCGCGCATAGCGCTCAAAAGCTTTCGCAACTGTGGTGGCTTCGGCCTCACGGGTATCGACGAATCGCTTGCGCGACATATCACCCTCGATTTCAGAAGCCCACCGCTGCGCCTCCGCCTTCGTGTCGAACGAAGCCGAAAGTGCTGGGTATCCCTTTTTGCGGATCTTGGTCCGCCATGTCCCATTGGGACGCTGTTCGATAGTCGCCATGCTGCGGATTTTGCCGTTCGTCCCTTGGACATGCAAACAGTCTCGGTGTCCCAGGATTGTCCCAATTGTCCCGTCGAACAAAATCCGCAGGCATAAAAAAAGCCCCGCAAGCTCAATGGCTGCGGGGCTTTCAATAGTGGAGGCCGAGGTCGGAATCGAACCGGCGTAGGCGGATTTGCAATCCGCTGCATAACCATTTTGCTACTCGGCCTCAAAACATTTGTTGTGAGTAGCACAACAACAAACGCGTAAAACTCTTATGAGATACTACATCTTGAATTCTGCGCTATCTCATTGAAAACATTGAGCTTTTTCAGCGATCAGTGCTTTCGATGGCGTGAATTATGTACTCATTTCTTGAGGCTGGCAACCCCTTGATTTCAAAAAAAATTCTGGGGCCTGGTTTCATTACTCATTGAGGTCAGGTCCCTTTCGCCACGGGTGCGCTCGCCTCCGATGGTTCAAGGCAAGGCCGGGAAATGGCAGCTTTTAGAAAAGGCCAGCGGGATCGCTTTTTTCGATCACTCGAGTGGAACATGGCGCGAGCCGGCAAGTGAGCGGCACCAGATCCCTTCGCCCAGCAGCGTTGGAAACGGCGCCCCTCCCCCCCCAATGGCCTGTTAATGACTCAAATCAATGACCATGCGGCCTTTGATTTTGCCCTGCTGCATTTCGTCGAAAATCTCATTGATATCTTCGATCGGACGCAACGTTACCTTCGGCACCACCTTGCCTTGCGCGGCAAACTCGAAGGCTTCGGCGAGGTCTTGTCGAGTGCCGACCAGTGAGCCAACCACCTCGATCCCGTCAAGCACCAACCGCGGAATATCGAGGCTCATGGCTTCAGGCGGAAGCCCGACTGCGACCAGGCGTCCACCGGCACGCAGGGCATCCACCGCAGAGTTGAACGCGACCTTGGCGACGGCCGTCACGACAGCGGCGTGAGCGCCACCGACCTTCTCCTGAATGACTTTTGCGGCATCCTCGTTACGTGAGTTGATGACCAGATCGGCGCCCATTTCCCTGGCGAATTGCAGTTGATCGTCGTTGATGTCCACGGCAATAACTCTGGCGTTGAACACATTTTTTGCATACTGCAACGCCAGATTCCCCAAACCGCCCAGCCCGTAGATCGCGATCCATTGCCCAGGGCGAATGTTGGAAACCTTCACAGCTTTATAAGTCGTCACTCCGGCACAGGTCACGCTGCTCGCTGCGGCAGAATCAAGCCCATCAGGCACTTTCACGGAGTAATCGGCGACCACAATGCACTCTTCGGCCATGGCGCCATCCACGGTGTAACCGGAGTTTTTTACCTCGCGGCAGAGTGTCTCGTTTCCGCTGTTGCAGTATTCACAATGCCCGCACCCTTGGAAGAACCACGCGACGCTGGCTCGATCACCGGGTTTCAGCGAAGTGACGCCCGGCCCCACCTCTTGCACGATACCGATGCCTTCATGACCCAGGATCACCCCGGTCTTATCGCCGAAATCGCCGTTCTTGACATGCAGGTCAGTGTGGCAGACGCCGCAGCACTGCATTTTGAGGCGCGCCTCACCATGCTTCAGAGGCCGTAATGTTTTTTCGATCACATTCACGCGATGCCCTTGGGCAACAACTGCAGCTTTCATACTTATCTCCTTGTATCCGTGAGTGAGCTTGCGTTTCAGCAGGTCCAACAAGTGCGAAAACAGTACGGCACAACCCATCAAGCGGTCCGAGGTCTGGCGCAATGCCCGCAACCCGGCTTCAGGGTCGGGATTCAATGGATGCCATTGCTGCGCTGCCTGGTCGCCGGCGCTACCGATCTTATGGCACAAGTCGCTGAAAAGGGGGATGCCTATTGGCCAGGCAACTGGCGCAAGTACACATGTTCTGTGCCTTTCTTTGACGGAGGTCAACTGGCGACGCTGATCGACAGGGCGCCGCCCCTTTCAGTGACAGTCGCCGCGGCCCTTGAAGCCAGGCGATTTCCCAGGTGTGGCGCGGTCATGTCGACGTGACCTTTCGTGCCATGCTTGAAACCTGTTACGGGTGTATCTTCGTCAGTTCCGGCACATGTGCTGCGAAATCGAAATCGAGGAGACCTGACATGGTGAACGTCATCGGGATCGATCACTTGGCCATTCGCGTCAGTGATCTGGAACGCTCAAGGGCATTCTACGATCAGGTACTCGGTTTCCTGGGATTCACCATCGAATGGGAGTTCGACCGGGTTATCGGCTGGACCAACGGCGAAACCATGTTCTGGATCACGGAAGCCGATGCCCAGGGTCGCAAACATAAGCACCGGACCGGCGATGTCGGCTATCACCACTATGCGTTCGAGCTGGGCGCGCGTGAGGACGTCGATGCGCTCTACGCGTTCCTGCTGGATCAGGGGGTTACGATTGTCGACGCACCCACTGATTATCCGGATTATGGCGAGGGCTACTATGCGGTCTATTTCCTCGACCCCGATGGCCTGAAGCTTGAGGTGATGTTTTTCCTGGAAAAACAAAAGCGTCGCCTGCTCGGCAAATCGCGGAACTGACGCGCGGCGAAACCAGCGACTGCCCCTGGCGGCATCCCTCTGAGTCCCACTGCCGAAATTGCGACAGCTTGCACAGCCAATACTCTCGGCCAGATGGATGCCCTCACCCTCCGAGCCAGTACCTGGAGATTGCCCCCACGCCGCGGCAAACTGCGTCAACTTGTCCCATGCCTGCCCTGTGGATGAGCGCAACTTCCGGTCCCGGAGCGCGAAAAAATCAGGCAAGATAGCGCCCCATTGAACGTTGCCCGTTGCAATCGAATACCGTCCCACCGCTGGACTCGTCGATGTTCCCACTCAAGCGCATGACCCCCTGGATCGCCTGCCTGGCTCTGCTGCTGAACATGCTGGCCATGCCCATGAGCCGTGCGATGCAAACGCCAGATCTGCAGTTGATGCTCTGGGGAGGCTTTTGCTCGGGCGGCAGCTCCCAGGCGCTACCGGCTTCAATCGATAAACGACTGGTCGCGCTACCAACGCCCCCGAACAAAAGCGTCATGCAACATGGCGATTGTTGCTGTGGGCATGCAGGCCTCGCGGCTGTGCCCGGCGATTACTATCGCCATTATTTACCGCGCTACAGCGCCGATATCGCCTTCGATAACCCGCCCCTGCCCACCCTGCATCCCCGGGTGCGCTGGCCCAGCCTGACACCTCGCGCCTCCCCCTCCGCCTGATTACCAACCCTTTGCCCGCCGTCACCTGTTCGGCGTGGTTTCTATTGCCTGGGCGTTGTGCACACCAATGCGCTCCCCGGGAAAGCTCTTGGTCATCAGGAAGTCTGAGTTATGCCTGCTTTTACGACTTTGCTTCGCGCAAAGGCTGTGCCCGTGTCTCCTTTCAAATGCTCGCTGCTGACGTGCGGTCTGTTCGCCTTGGCACCGTTGCCTTGCGCCCTCGCAGAAACCCCCAAGGTCGAAGACTCGACCCTGACCCTGGGCACCGTGACGGTCCAGGGCAACACCGGCAGCAGCGGCCCTCTGAGCACCAGCAGCGTGCTCAGCTCGGTGGATATCCTTGGCGCCGACATTCTGGAAAAGATGCCGGTCAACTACAGCTGGGAACTGTTCAGTCGCGCCCCCGGAGTGATGCTCACCGAGTTCAACCAGGGCACCACTTCCGGAAAGATTTCCTTTCGCGGGTTCAACGGTGAAGGCGAGGTCAACGCGGTGAAGCTGCTGATCGATGGCATCCCGAGCAACAGTAACGACGGCAACATGCCGTACATGGACATGATTTTCCCCATGGAACTGGACAGCATCGAGGTGGTGCGCGGCACCAGCGATGCGCGCTATGGCCTGAACAACATCGCCGGCAACGTCAATATGCTGACCCGCACTGGCGGCGACTACACCAAGGCACGAGTTCGCTACGGCAGTTACAACACCCAGGAAACTCAACTGGCCAAGGGCATCGAAGGCAGCAACTGGACGCAGAACTACTTCTTCGCCTACCAGAAGTCCGACGGTTATCGCGATCACGCCGAGGCGGACAGGTATTCGATGTCCGGCAAATGGTTCTACACCCCGGACGACAATAGTTACCGCATCGGCCTGATCGCCCGTCACTACGAAACCGAGGCGCAGGAACCCGGTTACTTGAGTGAAGAGGATGCTCACCAACACCCGACCATGACCAACACTTACAACGCCACCGACAAAGGCACGCGGCGGATGAACCAGGTCAGCGTGCACTTCGACACCGAACTGGCCGACACACTGGCCTGGTCGGCAAAAACCTACGTCAACACCTTCGACGACCGGCGCTGGACGCAATACTGGAGCACCAGCGCCCAGCAAGAGCGCGACACCTACGAAACCCAATACGGCGCCCTCACCTCCCTGACCTGGCGTCCTGAGGTCAACTGGCTGCATGACTTCGCCCTGGAAGGCGGCGCGGACATGCAGCAGCAACAGAACAAGAGCGAGCGCTACCGCACCAGGGACCGTGCGCGCCTGGCACAAACCCGTGATCAGCAATTCGACTTCGACACCTACGGCGCCTACGTACAGGCCGAGATCAAGCCGTTCGATTCGCTGAAGATCGTCCCGGCGTATCGCGTCGACAAGATCCAGGGTGATTTCACCAACGAAATGACCGGCATGGACTACGACATCAATGACTACGGGTTGATCAAACAACCCAAGCTCAGCGTGGTGTATTCGCCGTGGGACGTAGCCAGCGTCTATGCCAACTGGGGCCGCACCTTCCAGGTGGGCACAGGCGCGGCGGCCTACAAGATTCCACCGCGCAATACCGACCTGGCCCCGTCCATCAACGATGGCTGGGAAACCGGCATCAAGTTCACCCCGGCGGACTGGATCGACGGCCGCGTGGCCTATTGGCAACAGGAGGCCAGTGGCGAAGTCAGTCGTCGGCTCAACGACCCCAGTGGCGAATCGGATAACGTGGGCGAAACCCGGCGCTGGGGCTATGACGCGCAGATGAACCTGCACCCGAACGAGCGCACCGACATCTGGATGGCCTACTCCTGGCAGTATTCGAAAATCCTCCAGCCGAGCTCGACCTTGCCCAACAGCAAAGGCCAGGAAATCGACCACATCCCTCATCACCTGTACAACGCCGGCGTCAGCTACCAGGCCACGCCTGCCCTGCAATTGACGGCCTGGATGAATGGCCAGACCAACTACTACCTGGAGCGCGAGAACACCAAGGGGACCTACGGCGGCTATGTCTTGATGAACCTCGGCGCCACCTACCAAGTGACCCGGTCCGTCAGTGTCGATCTGCAATTGAAAAACCTGACCAACCGCTACTATGAATACGTCTGGTATGACCCCGACGGTGCCAAGGCCTCGCTGCACTCGCCGGGTGACGGGCGAGCGCTGTATACCGGGGTGACCCTGGATTTCTAAATTGACGAGTCGCTTGGGCTCAATGTTTACGGCCTGGATCCGAGGGCGGGGGAGCGAAACTTGAACAACGAAGGTAACGCTCCCGCCACATCTCAATCCAGCGCCCTGGCTGGACATCCGACTCGGCGGCCAATTGAAGCGGGAGGTTCCGGGTTAAACCGGGCTATCGAGACCAGCGCCCCGAAACACGAGGGGCGCAACCTCGAAGTGATGTGGCTGTTCAATCGGCTCAAATTCGACTTCAAAACCATCGCCGACTTTCGCAAAAACAACAAACACGCCTTTTGTAGCGACGTGCCGTTCGTTGGTCCGGTTTTGCCTGGGCGCCAAGTCCATATGCGCGCCGTGAACTGAAATCGGCGATGATTCGCTACTGAACCAACCGCTAATGGATCCACTAAAACAAAATCTACCGATAATCGCCCGATAATTCACCGATAAAAGATTGACTCTCCATCCAGCGGCTTATTTAATGGATCCATTAAATAAAAACAATCCGTTAACTGGAGAGTCACCATGTACCCCAAGAACACTTGGTACGTCGCCTGCACCCCCGATGAAATTGCGCAAAAACCACTGGGTCGGCAGATCTGCGGTGAAAAAATGGTGTTTTATCGTGGCCAGCAAGGCGCGGTTGTGGCTGTCGAAGACTTCTGCCCGCATCGCGGCGCACCGCTCTCGCTGGGCTATGTCGACAACGGCAACCTGGTCTGCGGCTACCACGGACTGGTCATGGGGAGTGACGGCAAGACCGTGGCAATGCCCGGGCAGCGGGTGCGGGGGTTTCCGTGCAACAAGACGTTTGCCGCCGTTGAGCGCTATGGCTTCATCTGGGTGTGGCCCGGCGATCAGACCCTGGCCGACCCCGCGCTGATCCATCACCTGGAGTGGGCGGTGAGTGACCAGTGGGCCTATGGCGGCGGCCTGTTTGACATCCAGTGCGATTACCGCCTGATGATCGACAACCTGATGGACCTGACCCACGAAACCTATGTCCACGCCTCCAGCATCGGCCAGAAGGAAATCGACGAAGCACCGCCCGTGACCACGGTCGAAGGCGATGAAGTGGTGACCGCCCGACATATGGAAAACATCATGGCCCCGCCGTTCTGGCGCATGGCCCTGCGTGGCAATAACCTCGCCGACGATGTGCCGGTGGATCGCTGGCAGATCTGCCGCTTCACCCCGCCCAGCCATGTGCTGATCGAAGTCGGCGTGGCCCACGCCGGCAAAGGCGGCTACCACGCCGCACCCGAGCACAAGGCCGCGAGCATCGTGGTGGATTTCATCACCCCGCAAACCGAGACCTCGATCTGGTATTTCTGGGGCATGGCGCGCAACTTCAACCCCCACGACGAAGCACTGACCGCCAGCATTCGCGAAGGCCAGGGCAAGATTTTCAGCGAGGACCTGGAGATGCTCGAGCGCCAGCAACAGAATCTGCTGGCCCACCCGACACGTAACCTGCTCAAGCTGAATATCGATGCCGGCGGCGTACAGTCACGCAAGATTCTGGAGCGACTGATCGCCAAGGAACGCGCCGTCGAACCGCAACTGATCACCACGACCACCGCCTGAACGGCGCGACAACTCTGCGAGGACTTAACATGATCGAAGTGGTGGTGGTTTCCCGTAACAACGAAGCCCGGGACATTTGCAGCTATGAACTGGCCAGCGTCGATGGCCACCCGCTGCCGGCCTTCAGTGCCGGCGCGCATATCGACGTGCACCTGCCGAACGGGCTGATCCGGCAATACTCCCTGTGCAATCACCCTGAAGAACGGCATCGCTACCTGATCGGCGTGCTCAAGGATCCGGCCTCGCGAGGAGGTTCCCAAAGCCTGCATGACCAGATTCATGAGGGTGCCCGCCTGCAGATCAGCGAACCGCGCAACCTGTTCCCCCTGGCGCACGACGCCCGACGCAGCCTGCTGTTTGCCGGCGGCATCGGCATCACCCCGATCCTGTGCATGGCCGAACGGCTGGCGCATGTCGGTGCCGACTTCCACTTGCATTATTGCGCCCGCGCCGAAGAACGCGCGGCGTTTGTACAGCGCCTCAAGGCGTCGACATTTGCCGAGCGGGTGTTCCTGCATTTCGATGAGCAACCCCACACGGCCTTGAAAGCCGCCCAGGTGCTGGCGGCGCCCGAAGACAACGTGCACCTGTATGTCTGCGGCCCCGGCGGTTTCATGCAACATGTGCTCGATAGCGCCCGAGCCCAGGGCTGGCAGGAGGACTGCCTGCATCGCGAGTACTTCGCGGCGGCGCCGGTGGACAGCAGCCTCGACGGCGTTTTTTCGGTGAAGGTTGCCAGTAGCGGTCAGGTCTTCGACATACCCGCCGACAAGACGGTGGTCCAGGTCCTGGAACGCCACGGTATCGAGATTGCCGTGTCGTGCGAACAAGGGGTATGCGGTACCTGCATGACCCGCGTGCTCGAAGGCATACCGGAACACCGCGACCTGTTCCTCACCGAGCAGGAACAAGCCCTCAACGACCAGTTCACGCCCTGCTGCTCACGCGCGAAAACCCCGCTGCTGGTGCTCGATATCTGAAATGCCTCACGGCGTGGGCAAAATGACCTTCATTCGCGCGCTGGCGGTGGCTGCGCTAAAGATCTCGGCATAACGCAAGGTCGCGTTGGCGTGCTCGCGCATGATGGCTTCGGCCCGCGCGCCCTGGCGATTGATCAGGGCATCAAACACCGAGTGATGTTGCATATGGGCATAGTTGAAACGGCGGTATTCGCGAACCATGTCCTCGCGATCCACCGCCAGCGCGGTCACCGACGCGAACGGTAGATGATCATTGCGTGCCAGTGCATCGGCAATCGCCGGGTTGTGGCTACCTTCAACGATGACCTGATGAAAACGCATATTCAGATCGTGATAGACCTCGAGGTCGTCCTCGGTCACATAGCCCTTTTCGAACAGTTGATCGCCTTCAACCAGACAGCGCTCAAGGGCCGCACGCGCTTCATCGGATAAACCGCGCTCGGCGGTTTGACGCGCAGCCAGGCCTTCGAGCACGCCACGCACTTCGACGGCGCCGGCAATGTCGTCTGGGCTGACTGAACGAACCTGATACCCGCGCCCGCCAAACGGCACAAGCAGTCCTTCCTGTTCGAGGGTACGGAATGCCATGCGCACGGGCATGCGCGACACACCAAACAGCTGCGCCGTGGGGATTTCCATCAGGCGCTCGCCGGCCGCCAGCTCCCCGCTGGCGATCATTTTGCGCAGTGCAACCAGCACCAATTGACCGGGTTTACTCATCCGGGCGGCTTCCAGAAACGTGGGCCGCCATAGTACCGCAAGCGACTGCCCCCGTCAGATGAACGCCAGCGCTGCGCGCGCACCGTCTATCGCGCTCAGGTGCTGCGTCACCCGGGAGGGCAGGTAATCGAAAAAGAACCCGGCGCTTTGCAGCTTGGCGGCACGCAACGGATCGTCTTCGGGCAACGCCCTGGACACCCGCGCGGCACGCGTCCATGCCATGGCCAACAGCGCGACACCACATAACTGGAGAAAGTCCGGTGCAGCCCGATAGGGGTACTCAATGTCCTCCAGCGACCGTTCACGTATGGCCTTGACCACACTGGCCAACGAGTCGCACAGGCTGCCCAGGGCGCGTGCAAAACCTGCACCCTCGGCGCATTGGCCAGCGTGCTCGGCCTCGGTGCGCAATGCTGCCAGCAGCAGGCCGAAGGCACGGCCGTCATCCCCCAGCACCTTGCGTAGCAGCAGGTCATTGGCCTGAATTTCGTTGCTGCCCTCATAGATCATCGCGATGCGACTGTCGCGCAGCGTTTGCTCAATGGCGAACTCGGCAACGTAGCCATAACCGCCGAAGACTTGCAACGCATTGCTCGCCTGACGAAAACCCTGGTCGGTGAAAAACGCCTTGATGATCGGCGTCAGCAACTGCGCCAGTTGGCCGGCGCACTCCCGCGCCTGCGGGTCAGGGTCATGCTCGGCCTGGTCCAGCAAATGCGCGGCCCAATAGCCGATGGCTCGCATACCCTCGCTGGTAGTGCGCAACTCCAGCAACACGCGGCGCATGGCCGGGTGATAGCGGATGGGGTCAGCCGCCTGGACCGGCACCCCTTGCGGCCTAGAAGGCGCACGCATTTGCAAGCGCTCGGCGGCGTACTGCCGAGCGTTCTGCCACGCCGCCTCGACATGCCCCAGGCCTTGCAGGCCGACATGCAGGCGCGCCGAGTTCATCATCACGAACATCGCCGCCAGGCCGCGATGGGCATCTCCGATCAGCCAGCCCTGGGCGCCGTCGAACACCAGGGAGCACGTGGCACTGCCCTTGATGCCCATCTTGTGCTCAATGCCGTCACACCGCACACCATTGACTTGACCATCGTCCAGCAGCTTGGGTACCAGAAACAGTGAAATGCCGCGACTGCCCGGCGGCGCATCTGGCAGACGCGCCAGCACCAGGTGCAGGATATTGGCCGTGAGGTCGTGCTCACCGCCGGAAATAAATAGTTTGTTGCCATGCAGGCGATAACTGTCGTCGCCTTCGGGGGTCGCGCGACAACGCAGCAGCCCGACATCGCTGCCGGCCTGCGGCTCGGTCAGGCACATGGTGGGCAAGACATGACCACTGACGATCTCGGGCAAGTAGCGCGCCTGCAACCAGGGCGCGGCGTGGGTCTTGAGACAAAGATAGGCGCCGTGGGCAATCCCGGTGTACATGGCCCAAGCGTGATTACTGGCGTACAGCATCTCTTGCAGCGCCGCGTCGAGCAGTTGCGGCAACCCTTGGCCGCCCAGCCCTTCGGCGCATGCCAGCGCCGGCCAGCCACCGTCGACATAGGCCCGATAGGCCTCGGCAAAACCCTCTGGCGTGCTGACCTGGCCTGCGACCCAGCGGCAACCTTGACGATCACCGCTGCCGTTCAAGGGCGCCAGTACACCCTGGCTGAATCGACTGGCTTCCGCCAATACCTGAACGGCCAATGACATGTCCAGCGCCTCGAACGCTGGACTACGACTCCACGCCCGGGGTGCTTGCAGCCAGTGTTCAAGCACAAATTGCATGTCGCGCAGGGGCGCCTGATAGTTCCACATGGGAAACCTCATCGGATAAGAAGAAGTAATGCCGCTTAAAAGCTCAGGCGCGATACGCCGGGTTCTCGATCAACAACGCCATGCCCTGTCCACCGCCCACACACGCAGCGGCAATCCCATAGCGCAGGTTGTGCTCGCGCAACTGCCGGGCCAGGGTCATGACCAGGCGCAGGCCGGTGGCGGCCAGTGGATGCCCCAGCCCGAGGGAGCCGCCCTGGACGTTGAGCCGGGCGCTGTCCAGTTCCAGTTCCTGGGCCACCGCCAGTACCTGGGCCGCCTGCGCTTCGTTGATCTCGAAACGGCCGATGTCACCCAGGTTCAACCCGCTGCGCTGCAGCAGTAGACGGATCGCCGGCGCCGGGCCGATCCCCATGAACTCCGGAGCCACGCCGACCACCGCGCTGGCCAGCAGCCGGGCCAGCGCCGGACGCGTGCAGGCCGAAGCACGCCCCACCAGCGCTGCCGCCGCACCATCGACCACTGCGCAACTGTTGCCGGCAGTTTGCACTCCATCGGCATGCACGGCACGCAAGCGCGCCAGGGCCGCAAGGTCGGTGGGCCGTGGGTGGCTGTCCTGGGTGACGGCACTGGCCCGACGCGCCAGGCTGATGCCCCTCGGCCGATACCCCTCGAGCTCGAACACCTGGTTATCTACCGCCACGATCTCTTCAACCCAGGCGCCGTCACGCTGCGCCTGCAATGCGCGCTGATGGCTATCGCAGGCGTAACGGTCCACGACCTCGCGACTCAGGCCATAGCGACGCGCAAGGTTGTCGGCGGTGCCGATCATGTCCAGTCCCGGGGCCGGGTCGTATAGAGCCTCCCAGAGAAAATCCTTGAATTGCACCTCGCCGCCGAGACGAAACCCATCCCGGTGGGTGTAGGCCGCAATCGGGTTGCGTGACATGGATTCACTGGCCACGCACAGGGCCAGTTGCACCTCATCGCGCAGCTGTTCAGCGGCCTGGCGCAACAGCTCGAACCCGGTGGCGCAGATGCGCTGCACCCCCAGTGCAGGAACCGTTTGCGCCACACCGGCGTACAACCCGATATGCCGAGGCAACAAGTAGGCATCAAAGCTGGCCTGGGCCATGGAGCCGGCCAGCACGCTGTCCACCGCCAGGGGGTCAACCCCAGCCCTGGCCAACACCTCACGGCCAACCTTGATCCCCAGGTCGATGGGCGACACCTGTGACAAGGAGCCGCCAAGATCGACCCAAGGTGTGCGCACCGCCTCGAAAATCGCCGCATCGGCAAACGCCGAATACTGCCCCACACCGCTCAAGGCTTGGGCCCGGCACGCAGAATCGTGGCATCTTCACCGCGATACAGCGCTTCGACCCTGGCCGCGCGCCATTGCAATACCGCGCGCTGGTTGATCGAACCTTTGTCGGTAATTTCCCCGCGATCGATGGACGCAGGCTCGTCGAGCAAGGCAATCCATTCCAGGCGACTGGCATTGCCGGTTGCCACGCGATTGAGCCGCTGCAACCAGTCGAAAAACCACTGGCGCACCGGGGCACTTTCCAGCACTTCGGCGTCGCTGGCGTCAGCGTTCAAGCCCGCCAGCCGGCGGCACTCGTAGAGCCTGGGGAACACCAGGGCTCCCAGGCATTCACGGTCCGGCGCGGTAATCACCAAGTCCTGCACATAGGGAGAGCCTTCGAGCACTGCGCGATTGCGCAGCGGACCGACACTGACAAACACCCCTGAAGACAGCTTGAAATCCTCAGCGATTCGCCCGTCGAACATCAGCCCCAGTTGCGGCTGATGGGGGTCGGCGAGCTTGAGCGCGTCGCCCGAACGATAGAAGCCCTGTTCGTCGAACGCCTCGGCGGTTTGCTCGGGCGCCCGCCAATACCCCGGCATGATGTGCGGCCCGCGAAAGCGCCCTTCGAACTTGCCGTCCACCGGCACCAGGCGCACCTCGCAGCCCGGCGCCGGCAAACCGATATAGCCGGCCATGGACAATGGCCCGGTGGTGAAGGTGCAGGACGGTGCGGCTTCGGTCATGCCCAACCCGGCCATCATGCGAATGCGTTCTGCACAGTGCAGCTCGGCCACACGGTCGAGGCGATCCCAGACACTTTGCGACAGGCCGGCGGCGGCGAAGAAAAACAATTTCATTCGCGCAAAAAAGCGTTCGCGCAACTCGGCGTCTTGTTCCAGGGCGTTGACCAATTCTTCCCAGCCCTTGGGCACCGTCAAATAGGCCGTGGGCGACACTTCCTTGAGGTTGCGCAGGGTTTCGGCAAACCCCTGGGCCGTGGGTTTGCCATCGTCGAGGTAAAAGGTGCCACCGTTATAGAGCACGATGCCCACGTTATGGCTGCCACCGAAGGTGTGATTCCACGGCAGCCAGTCCACCAACACCGGGGGCTCTTCACCGAACACCGGAAACGTCTGCAAGAGCATTTGCTGGTTGGCGCAGAGCATGCGTTGGGTGGTGATGACCGCCTTGGGTAATTGGGTCGAGCCCGAGGTGAAAAGAAACTTGGCGATGCTGTCCGGGCCGGTGGCATCGAATGCCTGGTCGGCGGCACTGCCGCCCGGGGTTTGCAGCAGGCTGGCGAAGCTGACCTGGGCGCGCCCGGGCACTTGACCGCGCACAGTGATCAGCGGCGTCTCGGCAGGCAACACGGCGTCGATCGCGCGCTGGTAGGCCACGCCATCGCTGACGAACACCAGCCCCGGTTGCAGCAGGTCGCATACATGCCGCAGCTTGGCGAAATCCTGGGACAACAACGAATACGCCGGCGACACCGGGCAGTAAGGAATACCGGCGTACATGGCACCGAGGGCCACCTGCAAATGCTCGATGTCGTTGCCCGACAGCAGCGCCAGCGGTTTATTCGCCGAGAGCCCATAACTCAGCAGGCTCTGAGCAATCGCCCGCACGCTCTCCAACATTTCCCTATAGGTGACACGGCGCCAATCGCCACCGGCCTGGCGTGCGGCAATGAATGTCTGTTCGGGACGCACCCGGGCCCAATGCACCAGACGATCGAGCAAGCGCGCCGGCAACGCGGCCAGCGGCTCCAGGGAACGCATATGCAGCACGCCCTGCTCTTCAGTAACCTCCACCGGTGCGCGGCCGATGGACACCTCGCGGTATCTCGGCGCAGGTTGCTCGGGCTGGGGTTGCGATCTGAATTCGGAACTCACAGGGATGTCCTCCAAAGGGCATGCCGACGGACGCCGCTGGGGCGAATCGTGGATGCCGCGTTGTTATTGTTATGTATGACCTGCACGAAGCGGCGACGCCGGCTCAGATCGGGTAGTGCCGTGGTCCGTTCTGCAAGGTCACCCAACGCAATTGGGTGAAATGCTCAATCGAGGCCTTGCCGCCAAAGCTGCCGTAACCACTGGACTTGACCCCGCCAAAGGGCATCTGCGCCTCGTCATGAACGGTCGGGCCATTGATATGGCAAATGCCCGACTCCACCCGCTGCGCCAGGGCCAGCGCACGCCCGGTGTCACGACTGAAGATCGCCGCCGACAGGCCGAATTCGGAGTCGTTGGCCAGGCGCAGCAGTGCTTCATCACCGTCTCCACGCAGCAAAACCGCCACTGGGCCGAAGGACTCTTCGCGGTACAAACGCATGTCTTCGGTGACGCCATCGATGAGGGTCGGCTGCAGGATGCTGCCGTCCAGTTGACCGCCCACCACCCGCCGCGCCCCCTTGGCCAGGGCATCGTCGATCAGGGCTTTGATGCGCGTACCGGCACTGGCGTCCACCAGCGATCCCAAGACCGAATCCGGCGCAGCAGGATCGCCTGCGCGCAGGGTCGCGACCTTGGCGGTGAGCTTGGCGATAAACGCATCGGCGACCTTGGCGTCGACGATCAAGCGTTCGGTGGACATGCATATCTGCCCCTGGTTGAAGTAGGCACCAAACGCCGCCGCAGCAACCGCCGCGTCCAGGTCCGCGTCGTCCAGCACCAGCAACGGCGCCTTGCCGCCCAGTTCCAGCAAGGCCGGCTTGAGGTGACGCGCCGAGAGTTCGCCGACAATCCGCCCAACGTGGGTGGAACCGGTGAAGTTGACCCGCCGCACAGCCGGGTTGGCTATCAGCCGTTCGACAATCGCGGCGGCATCCGCCGGGGCATTGCTGATGACGTTGACCACGCCATCGCCCAGACCGGCGTCCTGCAATACCTGGCCAATCAGGCGGTGCACCGCCGGGCTTAACTCCGAGGCTTTGAGTACCACGGTATTGCCGCAGGCCAGAGGCATCGCTATGGCGCGAGTGGCAAGGATGACCGGAGCGTTCCAGGGCGCGATACCCAGCACCACGCCGCAAGGCTGACGCAGGGCCATGGCAAAACTGCCAGGCACATCGGAAGGAATGACTTCACCCGTGATCTGGGTGGTCATCGACGCCGCTTCGCGCAGCATATTGGCCGCCAGGCGAACGTTGAAGCCATACCAGTTGGCCATGGCGCCGGTCTCGCCGGCGGCGGCAATGAATTCGGCGCTACGCGCCTGCAGTTGCTCGGCAGCGTTGAGCAACCGGGTGCGACGTTCGTTGGGGGCCAGCGCGGCCCAGCCGGGGAACGCCGCCTGGGCGGCCGCGACAGCAGCGTCGGCATCTTCCAGGGTCGCGGCGGCAACCCGCGAGACGACCTCGCCGGTCACCGGGTTGCGACGCTCGAAGGTTCGACCGTCGCGGGCGGGGCACGACTGGCCGCCGATCAACAGGGGCACGTCCAGCATGGTGATTCCTCTTTATTGTCTTTATCGGGGGGAATGCATTGAAACGGTGTCACCGTAGCGCCAGGGCGCGGCAGCGAACAGCGAGAAACGCCCGCCGTTCGCTGACAGGCCTCAGCGTTTGTACGACTGCAGGCCGGGCTTGATGCTCTTGTCGTCGAGGAACTGCTTCATGCCCTGCTCACGACCGCCTTCGGTGTCGAGCAAGCGCGACTGATCAAGCTTGGCGTAGAGGTAATCCTCGTTCTGCTCCCAGGTCAGCTCGCGGCAACGCTTGAAGCCGTGCTTGGCGGCGCGCAGCACCACCGGATTTTTCTCCAGCAGGTTACGCGCCAGTTCGATGGTCACTGCGCGCAGTTGAGCCAGGGGCACGCTTTCATTGACCAGGCCCATTTCGGCGGCTTTCTGCCCGCCAAAGGTCTTGCCGGTCATGATGTAGTACAGCGATTGGCGATGGCCCACGGTGTCAGCCATGGCCTTGCTCACCAGGTTGCCCGGCGGGATGCCCCAGTTGATTTCCGAGAGGCCAAAGGTGGCTTCATCGGCGCAGATCGCCAGGTCGCACGCCACCAGGGGGCTGAAGCCGCCGCCGAAGCACCAGCCGTTGACCATGGCAATGGTGGGCTTGGCGTACATGCGCAGCAGTTTCCACTGCCATTGCGAAGCTTCGCGGCGGATTTTCTCCTGGAGGATTTCCGGGCCGGCATCCACCTCGCGAAAGTATTCCTTGAGGTCCATGCCGGCGGTCCAGGCTTCGCCGGCACCGGTCAATACCAGCACGCCGGCGGCCGGATCCTGCTCCAGGGTTTCCAGCACGTCGATCATTTCCCGGTTCAGGGTCGGGCTCATGGCGTTGCGTTTTTCCGGGCGATTGAGAATGACCCAGGCGATGCCTTCCTCGATCTCAACCTTGACGGTGGTCCAACGGCCTTCGTAATTGCTCATGGCGGTACGCTCTTGTTCTTGGTGTGAAGATGATTCGAAATTAAACCGCAATATTAGTTATGTCAATTAACTATTATGCTAAATAACCATTTTTTTCACGTTGTAAGACCTAAGCTTTTCAGGCGCTTTGAAAAGACGGCATAGCCAGCGCTCGCCAATCTCGTCAAACTAGATAGCCTTCTTAATTTCCATCTTTGAGGATTGCACTGTTAATGGCCAAGCCTTCCCACATCGCCGACGCCAACCAGGCCCCGCCGGACATCACCGAGGAGCGTGTGCCGCTGGATTCGGCTCTGGACGACCTGATCGGTTACGCCATGCGTCGCGCCCAGCTCAAGCTGTTCCAGAACCTGATCGCTCGACTGTCCGATCACGACCTGCGCCCCGCTCAGTTCTCGGCCCTGGCGATCATCGAGCAGAACCCCGGCCTGATGCAGGCGGACCTGGCTCGGGCCCTGGCGATCGAGCCGCCCCAGGTGGTGCCCCTGCTAAACAAGCTGGAAAGCCGCGCCCTTGCCGTGCGCGTGCGCTGCAAGCCGGACAAGCGCTCCTACGGAATCTTCCTCAGCAAGACCGGCGAAACCCTGCTCAAAGAGCTCAAAGAGATCGCCGCACAGAGTGACCTTGAAGCCACCGCAGCCCTTGACGGTCAGGAACGTGAAGAGCTGCTGCGCTTGCTGAAGAAGGTGTATCAGGACTGACAGGCTTACCAGAGCGCCAGGGTATAGAGCACCAGGAAACGGGTCTGGTTTTCATCGCGAAAAGCCGCGCCGCCCGGGAAGTCGTTGCGGTAGATCGACTTGCGCGCCACCAGCCCGACGTCCTTCAACGGGCCGCTCTGGATCACATAGCCCAGCTCCATCTGGAACTCGCGCTCCTTGCGATCCTCGGCATTGAAAGCCGCCAGCTCGATGTTGTCACCGCGTACATAACGCAGCCGGCTCCTCAGGCCCGGCACACCCGATGCCGCGAAGTCATAGTCGTAGATCGCCTGCCAGGTGTGCTCCTTGGCGTTGAGAAAGTCCGAACTCATGGTCAGTTCGCTCATGCCCATCAGCTCAGTCCCGGAGATGTAAGGCGTGGCCGTTTCCCCACTGGAATGCATATAGCCAAGGCTGAACCGGTGACCGCCCAGGCGGTAGCCAAACAGCGCCGAGAGATTGCGGTTGTCCACGTTCCCCGCTTTGGCACTGCCATCCTCTCGACTGAAGAAACTGCGCAGGTCGCTGGTGAGCACGCCATCGCCCAAGGGCAAATTGTGCAGCAACGCCAGGGTGTCCTGCTGGTAGAGGTCCGCCACCTCCGAGTGATAGGCGCGCAGGCTGAGGTCTTTATTGACCTGGTAATCACCGCCGACGTAAGCCAGGTGCGAGGTCGTTGCGGTCGCGTTGAAGCGCCGGTTGGGCGCGGCGATGGTCATGGCCTGGTAGTTGGTGGAGTCACGTTTGTTGATGCGGTCGATGTAGCCGGTATTGAGGGTCAGGCCGTCGATGTCCCTGGAGCTCAAGGTGGTGCCGCGAAAGGTTTGCGGCAACAGACGCGACGGGCTGGCGAAGGCGAACGGCAGGAAGATCGACACGTCACCGGTCTTCACAGTGGTTTGTGCAAACCGCAGCTTGGCGGTTGGCGCCAGGCGCGAATATTCATCGGCGGCACGCTTGTCGCTGGCCGAAACCGGCAATAACTCGGTACCGCTGCGGTCCGGTGAAGAGTCGAGCTTGACCCCCATCAGCCCTCGTACATCCAGGCCAAAACCCACTGGGCCTGGGGTATAGCCCGATTCCAGGTTGAGGATGAATCCCTGGGCCCATTCCCGCGCGGCGGTCTTCGCACCGTCGTCCTTGTAGTCACGGTCCAAGTAGTAATTGCGCAAGGTCAAGGTACCGTGGCTGTCATCGATAAATCCCGCCGCCCACAACGGGGTGGGCAGGACACTCAACATCAGCAACGCGCTGATCAGGTGTGGAGTACGGTTCGACACACTGGAGGTGGACGCCACTGCAACGGCGCCCTTCAAAGGGAGTTCTGGCATATTCGATGTCCATTTTTTGTTGTTGTTTTTGGGGTGACACACGCTCGGCTCTCTCGGCTTCGCGGACAAAGAATGGAAACAGCCGACGGTTCTCGTCAACAGCTAATAGCCGATAATCGTACATTAATATTCATATCTATTTTTCTGTCCAATATTGAAACTCACGATAAGCATATGAATTTACTGTGTTTATTTGATGTTTTTTTATTTTTTTATACGACATTCATTTTTTAGTTATATTTGTTATCTTAATTGCCAGCAGCCAATCGCGCTCGCCACCACAACAAAAACAACAATGAGGTTTGCCCATGGACAGTCCATCGCGTCGTTCGACGCTGACTATTGCGTTGTGCTTTATCGTTGCGCTGATCGATGGGTTCGATCTGCAAGCCGCCGGAACCGCCGCCGCAGGGTTGCGCCAGAGTTTTGCGCTGGACCCGAAGATGCTCGGCTGGGTATTCAGCATCGGCATCATTGGCCTGCTGCCAGGGGCGTTCTTCGGCGGCTGGGTCGCCGACCGAATCGGACGCAAGAAAATCCTGGTGCTCGCCGTGCTGTTGTTCGGGCTGTTTTCCCTGAGCACCGCGTTTGTCGAAACCTACTCAAGCCTGCTGTTGGTGCGTTTTCTGACCGGCCTGGGACTGGGCGCCGCGCTGCCCAACCTGATCGCCCTGTGCGCCGAAGCGGCAAGCGAACGCAACCGAGGCACCGCCATCAGCGTCATGTACTGTGGCGTGCCACTGGGTGGCGCATTGGCGGCGGTGGTGGCGATGTTTTCCAGTGAACACTGGCAGACAACGTTTGTCATCGGCGGCCTGGCGCCCTTGCTGGCTGTGCCGTTGATGATCCTGCTGCTGCCTGAATCCAATGCCTTTCGCCAGCAGCGAGGAAGCCCCCTCAGCGCGCGCTCCTCCACCGGCCAGGCGCTGTTCGGTGAAGGGCGTGCGCGCACTACGCTGGCGTTGTGGCTCAGCTACTTCTTCACCCTGACCGTGATGTACATGCTGCTTAATTGGCTGCCTTCGCTGTTGCTGGAACAAGGTTTCAGCAAACCCCAGGCGGGCATCGTGCAGATGCTATTCAACATCGGCGGTGCACTTGGGTCGCTGCTCGGCGGCGTGCTGCTGGACCGTTGCAATGCCCTCAAAGTGGTGTTGTTCGTGTACGCGGGATTGTTAGCGGCGCTGGCTGGGGTCGGGTTGTCGGCGGGCATCGTACCCATGGCCATCGCGGGTTTCGCCGCCGGTTTGTTCGTCATGGCCGCACAACTGGTGCTCTATGCTTCGGCACCGCCCTCCTATCCAACCGCTGTACGCGCCACCGGTGTCGGTGCGGCCGTGGCCATCGGCCGCCTGGGCTCGGTGGCCGGACCGCTCGCGGCCGGGCAACTTCTCGCGGCAGGTGCGGGCACCACCGGGGTACTGCTGGCGACTTCCCCCGGGGTGGTGATCGCCGCGCTGACCATCATCAGCGTCATGATTCGGACGGCGCCGCTGAGCCCGCCCGAGCTTGGCACTGCCCGACACACCGAAGCCTAGAACAGGCGTAACAGAACCCCTCGGACACCAGCACTGCACCTGCTCGATGATCAGCTTGATCAGCATGGTGGCCGAGCGCTTGGTCGCGCCTTTATTGAGGATTGCACCGAGCTGAAGCCGGTGATGATTCGCCACTGATCGTGCGAAAAAACCCAGGACCGCCCGGATTAGTGGACCGGGCGGCCTCGGGCTTGCCTTGCGACAACGCTCTAAGGCCAAGATCTCGAGTGCGCGCCATGGCGCCCTGCCCTCAGGCCCAGTCTGCAGGGTTTCAGCGCCAGATGCTCATCTCGTTATCCAAGCTGCTCCAGCAACAAACCGATTCAGTGCGCGTCCGAATTCAAGTCGGGACTTAACACACTGGGTGGTGCTGGACTTGAGTGATTCCTGCAGAAACGAAAAAAGGACCCGAAGGTCCTTTTTTCGATCGCCGCACACTTCAGTTGAAATATGCAGCGCTATGTTTGGAGCGGGAAACGAGACTCGAACTCGCGACCCCGACCTTGGCAAGGTCGTGCTCTACCAACTGAGCTATTCCCGCGTCTTGGTGTGGCGCATTCTATAGAATTCAGAAGCCCCGTCAACCCCTTGATTCAAAAAAGTTTTATTTTTTTTCTACGTCGGTCTTCAGATGCGGCCAGGCAGCCCGCAAGTACTGGACCATGGACCACAATGTCAGACCGGCAGACACCATCAGCAAGGCATACCCCATCAGGACCCAGAAGCTGAAATCCGACGGATTGGCCAGCAGGATCACCAGCGCCAGCATTTGCGCGGCGGTTTTCCATTTGCCCAGGTTGGACACCGCGACGTGCGCGCGGGCACCGAGTTCGGCCATCCACTCCCGCAGGGCAGATACAACGATTTCTCGACCGATGATGACGGCAGCCGGCAGCGTGAGCCAGAGGTTGCCGTGTTCCTGTACCAACAGCACCAGGGCAACGGCAACCATCAACTTGTCGGCAACGGGATCGAGAAAAGCCCCGAACGGGGTACTTTGCTCAAGACGGCGGGCCAGATACCCGTCCAGCCAGTCCGTGGCAGCGGCAAATGCGAAGACAGAGGCTGACGCCACGTAGCTCCATTGGTAAGGCAGGTAGAACAGTAAAATAAAGATCGGGATGAGCAGGACGCGTAGAACGGTAATCAGATTAGGGATATTCATCGGCACAACTGGCTACGAGGTGAGGTGGCATTCTACTCGCTGTGCAGATTTGCATAAATCAACTCTGCGAGCTTTTTACTGATCCCGGGGGCTTTGGCGATCTCGTCGATGCTGGCACGAGACAGCTCCTGCAATCCACCAAAATGTTTCAACAAATCGCGGCGACGTGTCGGTCCAACGCCGGCAACGCCCTCCAGTGTAGACGTACGTCGGGTTTTGCCACGACGGGCGCGATGCCCGGTAATAGCAAAGCGGTGAGCTTCGTCGCGAATCTGCTGGATCAAATGCAGTGCGGGGGAGTCGCCGCGCAACGTGAACTCGTGAGCGGCGTCATTGAGGTACAGGGTTTCGAAACCGGCCTTACGCGTTGCCCCCTTGGCCACACCGAGCAGGATCAGATCCGGTACCGCCAGCTCATTGAGCACATCTCGCGCCATGGACAACTGCCCCTTGCCGCCATCCACCAGCAGAATGTCCGGCAGTTTGCCCTCCCCGTCCTTCAGCTTGCTGAAGCGCCGGGTCAGCGCCTGGTGCATCGCCGCGTAGTCATCACCTGCGGTAACGCCTTCGATGTTGTAGCGGCGGTAGTCGGACTTGATCGGGCCTTCAGGGCCGAATACCACGCAAGAGGCGACGGTGGCCTCACCGCTGGAGTGACTGATGTCATAGCATTCAAGGCGCTGAGGCGGCTCGTCCAGTTTCAGCACCTGCGCCAGGGCTTCAAAGCGTTCGGCAACGTGTTGGCGGTTGGCCAGGCGCGCGCCCAGTGCCTGTTCGGCATTGGTCACAGCCAATTGCTGCCAGCGCGCTCGTGTGCCACGCACCCGATGGCTGATGGTCAGTTCGCGACCGCGCAGCTCGTCAATGGCCGCAATAAGCGTCGGGAAGTCTTCGTGAACCACGTTGACGATCAGCTCGCTCGGCAAGTCGCGTTCCGGGCTGCTGATGAAATACTGGCCGAGAAACGCCGCCATGACTTCGGAAACGTCCTCTTCGATACCGACCTGCGGAAAGAAGTTCTTGCTTCCCAGTACTCGCCCACCACGCACGCTGATCAAGTGAACACAGGCACCGCCCGGATTGACGAACGCCGCGATGACATCGACATCGCCCGTCCCGCCTTCCATGCTTTGCTGATCCTGAACCCGACGCAGCAACGAGATCTGGTCGCGCAACTCCGCAGCGCGCTCGAACTCGAGATTGATCGCCGCTTCTTCCATTGCAGCGGACAACTCGTCGCTCAGTGCATTGCTGCGACCTTCGAGGAACATCACCGAGTGTCGCACGTCTTCGGCGTACACCTCAGGCTCCACCAGACCGACACAAGGCGCCTTGCAGCGCTTGATCTGGTATTGCAGGCAAGGGCGCGTACGGTTCTTGTAGTAACTGTCTTCACACTGCCGGACGAAAAAGGTCTTTTGCAACAGGCTCAGGCTTTCGCGAATCGCGCCGGCACTGGGGTACGGACCAAAATATTTGCCCTTGGCCTTTTTCGCGCCGCGATGAATGCTCAAGCGCGGGAACTGGCCATCCGAGAGGAAAACATAAGGGTAGGATTTGTCGTCACGCAGCAGGATGTTGTAGGGCGGGCGCCATTCCTTGATCAGCGTCTGCTCAAGCAACAGGGCTTCGGTTTCGTTGGCCGTAATGGTCGTTTCGACTTGAGCGATTCGCGCCACCAACGCAGCGGTCTTGGGCGCCAGGCCGGTTTTCCTGAAGTAGCTCGACAGGCGATTCTTGAGGTTCTTGGCCTTGCCGACGTAGAGCAGGCGCGCATCGCTGTCGAACATGCGATACACACCGGGACGCCCGCTGACGGTCGACAGAAAGGCGCCTGGATCAAAATTATCAGTCATTTCAGAGGCTGGCATCGACCATGCCGTGACGAACCGCCAATAGCGTCAACTCGACATCACTGCTGATCGAAAGCTTTTCGAAAATGCGGTAACGGTACGTGTTCACGGTCTTCGGCGACAGGCACAACTTGTCGGAGATGATCTGGACTTTCTGGCAGCCGACAATCATCAGCGCGATTTGTATTTCCCGCTCCGACAAGGCATCGAAGGGAGAATCGTTGGTCGGCTGGAAGGATTTGATCGCCAATTGCTGGGCAATCTGAGGACTGATATAGCGCTGCCCGGCGAACACCAGGCGGATGGCCTGGACCATTTCCGGCAACCCGGCGCCCTTGGTCAGGTACCCGGCAGCACCGGCCTGCAACAGGCGTGTAGGGAACGGATCTTCCTCGCACACGGTCACGGCTACGACTTTGATGTCCGGATGACTGCGCAATAATTTGCGCGTGGCTTCAAGGCCACCGATACCGGGCATTTTTACATCCATCAATACCACATCAGGTTTCAGCTCACGCGCCTTGAGCAGGGATTCCTCACCCGACTCAGCCTGGCCAACCACTTGCAGGCCATCGATGTCAGCCAGCATTCGTGTAATGCCTGTACGAACGAGATCATGGTCATCGACTACTAGAACCCTAATCAAGCAGACACCTCGCGATATGGTCTTATTGGGTTGCCGACACCTTAGCAAAAAGCAACTGGCAGACCTAGCGGCAAGCGCCATATAAAAAGTTTCAATACATCTTGAAAGGCTTGTGGCAAGCGTGTTTCAGCGATGCGAACCCTCGACATCACGCTGCATTCTCAGGAAACACTCGTCCGCGCCCACCACCTGTAGGCCCTTTCTTTCATACAAGGCTCGCGCCGGATTATTTTCAAACACCGTCAAACGCAATGCCGGGCGTCGTTCCTGGCGAACCATGGCCAATACCTGATCGATCACCCAGGACCCGCCCCCCCGCCCTCGGCATGCTTCGACGATGTGCAGTTCGCGGATGTACAGGGCCCGGGGATCCCGACTCAGACTGACATACCCCACTCGACTGTCATCACGCATGATGATCCGGTTTTCACGCCCCACCCAGGCGACGTCGAACGCCTCGTCCTGCCATAACAGGTCGTATCGAATGTAATAGCGCAGCATGTTCCTGCGGGTCAGTTCGCGCGCGAAATCGAGATCACCCTCCGTCGCCGCGCACCATTCGAAGCCCATCAAACCTCCCTGACCGGCACGATTTGTCCGTTCCATCCGTCAGTATCGCGTCGAGCAACGACCATCAAGTCACCGGCACCCGGTGCAGCTGCAATCAAGAAGCCGCCCCCCGACCAGATTGCACTGCGCCCCGCCGACTCCCAGCCTCCCGTGGCGCCTCCATGGTTCGCCATCAGCACGACCATCGAATGGGTTTGCGCATAACCTTTCAACAACGCCGTATCCGGGCCATAGCCCTTTTCGGTGATCAACACTCCGGCCGCGTACACGTCAGCCCCTTGCTGTGCTGCCGCAGCGGCATGGGAGGCATGGGTAAAGTCTGCACACACCGCCAGGGCGACCGTATCGGCACCGACAAGCAGCGTCTTGCCGCCATATCCGGGTGCGAATGCGACCTCTTCTCCCGGGTGCAAATGCTGCTTGCTATAGACCCCGAGTGAACCATCGGCGCCCAGTACAAGCGCTCCGATCAATACGGGAGCAGCATCAGACAGACGTATCGGCATCCCGACCACCGTCGTCACCCCGACTTCCTGCGCAAAATCACGCAGCGGTTGCAGCACGGCAGCCTCCGGCGCGAGCGCCAACTGTGCCGCGAGTCCGCGCTCGTAACCGGTCAACGACAACTCAGGGAACACCAGCAATTGCACGCCATGCTCGGCTGCCACCCGCATGAAGCGTTGATGCCGGGCGATATTGCCGGCAAGGTCGCCGGCAATGGAAGACGATTGGGCGGCGGCGATGATCAGAGGCGGCATGTTCCGTCCTTGTGACGTGATGTATTCGGAAACGCAGAGTGTGTCACAACCTCCAAGGCGCTCAACTGATTGAGAATGCCCTGAATCATCGATAGCAATTTCTGATTGAATCCTTGTACCTGGCTCGAGTAAGCTCGGACCATCCATCGGAGATACACCATGATCAACACCCTCTCACCGCTTCCTACCGCCAGCGCCCTGCGCTCGGTTGCGGCTGCCCGGGTGAGCGACATTTGTGCTCCGGTCAGCTTTTATTTTGGGTATTGGTTTAGCCACTGGCGCGCCTGATACCCACCCGGCGCCCACTTTAAACGGGTCGCCACCAGAGAATTCTCAACCCCCGGTCGGCCTCCCGACCGGGGGTTTTGTTTTTTCAGCACCTGACATTTTCTGCGACACACCAGACACCTTGAGGATCAACGCAATGAACTACGCCACTTATTACCGTTACGACAGTTTTACCGCCTGGCGATTTACCACCCTCCGCTCGGGACAGCATGCCGCCTCCGATCGGTCACCCACAGGTGGCAAGCACACACACGTAGCCAATCCGGCCAATTGTCGAACACCCCAGTAGGGCCGAGTGCGCGGGAACGAACCCGCCGCCTGCCCAGGAAGCCTGAACATGAACTCGTCCGTCTCTGCTCTGCCACTGTCCACCCTGAGTCCTGCCAACGAAGCGCTGACCCTGCGCCTGCCAAGCTCGTTGCAACTCAAACAGCAATTGCCACTGACCAACGCCCTGACCCAGCAAGTCGCTGCTCATCGCCAGGCTGTTCGGGCGATCCTCAACGGTGAAGACTCCCGTCTGCTGGTCATCGTCGGCCCCTGCTCGATCCACGATCCTAAGTCCGCGCTCGAATACGCCGGCAACCTGGCTCAACTCGCCGCCGAAGTCAGCGACGACATGCTCTTGGTGATGCGTGCCTACGTCGAAAAGCCTCGCACCACCGTCGGCTGGAAAGGCCTGGCCTATGATCCGCACCTGGATGGCAGCGACGACATGGCAGGCGGCCTGACCCTGTCCCGCGAACTGATGCGCGAAATGCTCCTCATGGGTTTGCCGGTTGCCACCGAGTTGCTGCAACCCATGGCTGCCGGTTACTTCGACGACCTGCTGAGCTGGGTGGCCATCGGCGCCCGGACCACCGAGTCACAGATCCATCGCGAGATGGCCAGCGGCCTGGGCATGCCGGTCGGTTTCAAGAACGGCACCGACGGCGGGGTCGGGGTCGCCAGTGACGCCATGCGCTCGGCCGCGCATCCGCACCGCCATTTCGGCGTCGATAGCCAAGGGCATCCGGCGATCATCCAGACCCCGGGCAATGCGGACACTCACCTGGTGTTGCGCGGCGGTCATGGCGGGCCGAACTACGACCGGGCCAGCGTCGCCAAAGTGCACGGCGATTTGACCCGACTGAAGATCCCGGCACGGATCATGGTCGACTGCAGCCACGCCAACAGCGGCAAAGATCCGCTGCGCCAACCGGCGGTGTTCAACGATGTGCTCGAACAGCGCCTGCAAGGCGATCGCTCGCTGATCGGCATGATGATCGAAAGTCACTTGTTCGAAGGTTGCCAGCCGCTGAGCCCGACGCTGAAATACGGCATGTCGATCACCGACGGCTGCCTGGGCTGGGCCGGCACGCAAGCGTTGCTGCGTCAGGCCGCAGAGCGCCTGCGCGTACAACGCAGCAATCCACAACCGGTATGACCCCGACTCACCGACCGTCTTCACCCGGGGACTGGTCGGCGGTTGGAACCTTTCAGATTTAGCGGAAAAATGGCCTACACGAAGTAGGCCATTTGTTGATTTACACTCAGCAGACACTGAAAAGCTCTCCGGACATTCCGATCAAGACTTCATTCACATCCGAGTTCTCTCACTGTTTCTAGCCCGTTTTCATCGGGATACAGCGGCTTTTTCATACATCGCGCGGCCGTCGGAGTGCTTTAGAGTGAGGCACGACACACCTCCCTGAACGGCTGAAAGGAATGAACATGCAAAGGAATGCAAACACTCAATATCCAATCCTGCTGGTCCACGGGCTTTTCGGTTTTGACCGAATCGGCACCTTCGAGCTCTTCCACGACATCAAACAGGCCTTGCGCAGTGCGGGTGCCAGGGTGTTCGTGCCACACCTGTCGGCGACCCACAGCAACGAAACGCGGGGCGAGCAGCTACTGGCGCAGATCGAACGGGTTCTGGAAGGGACCGGCGCGAATAAAGTCAACCTGATCGGTCATAGCCAGGGGGCACTCGCCGCCCGGTATGCGGGAGCGGTTGCTCCACAATGCGTGGCCTCGGTGACGTCTGTCAGCGGGCCGAACCATGGCTCGGAACTGGCTGACTTCCTGCGCAAGGCGCTGACACCCGGAGGTCTGCCGGAACACGTGGCGGAAACGGTCGCGACCCTGTTCGCAGACTTCCTCTCGTTACTCAGCGGTCATCGTCATCTGCCCCAAAATGCCATCGCCGCGCTGAACGCCCTGAGCACCGAGGGCGTGAGCCACTTCAATGAAAAGTACCCTCAAGGCCTACCGAAAACCTGGGGTGGCAAGGGGCGGGAACTGGTCAACGGCGTTCGCTATTACTCCTGGAGCGGTATCCTGCAGACCAGCATTCTGGACGACGGGTTGGAGGCACTCGATCCGCTGCATGGCTTTTTGCGTGCATTTTCCCAGTATTTCACCACTGAAGCGCAGCAGAACGATGGCATGGTGGGTCGATACAGCTCCCATCTGGGCACCGTCATCCGGTCCGACTATGCACTCGATCATCTCGGCACACTCCAGGCGCCGGCCGTTCAACTTGCCAAAAAGGTCGACCCGATCGACCTGTATGTGCGGCATGCCGAACGCCTGAAAAAAGCCGGTCTTTGATAAGGCTCTCACTGTTCGGGCCCTATGGAACGGAACTTTGAGGAGAAATAGCCCACCGAATCCGGTAGGCTCAGCACTTTGCCGAATATTGAAAGGAGTATTTCCCATGGCTAAAGCCACTGCCCGCCACATCCTTGTTGCCAGCGAAGCCAAGTGCAACGAACTCAAGGCCCAGATCGAGGCTGGCGCAGATTTCGCCGAAATCGCCAAAGCCAACTCCACCTGCCCTTCCAGCCGCCAGGGCGGTGACCTGGGTTCGTTCGGTCCGGGCCAGATGGTCAAGGAATTCGACACCGTAGTGTTCAGCGCACCGATCAACGTGGTGCAAGGTCCGGTCAAGACCCAGTTCGGTTACCACCTGCTGGAAGTGACCAGCCGTCAGGACTGATCGACACCCGAGCTCTACGCGCAACGGCCCGCCTTTTGGTGGGCCGTTGTGCTTCAGATACGCAATAGGCTGGCGAGGGACGCGCCGCTAGCGTACAAATTGTCGTTAACGACCACCCGGCTCTAAGGCTGACAATGCGACTGGCTTTCCCGACTTTATTCTTCACTGCCGTGGCCTTGATTTCAGGCGCCGCCGGTGTGAATGCCGCCCCGCAACATGCGTTGACCGTCTATGGCGAACCGGCCAAATACCCTGCCGGTTTCAGCCACTTTGCCTACACCAATGCACAAGCCCCCAAGGGCGGCACGATGCGTCGCTCGGCGATCGAAATCGGGCACTTCGATCACGTATTGCCATATATCGACAAAGGCATTGGCGTCACGCAGATTGACGGCCTGATCTACTCGCCGCTGGCCCAGCGCTCGCTGGATGAGCCCTATACCGTATACGGCCTGGTGGCGCGGCAGATGGAACGCTCCGATGACGGTTTGTCCCTGCGTTTTTATCTGAACCCCAAGGCGCGTTTCGCCGACGGCAAGCCGATCACCGCCGAAGACGTGCGCTACACCTTCGATCTATTGATGACCCAGGGCAGTCTGCGCTATCGCACTCAATTCGCTGACGTCAAAGGCGTCGAAGTCGAGGCGCCATTGACCATTCGCTTCGACTTCAAGACCAACGAAAACCGAACCCTGCCGCTGGACATCGCGACTCTGCCGGTGTTTCCCGAACACTGGTGGAAGACCCGCGACTTCGCCGGTGGCGGCGGTTACGAACCCCCACTGGGCAGCGGGCCCTACAAGGTCAGCAAGGTCGACTCCGGGCGCAGCATCACCTTCGAGCGCAATCCCGACTGGTGGGGCAAGGACCTGCCGGTCAGCCGCGGCCTGTACAACTTCGATCATTTCAGCATCGAGTACTTCGGCGATACCGACGTGGCACGCCAGGTGCTGCGCGGGGGAGCCTATGATTACAACCGCGAGTTTTCCGCCACCGGTTACTCCATCGGTTATGAGAGCCCGGCCCTGAGCGACGGTAGACTGCAAAAAGCGCATCTGGCGACCGAAGCGCCGCAACCGAGCCAGGGTTTTGTATTCAACCTGCAAAAGCCCATGTTTCAGGATCGCCGGGTACGCCAGGCACTGGCCATGCTCTGGGATTTCGAATGGAGCAACCGGCAGATGATGCGCAACATGTACATCCGCCAGCAGAGTTTCTTTTCCAACACCGACCTCGCCGCCCGGCAACTGCCGGATGCCGGCGAGCGAGCGATTCTTGAACCGCTTCGCGGGCAGATTCCCGACGAAGTATTCACCACTGTGTTCGAAGCCCCCAAAACCGACGGCAGTGGCGTGATCCGCGACAAGCAGTTGCAGGCCCTGGACCTGTTGGAACAGGCCGGCTGGAAACCGGATGGCGATCAATTGGTCAACGCCGACGGAGATCCGCTGAGCTTCACTTTCCTGGTCAGCCAGAACGGCATGGACCGATTGCTGCTGCCCTACAAGCGCACCCTGAAACAGATCGGCATCGACATGAATATCCGCCGCATCGATTCCTCGCAGTACGTCAATCGTCTGATGAGCCGCGACTACGACATGATCGTCACCGGCTACCCGGTCACCACGTCTCCGGGAGGCGAACTGCTCAACTATTTCGGTTCGGCGGCAGCCACTGACCCAGGCTCCAACAATTACATGGTCCTGAAGAATCCGGCCATCGATACCCTGATCAACGGCCTGGTGCGCGCCAACACCCAGGCCGACATGTTGCGCTACGCCCATGCCCTGGACCGGGTGTTGCAGTGGAACTACTACTGGATTCCCAACTACTACCCGCCGGGCACCTCCACCGTGTGGTGGAATCGCTTCGGCATGCCCGACGTGCAAGCGAGCAATGACGAAGCCATCGAAAGCTGGTGGGAAGTGAGCACCACACCCTTGACCAACCAGCAAATGACCGCCGAGCGCATCCGCCGTGGCAAACCCGGAGGGCCACACTGATGTGGACTTACATTCTGCGGCGCCTGCTGCTGATCATTCCGACGCTGGTGATCATCCTGCTGGTCAACTTCGTGATCGTCCAGGCCGCACCCGGTGGCCCGGTGGAACAGGCCATCGCCCATTTGCAAGGCATCGGCGGCGTCAGTGTCGGCGGCGGCTCCAGCGAAGCCATGAGCGGCAGTTCCCGGGCCAGTCGCGGGCTCGACCCACAACTGATCAAGGACATCGAGAAGCAATACGGCTTCGACAAACCGGCCCACGAACGCCTGTGGCTGATGCTCACCAGCTACGCACGCCTGGATTTCGGCAAGAGCTTCTTCCGTGGCGCCACCGTCACCGACCTGATCCTGGAAAAAATGCCGGTGACCATTTCCCTCGGGCTCTGGGCGACGCTGATCACGTATCTGGTGTCGATCCCGCTGGGGATCCGCAAGGCCGTGCACCACGGCAGCCATTTCGATATCTGGAGCAGCACCGCGATCATCATCGGCTATGCGATGCCGGCGTTCCTGTTCGCGATGTTCCTGATCGTGGTGTTCGCCGGGGGTACGTCGCTGAACTGGTTCCCGGTGCGCGGGCTGGTCTCGGACAACTTCGAGTCACTGTCGACCCTGGGCAAGGTCGTCGACTACTTCTGGCACCTCGTGCTGCCGGTGACGGCGCTGGTGATCGGCGGGTTCGCGACCCTGACGATCCTGACCAAGAACTCGTTCCTCAATGAAATCACCCGCCAGTACGTGGTCACCGCCCGTGCCAAGGGCCTGAGCGAACGCCGCGTGCTGTACGGCCACGTGTTCCGCAATGCGATGCTGCTGGTGGTGTCGGGGATTCCCCAGGCATTTATCAGCGTGTTTTTTGCCGGTTCGCTGTTGATCGAGGTGATTTTCTCCCTCGACGGCCTAGGCCGCATGAGTTACGAAGCGGCGGTTTCGCGGGACTATCCGGTGGTGTTTGGTTCGCTGTTCATCTTCACCTTGTTCGGCCTGCTGATAAAACTGGTGGGTGACCTGTGCTACATCCTGGTCGACCCGCGTATCGACTTCGCCGCGAGGAACGCCTGATGTTCAAGCTTTCGCCGTTGGGCCGTCGCCGCTTCGAACGCTTCAAGAAAAACCGCCGTGGCTGGTGGTCGCTGTGGCTGTTTGTCGGTCTGTTCATGCTGACCCTGGGCGGCGAACTGATCGCCAACGACAAGCCACTGATCGTCAGCTACCAGGGCTCATTGTATTTCCCTGCCCTCAAGCGCTACACCGAACAGGCGTTCGGCGGGCAACTGCCGTTCCAGGCCGACTACCGCAGCGACTACGTGCAGAACCTGATCAAGAAGGACGGTGGCTGGCTGCTGTTCCCGCCCATTGCGTTCAGTGACGACACGCCGAACTATGACCTGAACAAACCGTCCCCGAGCCCGCCCTCCAGCGTGAACTGGCTGGGCACCGACGATCAGGCGCGGGACGTGATGGCGCGGGTGATTTTCGGCGCGCGAGTGTCGATTCTGTTCGCCTTGATGCTGACCTTCGTCAGCGCGCTGATCGGCATCGCTGCCGGCGCCCTGCAAGGCTATTACGGCGGCTGGGTCGACCTCATCGGTCAACGGCTGCTGGAGGTCTGGTCCGGGCTGCCGGTGCTGTACCTGCTGATCATCCTGTCGGGCTTCGTCGAACCGAATTTCTGGTGGTTGCTGGGGATCATGGCGCTGTTTTCCTGGCTGGCCCTGGTGGACGTGGTGCGCGCCGAGTTCCTGCGCGGACGCAACCTTGAATACGTCAAGGCCGCCCGGGCGCTGGGGCTGAGCGATCGCAAGGTGATCGTGCGACATATCCTGCCCAACGCCATGAACGCGACATTGAGCTACCTGCCGTTCATTCTCACCGGGGCCATTTCCACCCTTACCGCGCTGGACTTCCTCGGGTTCGGCATGCCCGCCGGCAGCGCCTCCCTGGGTGAGCTGATCGCTCAGGGCAAACAGAACCTCCAAGCGCCATGGCTGGGGCTGACGGCGTTTTTCACCCTGGCGCTGATTCTTTCGTTACTGGTGTTCATTGGCGAAGCGTTGCGCGACGCCTTCGATCCCCGATCCTGATGCGGATATTGATATGACCAACCTGATCGAAATCCGTGACCTCAGCGTGGCCTTCAGTGGCGAGACCGTGGTGCGCAATCTGTGCCTCGACATCCGCCCCGGCGAATGCCTGGCGCTGGTGGGCGAGTCCGGCTCCGGCAAATCGGTGACCGCCCACTCGATCCTGCAACTGCTGCCCGAGGGCGGCACTGAAAGCCATGGCAGCATTCGCTATCGCGGCCGTGAACTGCTCGGCGCTCCGTCCAGCGTATTGCGCGAACTGCGCGGTAACCGGATCGCGATGATCTTCCAGGAGCCGATGACCTCGCTCAATCCGCTGCACAGCATCGAAAAGCAGATCGGCGAGACCTTGCTGGTGCACAAGGGCCTGGCTGGCAAGGTGGCGCAAGCGCGGATTCTGGAGCTGCTGCATCTGGTCGGCATCCAGAAACCCAAGGAGCGGCTCAAGGCTTATCCCCACCAACTGTCCGGCGGCCAGCGTCAACGGGTGATGATCGCCATGGCCCTGGCCTGCGAACCGGAATTGCTGATTGCCGACGAACCCACCACGGCCCTGGATGTGACGGTGCAGCGCAAGATCCTGCTGCTGCTCAAATCCCTGCAACAACGCCTGGGCATGTCGTTGCTGCTGATCAGTCACGACCTCAACCTGGTGCGCAGCATCGCCCAGCGGGTGTGCGTGATGAAGGCCGGCGAAATCGTCGAGCAGGCACCCTGCGAAACGCTGTTCACCGAACCGAAGCACCCTTACAGCTGCGTCCTGCTCAATGCCGAGCCGGAAGGCGAAGCCCTGCCCCGGGACGAGCGGGAGAAAGTCCTGGAGGTGGAGGATCTGCGGGTGCAGTTTGCCGTCGGTGGCGGCCTGTTTCAGCGCAAGACTTACCTCAAGGCCGTGGACGGCATCAGCCTGAATGTGCAGCGCGGCAAGACCCTGGGCATCGTTGGCGAATCCGGTTCCGGCAAATCCACCCTCGGCCAGGCCATCCTGCGCCTGCTTGATTCCGAGGGCAGTATTCGCTTTCAGGGCCACGCGTTGAATGGCCTGACTCAGAAACAGCTACGGCCGTGGCGCAAAAAGATGCAGGTGGTGTTCCAGGACCCCTTCGGCAGTCTCAGCCCACGAATGTCCGTGGCACAGATCATCAGTGAAGGCCTGGAAGTCCATAGCCAGTTGAGCCCCGACCAATGCGACGCCGAAGTGATACGGGCGCTGCAGGAAGTCGGCCTCAACCCGCAGAGCCGCCATCGCTATCCCCACGAGTTTTCCGGAGGCCAGCGCCAACGCATTGCCATCGCCCGCGCGCTGGTGCTGAAACCGGCGTTGATCCTGCTGGACGAACCGACCTCGGCCCTGGACCGCACCGTGCAAAAGCAAGTGGTCGCCCTGCTCCGCCAGCTTCAGGAAAAACATGGCCTGACTTATCTGTTCATCAGCCATGACCTGGCAGTAGTCCGCGCCCTCGCGCACGACATGATCGTGGTCAAGGACGGCAAAGTGGTCGAAAGCGGCGCCAGCCACGACGTCTTCGATTCGCCGCAGCACCCGTACACCAAGGAGTTGTTGGCCGCGGCGCATTCGGGGGCGTCATAATCCGGCACATGCCGCTGAACCGCATCGCGGCCATCGCGAGCAGGCTCGCTCCCACAGGGAAATGTATTTCAATGTGGGAGCGAGCCTGCTCGCGATGTGGCCGGCACTGACAACACACCATCAGGACATGCCCCCATGAACACCACCGAAAGCCTCAAGGACTACCAGCGCGTACGCCTGCTGGCGATCCGCTCATTGTTCGAGATCATCGAACAGTCGAGCGAGGGCACGGTGATTGTCGACCGCGACGCCAATATCGTGTGGATGAACGAACGCTACGCCAAGCGTTTCGGCCTGCAATCGGCGCAAAACGCGATCGGCAAGGCCTGCGAAAGCGTGATCCCCGGCAGCCTGTTGCGCGAAGTGGTGCGCACCGGACGCCCGATTTTGCTCGACATGCAGGACACCCCCAAGGAGCCGCTGGTGGTCATGCGCCTGCCGATTCAGGACGACGCCGGCGAAGTGATCGGCGCCATCGGCTTTGCCCTGTTCGACGAACTTCGCAGCCTGTCGCCGATGCTCAAGCGCTACATGAGCATGCAGGAAGAACTGGCCTCGACCCGCTCGTTGTTGCGGGCGCGGCAGACCAAATACAACTTCGCCCATTTCATCGGCACCAGCGCCGCCAGCCTGGAAGTCAAACGCCGTGCTCGCCGCAGCGCCAGTACCGATTCGCCGGTGTTGCTGCTGGGTGAAACCGGCACCGGCAAGGAACTGCTGGCCCAGGCGATCCACAATGCTTCGCCGCGCGCGCTCAAGGCGTTTGTCAGCATCAACAGCGCGGCCATCCCCGAATCATTACTGGAAGCGGAATTCTTCGGCACCGCGCCCGGCGCCTTTACCGGCGCCGACCGCAAGGCCCGCGCCGGCAAGTTGCAGATCGCCCAGGGCGGGACGCTGTTTCTCGACGAGATCGGTGACATGCCCCTGCCGCTGCAAAGCAAATTGCTGCGGGTATTGCAGGAAAAGGAGTTCGAACCGGTAGGTTCCAACGACGTGATCCAAAGCGATGTGCGCGTGATCGCCGCGACTTCAACTGATCTGGAGGCCGCGATCAAACGCGGCGAATTTCGCGCCGACTTGTATTACCGCCTCAACGTCCTGCCCATTCAGGTTCCGCCGCTGCGCGACCGCCTCGACGACCTGCCCGCCCTCAGCGAAGCGATTCTTGAAGAGCTGCGCAGCCAGCACGAACTCAACGGCGAGGCACTGGCGCTGCTGGGGCAGCATGCCTGGCCGGGGAACATTCGCGAACTGCGCAACGTGCTGGAACGGGCCGCGTTGCTCAGTGACGACCTGCGGCTCACGGTGGCGGATATCCGCGCGGCCATCGGGACCTTTACGCCAGTGGAGCGCATGGCACCGCTGCCCGTCGAACCGGTGGCGAACGAGACCTTCAGCGCTGCCCGGGCACGCTTCGATCGGCAATTGATCGAAACCACCCTGGCGCAATGCGGGGGCAAGGTGATTGAAGCGGCGGCGCGACTGGGGCTGGGTCGGTCGACGCTGTACAAGAAGATGCTGGCGTTGGGAATTGCAGAGTCTCCATAAAGAGACATGGATCTCCATTGTTAGACAGGCCATCGCGAGCAAGCTCGCTCCCACAGGTTCATTGGATCGACTGCAAAAATTCGGCCAACTGTGGGAGCGAGCTTGCTCGCGATGAGGCCGGCCGAGCAAACAAAAGTCTCAATATAGAGACAAAATCCTGGACCCACCCCAAGAAAATCTAAATATTCCCTTATATTTCATACACTTAACTATCTGGCACACAATTCGCTATAGCGCTCTCCTACAAAAGATCCACCCTACAAAAATAACAACCCAGGAGACACACCATGAGTGTGATCATTGCCTTGGCAGCCCTCGCGCTGTTGATGCTGGCTGCTTACCGTGGCTACAGCGTTATCCTTTTTGCCCCGATTGCCGCCCTCGGCGCCGTTCTGCTCACCGACCCCTCTGCTGTTGCGCCTGCTTTCACCGGCGTGTTCATGGAGAAAATGGTCGGCTTCATCAAACTGTATTTCCCGGTGTTCCTGCTCGGTGCCGTGTTCGGCAAGCTGATCGAGCTGTCGGGTTTCTCGCGCTCGATCGTCGCCGCTGCCATTCGCTTGCTCGGCACCCGCCAGGCGATGCTGGTGATCGTGCTGGTTTGCGCCTTGCTCACTTACGGCGGCGTGTCGCTGTTTGTGGTGGTGTTCGCGGTGTACCCGTTTGCCGCTGAAATGTTCCGCCAGAGCAACATCCCCAAGCGCCTGATTCCGGCGACGATTGCCCTCGGCGCGTTCTCCTTCACCATGGACGCCCTGCCCGGCACCCCGCAGATCCAGAACATCATTCCCAGCACCTTCTTCAACACCACGGCCTGGGCCGCGCCCTGGCTGGGCGTGATCGGCACGATCTTCGTGTTCTGCGCCGGCATGCTGTTTTTGCAGCGCCAGCGCAACAAGGCCCAACGCGCCGGTGAAGGTTATGGCACCGAACTGCGCAACGAGCCGGAAACCGCCGCCGACATCAAGCTGCCCAACCCGTGGATCGCCCTGTCGCCGCTGCTGGCCGTGGGCATCATGAACCTGCTGTTCACCCAGTGGATTCCACAGTGGTACGGCAAGACCCACAGCCTCGCGCTGCCGGGCATGGCCGCGCCGGTGACCACCGACATCGCCAAACTCACGGCGATCTGGGCGGTCCAGGCGGCGCTGCTGGTGGGCATCATCATGGTGCTCGCGTTCGGCTTCCGGGCGATTCGCAGCAAACTCGCCGAAGGCAGCAAAAGCGCGGTCAGTGGTGCGTTGCTGGCGGCGATGAACACCGCGTCGGAATACGGCTTCGGTGCGGTCATCGCGTCCCTGCCCGGCTTCCTGGTCCTGGCCGACTGGCTCAAGAGCATTCCCAACCCGCTGGTCAACGAAGCGATCACCGTGACCCTGCTGGCCGGCATCACCGGTTCCGCCTCGGGTGGCATGAGCATCGCGTTGGCAGCCATGTCCGAACAATTCATCGCTGCGGCCCATGCGGCCAATATCCCGCTGGAAGTGCTGCACCGTGTAGCCGCGATGGCCAGTGGCGGCATGGACACCCTGCCGCACAACGGCGCGGTGATCACCCTGCTCGCAGTCACCGGCCTGACCCACCGCGAGGCTTACAAAGACATTTTCTGTATTACGCTGATCAAGACCCTGGCGGTTTTCGTCGTGATCGGCACTTTCTACGCCACTGGCATTGTGTGAGGTATTCATGACGACTCTTTCGGGCAAGACCGCACTGGTTACCGGCTCCACCAGCGGCATTGGCCTGGGCATTGCCCTCAGCCTGGCCAAGGCCGGGGCCAACCTGATCCTCAACGGCTTCGGCGATGCCTCCCAAGTGATCGCCGAAGTGGCGCAGTACGGTGGCAAGGTCGGCCATCACCCGGCCGACGTCAGCGACCCGGCACAGATCGCCGAAATGATTGCCTATGCCGAGCGCGAGTTCGGTGGCATCGACATTCTGGTCAACAACGCCGGCATCCAATACGTAGCGCCGGTGGAGGAGTTCCCGGTGGAGCGCTGGGACTCGATCATCGCGATTAACCTGTCGTCGGTGTTCCACAGCACACGCCTGAGCCTGCCGGGCATGCGCGCCAAGGGCTGGGGTCGGGTGATCAACATTGCTTCGGTGCATGGCCTGGTCGGCTCGGTGGGCAAGGCGGCTTATGTCGCGGCCAAGCACGGGGTCATCGGCTTGACCAAGGTGGTCGCCCTGGAAACCGCCACGACCCAAATCACCTGCAACGCCATTTGCCCCGGCTGGGTGCTGACACCGCTGGTGCAGAAGCAGATCGATGACCGCGCCGCCACCGGGATCGACCCGCAACAGGCGCAACATGATCTGCTGGCCGAGAAGCAGCCGTCTCTGGAATTCGTCACGCCGCCGCAACTGGGTGAACTGGTACTGTTTCTGTGCAGCGAAGCCGGCAGCCAGGTGCGCGGCGCGGCGTGGAACATAGATGGTGGTTGGCTGGCGCAGTAAGCACCGCTGAACCCTTGTGGCGAGAGGACTTGCCCCCTCGCCACAAATGCCCGCTTGAACTCATGAATAAGAAGAGGCAAACCATGTCCGACATCCTCTGGCAACCCAGTGCGGAACGCATCGGCAAGACCCGCATGGAGGCCTTTCGGCGCTTCATCAATCAGCGACACCACCTGCACATCGATGACTACCCTGCCCTGCACCAATGGTCCATCGATCAACGCGTGGATTTCTGGCAGGCCATCGTCGACTTCTTCGACATCCGCTTCCATCAGCAACCTGACGCGGTGCTGGTAGAAGGCCCGCAAATGCCCGGCGCCCAGTGGTTCCCCGGTGCGACCCTGAACTTCGCCGAGCACCTGTTGCGCCGCCGCGATGATGCCGTGGCCGTGGTGGCCGTGGCAGAAAACGGGCAGCGCGAACACTTGACCTGGGGGGAGCTGGCCGAGCATGTCGCCGGCTTTCAAAACGGCCTGATCGCCGCCGGTGTCGGCCTCGGCGACCGGGTGGCCGCGTGCATGCCCAACACCTGGCAAACATTGGTGGCGATGCTCGCCACCACCAGCCTCGGCGCGATCTGGTCCTGCTCTTCACCGGACTTCGGCACCCAAGGGGTGATCGACCGTTTCGGCCAGATCGAGCCGAAAGTGCTGCTCACCTGCGCCGGCTATCGCTATGCCGGCAAGGAGATCGACCAGACTGTCAAGGTCAACGAAATCCTCGAACGCCTGCCCTCGTTGCAACAGTTGATCGTAGTGCCCTATGCCCGGCCGCAGGCTCACATCGAAGACTTCCGCACGGCGGCCAATGTGACGCTGTGGGACGATTTCTACGACCCCGGTGGCGAGCCGGATTTCGTCGCCGTGCCATTCGCCCATCCGCTGTACATCCTCTATTCCAGCGGCACCACCGGCGTGCCCAAATGCATCATCCACAGCACCGGGGGCGTGTTGCTGCAACACGTGAAGGAGCACGGCTTGCACAGCGATCTCGGCCCCGGCGAACGCCTGTTCTACTACACCACCTGCGGCTGGATGATGTGGAACTGGCTGGTCTCGGCGCTGGCGGTGGGCAGTGCCGTGGTGCTGTACGACGGCTCACCGTTTCATCCCGACCCCGAACGCTTGATCGACCTGATCGACGACGAGCGCATCAGCGTTTTCGGCACCAGCCCCAAGTACCTCGCCACACTGGAAGCCAGCGGCGTCAAACCCCGGCAAAGCCATGACCTGAGCAGCCTGAAAACCCTGCTTTGCACCGGTTCCGCGCTTTCACCGCAGAGTTACGACTACGTCTACCGTGACCTCAAGGCGGACGTGTGCCTGGCCTCGATGTCGGGCGGCACCGATATCGTCTCCTGCTTTGTCAACGGCAACCCGTTGCAACCGGTGCGTCGCGGTGAAATGCAAGGCAAGAGCCTGGGCATGGCGGTTGAAGTGTGGAACGAGGACGGTCGACCGGTCATTGGTGAAAAAGGCGAGTTGGTGTGCGTCCGGCACTTCCCGGCGATGCCCATTGGCTTGTGGAACGACCCCGACGGCGAAAAACTGCGGGCGTCGTATTTCAGTCAGTTCCCTGGCGTCTGGGCCCAAGGCGATTACGCCGAACAACTGCCCCACGGCGCGATGATGATCCACGGCCGCTCCGACGCCGTGCTCAACCCCGGCGGCGTGCGCATCGGCACGGCGGAAATCTACCGCCAGGTGGAAAAAATCCCGCAGGTGCTCGACAGCGTGGCCATCGGTCAGCAGTGGCAGGATGACGTGCGGGTGGTGCTGTTCGTGCGACTGCGTGAAGGCGTTGAACTGGACGAAGCGCTGCAACAACAGATTCGCCAGACCATTCGCGCCAACACCACGCCACGCCATGTGCCGGCAAAGATCGTCGCGGTCACGGACATCCCCCGGACCATCAGCGGCAAAATCGTCGAATTGGCAGTGCGCAATGTGGTGCATGGGCAAACAGTGAAGAACACCGATGCGCTGGCCAACCCCGGGGCATTGGAGCAATTCCACGACCGCCCGGAACTGCGGGACTAAGGTATTCCACTGCAGGAGCGACCCTGCTCGCGATGACGGTACGTCAATGTTGACGGTGCCACCCACATCGCGGGCAAGCCCGCTCCCACAGGGTTTGCTTGTCAGATGCAACATTCGCGTAAAGATTGGCCAGTTGTCTTAATACGCGTTGATGCCCATAGCAAAAAACACCTACGAAGCATTCAATGGATAAAATGGCCCGGACCTCCGAAATGCCGGGGCATCCAGCGTTTGCCGCTCAGCCAGTTGAGTAGACGCCGTCATACCGACTTGATGCAGGACACCTAGATGAACGCCTCACCGACCGGCAGCGATGCCCAGGCCTTGATTGCCAGGCTGGACTGGGAAAGCAGCCCGCTGGGCTCTGCCAGCACCTGGCCGCAGAGCCTGCGAACCGCCGTGGACATTGTGATTCATTCACCGATGCCGATGCTGTTGCTCTGGGGCGAGCAGCTGACGCAGATCTACAACGACGGCTTCGCCCTGCTCGCCGGCAGCAAGCATCCGTACGCTTTCGGACAACCGACACACCTTATCTGGCCAGAGTTAAAGGACTTTACCGATCCGATTTACAAAGCCGTCCTGCAAGGGCAAGTGCGGACCTACAGCGAACAACGCTTCACCCTGCAGCGCGACGGCAAGGATTCCGACTTCTGGCTCGATCTGACCTACAGCCCCATTCGCGACGAAAGCGCCGAGGTGGCCGGGATTCTGGTCACCGCCATCGAAACCAACGAACGCCGTCGAATCGCCCTCGAACTGGAACAGCGTTCCGCCGCCAGCCTCAAGGCTCAACAGGAAACCGAGGAACGCCTGCAACTGGCCCTCGCCGCCACCGACACGGTCGGCACCTGGGACTGGGACATCAGCGAGGACCGCTTCCTGGCTGACGCCCATTTCGCCCAATTGCATGGCATCGACCCGGCCATGGCCAGCCAGTTGCCGATCACCGAGTACCTTCACGGCGTGCACCCGGAAGACCGTGCCCTGATCGCCCGCAGCATCAAGCATTGCATCGCCCATGGCACCGAATACGCCGAGGAATACCGCCTGCTGCAACCCGATGGCGAGTTGCGCTGGGTGTTTGCCCGCGGTCGTTGCTACAAGGACCACCATGGCCGGCCAATCCGCTTCCTGGGTGCCGCCCTGGACCTCACCGAGCGCAAAAACACCGAGCAGGCCCTGCGCCAGAGCCAGACCGAGCTGCAACTGATCATCAACGCCATGCCGATCCTGATCAGCTATGTCGACCGCGAGGAACGCTTTCGCCTGAACAACGCCGCGTATCTGGACTGGTACGGCCTGACACCCCAGGAGCTCTACGGCCGGACCGTTCGAGAGGTGTTGGGCGACGAGGCCTACGCCTTGCGCGCCGGGTACATCGCCGAAGCCCTGTCCGGCAGGCCCTGCTGTTTCAGCATCAAGACGCCGCACCGTGACGGGAGCATCCGTCATGCACTGATGAACTATTTGCCGCGCCACGGTGCAGACGGCGCGGTGAACGGTTTCTACATCTTCGTGATCGACGAAACCGAGCGCAAACAGACCGAAGAAGCGCTGCGCAACCTCAATGAAACCCTCGAAGAACGGGTTAGCGCCCGAACCCGGCAACTGGCCGAGGCCAACGAAAAGCTGCTGAACGAGATGTTCGAACGTGAGCGCGCCGAAGAAGCCCTGCGCCATGCACAGAAAATGGAAGCGGTGGGCCAGCTCACCGGCGGCATTGCCCATGACTTCAACAACATGCTCACGGGGATTATCGGCAGCCTCGACCTGATGCAACGCTACATCGCCGACGGCCGCGCCGCCGAGATCGCCCGTTTCACCGAGGCAGCGGTGTCCTCGGCCAACCGCGCCGCCGCCCTGACCCATCGTCTGCTGGCGTTCTCCAGGCGTCAGTCGCTGGATCGCAAACCGCTGAACGCCAACGACCTGATTCACTCCCTGGAAGACCTGTTCCGCCGCACCAAGGGCGACCATATCGAGCTCAAGCTGCGCCTGGCCAAAGACGTCTGGACGGTCAGTACTGACGTCAGCCAACTGGAAAACGCCCTGCTCAATCTGGTGATCAACGCCCGGGACGCCATGCCCGATGGTGGCGAGTTGTGCATTGAAACCGCCAACGTCTACCTCGACGGCAGCGACATCACCACCCTGGAACCGGTCAAGGCCGGGGATTACCTGATGATCGCCGTCAGCGACAACGGCACGGGCATGACACCGAAGATCCTGGCCAAGGCCTTCGATCCGTTCTTCACCACCAAACCCATTGGCCAGGGCACCGGGCTGGGCCTGTCGATGATTTATGGTTTCGCCCAGCAATCCGGTGGCCATGTGACCCTGTTCAGCATGCCCGGCCAGGGCACCAGCGTGCGCTTGTACCTGCCGCGCCTGCACGGCGTTGAACCGCAAGACGTGTTATCGCCGGTCATCAGCGAGGCGCCCTCGGCCATTGCCGGTGAAACCGTGGTCCTGGTGGAAGACGACCCGGCCGTACGCATGCTGGTGTTCGACCTGCTCAAGGAGCTGGGCTATCACGCCTACGAAGCCGAAGACGCAAAGAGCGCCCTGCCCCTGCTCGAATCCGGACTGCGGGTCGATTTGCTGGTGACCGATGTCGGCTTGCCGGGCATGAATGGCCGGCAACTGGCGGAAATTGCCCGTCAGCACCGGCCTCAACTCAAAGTGCTGTTCATGACCGGTTACGCGGAAAAAGCCGCCGAGCGTCAGGGGTTTCTCGAGGAAGGCATGGACATGGTGGCCAAACCGTTTTCCATTGATCTGCTGGCCAACAAGATTCGCACGATGATCGGCCAACCGCAGTGAGTTAGGGCATAATCGCGCGCCCCGCGTCACACCCATGTCACCACCGTTGCAAGGTATCCGCCCCATGAAAGCTCAAGCCCGCCATATTCTGGTGAAAACCTCGGAAGAAGCCGAGCAGCTCAAACAACGCATCGCCAAGGGCGAAGCCTTCGATGTGCTGGCCAAGAAGTACTCCACCTGCCCGTCCGGCAAGCGCGGTGGCGACCTGGGCGAAGTGCGGCCGGGGCAGATGGTCGGAGCCATCGACGCGGTGATTTTCAAGAAACCGCTGCGGGTGGTGCATGGACCGATCAAGAGCAAGTTCGGCTATCACCTGGTGCAGGTGTTTTACCGGGATTGAAGCCCCCTGTGGTGAGGGAGCTTGCGCCCTCACCACAGGACGTGCCTTTCAAGCTCTGGGAATGAGCGCCCCCGGCACCTGAATCACCCGACTCGCCAGCCGGTGCCCCGCCTCCGCCGCTTCGACCGGGCTTGCACCCTTGAGCCGCGCAGCCAGGTACGCCGCACTGAACGAATCCCCCGCCGCCGTGGTGTCCACCACACGCTCGACTTTCTGGGCCGGCACTTCGAACGACTCACCCTCACACCGAATCAGGCACGCCTCGGCGCCACGCTTGAGCACCACTTCGGGCGTGCCGATCTGCTCGTACGCGCCAAACACCGCCGCGCAATCGGAGAAATGGAACAGCGCCTGTTCGTCATCGACGGTCAACAACGCCAGGTCGACATAAGGCAGCACGCTGCGGTAGGCCGCCCGCGCCTCCTCGACCGAGGCCCACAGCCGTGGCCGGTAGTTATTGTCGAAGACGATTCGCGCATCGCGCTGGCGGGCCTCGATCAGGGTTTCCAGCAACTTTTCCCGGCCCTTCACGCCCAGTACCGCCAGGGTAATGCCGCTGAAATACAGCACGTCATAGTCCGGCAGCGCCGCCAGGATCGGCGCGGCGGCCGGCGTCGTAAAGCAATCGCGCACCGCTGCTTCATTGCGCCAGTAGAGGAAACGACGCTCGCCAGCGGCGTCGGTCTGGATGCAATACAGCCCCGGCAAACGTCCGGGCAGGCGTTGCACCCTGCCCAGGCCAATGTTTTCCTCGGCCCAGTTCCGGCACATGGCATCGCTGAAACTGTCATCGCCCAGGGCCGTGACGTAGTCCACCGTGCCCGCGCTGCCCAGCTCTCGGGACAGGTACACCGCGGTGTTCAAGGTATCGCCACCGAAGCTCTGTTGCAGGCTGCCATCGGCGCGGTGCTGCAGTTCGATCATGCATTCGCCGATCAGGGCGATGCGCGGGGTATGGGGGCCCAGGGTGTTGAGGGTGCTCATGGTTGTGCGGTCTCTGGTGCTCTTTGTTGTCTGGGCGGACGCCATCGCGAGCACGCTCGCTCCCACAGGAGAAGGTAGTCCATGGTGGGAGCGAGCTTGCTCGCGATGGCCGCAACTCGGTCCTGGACTTAGAAGCAGGTTTCCATGGTTTCGATGACGTTCAATTGCTCATCCACCATGCACCCCGTACGCCACTTGTCGAACGTCAGGCACGGGTGCGAAGTGCCGAACGAAATGATGTCGCCCACCCGCAACTGGACGCCCGGCGCCACGGTCATGAACGCGTGCTGGTCCATCACCGCTGTCACCTTGCAGGCACTCACGTCGTCGCCCTTGGCGGGCAGCACGCCGGCCTTGTAACGCAGCAACGGCACCGGCAAACCGGCGTCGTAGGCCACATCACGCTTGCCCAGGGCAATCACCGCGAAACCCGGCTCCGGTAACGACTGCACGTGCGCCCAGACTTCCAGCGCCGGGCGCAACCCTTCGTGCAGGTCACTGCGGCGGTCGAGCACGCAACATTGCGCCTCCTTGTAGATGCCATGGTCATGCGCGACATAACTGCCAGGACGCAGCACGCTGAGGAACCGCCCTGCGGCGTTCTGTGCTTCGAACTCCTCGGCGATCAGGTCATACCAGGCCGATCCCGAAGCGGTGATGATCGGCTTGGCAATCGCGAACGCGCCGCTGTCCTGCAGTTGCACCGCCAGGCGCACCAGGGAACCGGCGAACGCGCGAATGCCACTGATGGCGTGATCACCATGAATCACCCCTTCATAGCCTTCGATCCCGGTCAGGGCCAGCGCCGGTTGCGCGGCGATGGCTTTCGCCAGGTCGATCACTTCCTGTTCGCTGCGGCAGCCGCAACGCCCGCCGACCACGCCGTACTCGATCATCACGTTCAGGCGCACACCGCGCGAGGCGAAATAGGCACCGAGGTCGGCAACGTTGTCCGGGTGATCGACCATGCAGTAGAAGTCGAACGCCGGATCGGCCAGCAGATCGGCGATCAGCGCCATGTTCGGTGTGCCGACCAGTTGGTTGGCCATCAACACCCGACGCACGCCATGGGCATAGGCCGCGCGGGTTTGCGTGGCGCTGGCCAGGGTAATGCCCCAGGCACCGGCGTCGAGCTGCCGGCGAAACAGCGCCGGGGTCATGCTGGTCTTGCCGTGGGGCGCGAGTTCGGCGCCGCTGTTGCTGACGAAATCCTGCATCCAGCGAATGTTGTGTTCCAGCGCCTGGCGATGCAGCACCAGCGCGGGCAGGCTGACGTCACGGACAAGACTGGCGCCCGTCCGGGCAAAACCCTTTTCCACGGCAGCAGTATTTTCGGCAGTAGTCATGGTCGAACTCCTCACATTCGCGGCCGCAGGCAGCCGCTGTTATTCGTTGATGCGACGGGCCAGGCTGTTGGCGCTGTCGATCAGCACCCGGCGGTAGTCGTTGTAATTTTTCTTGGCATCGGCCCGGGGGGCGACGATGCACAGGGTCGCGATGGCCACGCCGTTGGGGTCTTTGACCGGGGCGGCGAAGCAATGGGTAAAGGTGTCGGCGACGCTATCGAAGGAGAAAAAGCCATCGATGCCGGCCTGACGGATTTCCTTGAGAAACTGCTCCAGCGGCAGGCGCTCGCCATCGGGCAGGATGAAGTCGTCATGGTCGATCAGGTCGATGATTGCCTGGTCGCTCAGGTGCGCCAGCAGCAGGCGCCCGGACGCGGTCCAGGGGATCGGCGCGTTTTCGCCGATGTCCGAGGAAATGCGGAAATGCCGCTCGCCCTCCTTCATCAGCGCCACGGTGTACTTGCGCCCGTTGAGCAGGCACATCTGCGCGGTTTCGTGGGTCTGGCTGACGATCTCCTGCAAAGCGTGATCGGCCTCACGGGACAGGTCGAAATGGCGCAGATGCGCCTGCCCGAGGAAGTACAGCTGGCGCCCGAGGTAAACGTGACCGTCCTTGCCCACCGGCTCCAGAATCCGTCGTTCCAGCAACGAGGCCACCAGTTCGTAGACCGTGGATTTCGGGCTGCCGATGCCACTGGCGATTTCGTTCGGGCGCAGGGGCTGGCCGATCTCCTTGAGGAAATCGAGGATGTCGAACGCCCGGTCCAGACCGCGTGCCCGGCGTTTGATGGTGTCTTCGGTCATGTCAGTGATTCCCATACAAAGTGCCGGGAGTTTACCTAGAGTGCGGCGGCGACCGTAAGGCCGTCATCGCTAGCAGGCTAGCTCCCACATGTGGAATGCGTTCCCCTGTGGGAGCTAGCCTGCTAGCGATGAAGCCACCTCGGTTCAAGCCTTTTTCTTGTACGCGATGCAGTCGATCTCGACCTTGCAGTCGACCATCATGTTCGCCTGCACGCAGGCCCGGGCCGGGGCGTGTTCGGGTTTGAAGTACTCGGAGAAGACCTTGTTGAAACTGGTGAAATCCCGCGGATCCTCCAGCCACACGCCAGCACGCACCACATCTTCCAGGCCATAACCGGCCTCTTGCAGAATCGCGATCAGATTCTTCATGGTCTGGTGGGTCTGTTCGACGATGCCGCCCGTGATGATCTCGCCATCCACCGCCGGCACCTGCCCGGAAACGTGCAGCCAGCCATCGGCTTCAACGGCTCGGGCGAACGGGCGAGGCTGACCGCCGGCGGCGGTGCTGCCGGTGCCGTAACGAGTAATGCTCATGAGTGTTTCTCCTGATTGAAAATCGAATGTTTAAAAGCGCGTGTTCTTGAGGAATTCCGCCAGCCGTGGCGATTTCGGCCGTTCGAACAGCTCCTTGGGCGGCCCCTGCTCTTCGATGCGCCCCTGATTCATGAACACGATCTTGTCCGAGACTTCGAAAGCGAAGCGCATTTCGTGGGTCACCAGCAGCATGGTCATGCCGTCTTCGGCCAGGCCCTTGATCACGTTCAGCACTTCGCCGACCAGTTCCGGGTCCAGCGCCGAGGTCACTTCGTCGAACAGCATCAGGCTCGGGTTCATTGCAATCGCCCGGGCAATCGCCACGCGCTGCTGCTGACCGCCGGACAGCTGGCCAGGATAGTGATCGCGACGTTCCAGCAAACCCACGCGTTCCAGCCATTTTTCCGCCAGCGCCACGGCCTCGTCCTTGTCCAGTTTTTTCACCTTGAGCAAACCCAGGGTGACGTTCTGCAAGGCGGTGAGGTGCGGGAACAGGTTGAATTGCTGGAACGCCATGCCAGTCATGGCGCGATGACGGGCGATGACTTTTTCCGGGTGGCGGATGCGTTTGCCGTTGACCTCGTCATACCCGATGGATTCGCCATCGAGCATGATCTGCCCGCCCTGGAACTCTTCGAGCATGTTCACGCAGCGCAACAGCGTGGTCTTGCCCGAGCCGCTGGAGCCGATCAGCGTGACCACGTTGCCGCGCTGCAGGGTCAGGTCGACGCCCTTGAGCACTTCCAGCGGGCCGTATTGTTTGTGCAGGCCGCGAATGTCCAGCAGAGGCTGTCCGCTCGGGACGTTGGAGGGTTGTACTTGAGTCATGGCAGGGCCACCCGCTTTTCAATGTGCCGGCCGAGTAATTCGATGCCGTAGTTGATGACAAAAAACAGAAAACCGGCGAACAGGTAAAACTCCAGGGTCATGAAGGTCCGGGCGATGATCTGCTGGGTGCTGAGCAGCAATTCGGCCACGCCAATCACCGACAGCAGCGTCGAGGCCTTGACGATCTCGGTGGACGAGTTGACCCAGGTCGGCAGGATCTGCCGCAGTGCCTGGGGCAATAGCACGTAACCGAGGGCCTGATAGAACGTCAGGCCGATGGCCTTGCTCGCTTCCATCTGCCCACGGGGCAATGCCTGCAACGCACCGCGCACGATCTCGGCGACGTGGGAGCCGCAAAACAGCGTCAGGCCCAACGCACCCGCCTGAAACGCGCTGATCTGCCAGCCCAGCGCCGGCGCCATATAGAAGCAGGCCAGCACCAGCACAAACACCGGGGTGCCGCGAATCACGTCCACGTAGAAACGAAACGGCGCGCGCATCCAGAACTTGCCGTAGGTCAACACCAGTCCGGCGAATACGCCGACCACGGTGCCGAGCAAAATCGCCAGGGCCGACACCTGAACACTGGTCAGAAAGCCTTGCCACAGCACTTCCCGGGCGACCCACAACTCATGCAACCAACTGGGGGATTCGTACATGGGGCCTCCTATCGGCGGATCGCCAGACGCTGCTCGAGGTAACGCAGCAGCATGGCAATGAGGTAACAGGCCGCGACATAGAGCGCCGTGGTCACCAGCCAGGTTTCGATCACCCGGTAGCTCTCGACATTGATCTTGCGCGCGTAATAGGTCAGCTCCGGCACGGCAATGGCTGCGGCCAGCGAAGTGTCCTTGAACAGCGAAATGAAGTTGTTCGACAAGGCCGGCAGAACATTGCGCAACATCACCGGTACGGTGACGTAAGCCTTGACCTGCCACTCGCCCAGGCCGATTGCCAACCCCGCTTCACGCTGGCCCTTGGGGATGCTCAGCAACCCGCCACGAAACACTTCGGTCAGATAAGCCCCGGCGTACAGCGACAGCGTGATGATGAACGAGGGAATCTTGTCCAGCCGAATGCCGAGGCTCGGCAAGGCAAAGTAGATCAACAGAATCAACACCAGAATCGGCGTGTTGCGGATCACCGTCACATACACCGATGCCAGCACCCGCAATGCGCGGTGCTTCGACAGCAAAGCAAACGCCATCATCAGGCCGATCACACAACCGATGGCGATCGACACCAGCGCCAGCTCGAGGCCCAGGCCGAGCCCCGCCAGCAAGGTGTCGAAATCGCGCCACACGGCGGCAAAATTCAACTGATAGTTCATGGTTGACAGTACCTTGAGCGGGGCGCATTTCGGCGCCCCACTCTCACGGGATCATTTGAATTCGACAGGGAAACCGATGGCAGGGGTAGGCAGGTCGACACCGAACCATTGTTTGAACGAAGCCGCGTAGGTTGGGAACTCAACGCCGGTCATGGCTTCATGCAGCGTGGTGTTGACGAAGTTCAGCCAGTCCTGATCGCCGCGTTTAACCGCGCAAGCGTAGGTCTGCGGGCTCCAGGCGTAGGCCGGGCTGCGGTAGCGACCGGGGTTTTGCACCATCAGGTATTTCACCGAGGACTGGTCGGTGGCTGCCGCGTCGGCACGGCCCGAGTTCACCGCCTGATACATCAGGTCCACACTGTCGTACTGATCGACCTTGGCCTTGGGCAATGCCTGATGCACCAACTCTTCGGCATAGACGTTTTGCAGCACGGCCACTGTGAGACTGTCACCGGCGGCCTTCATGTCATCGATTTCCTTGTACTTGCTGTTCGCCGGCAACAACAGGCCAACCCCTTCGCGGTAGTACGGCAGGGTGAACGCCACTTGCTGCGCACGGCTGGCGGTCACGGTGATGAACTGGCAACTGATGTCGACCTTGTCGGTCAGCAGGTTGGGAATCCGCGCATCGGACGACTGCACCACGTACTCGACCTTGTTCGGGTCATTGAACAAGCCCTTGGCGATCATGTGCCCGATATCAATATCGAACCCCTGCAACTTGCCATCCGCCCCCTGGAAGTGCCACGGCGCATTGGTGCTGCCGGTGCCCACGATAAGTTTGCCGCGGGCCAGAACGCTATCGAGCTTGCTGTCGGCTGCCTGGGCCACGCCCACGGCAGCAGCAGAGGCCGCGAAAAGAAAAACACACGCTTTGAACAAGGAAGGACGGCGATGCATGGCAAGCACTCCAGATGATGGTTATTCCGCTATACCGGAACTTGGTATGTAACAACGGAATAGACAGCAGAAAGTGTGCCACAGGTTCGCAGGGAAAACCCGGTGCAATTGAAAGTTCAGTTGAATCAACGGCATGCACGGGAACACCGTCACGGGCGTTACCTGCTGACTCAACGAGTGGGTGCTACCGTTGGCTACAGGTGGTGGGAAATGCGCTTCGTTTGAGTGCGCGGGAAGCACTGCCTGTCACAAAAACCGACACTCACGCGGCATAGCAGTTGGCACATCAAGCAGCCAAAAACCTTTGCCAACCTGTCAACTCTGACAGTAGACGCCCCGCAAGCCCTGAAGAAATACTGGCCCGGCATATCACTTATAAACATCGTCACTTCAGGGAATTAAATGTGAATACGCCAAGGATGTTTTTTATAACGGCCGCACTCGGGACTTTTTTATCGGGTTGCAACATCGAACAGACCAGCAGCGTTACCACGGTGAACGAAGAATGCGCGAGCCTGGTCAACGCAAAGTACATTGGCCAGAACGGCGCGGAAGTTTGTGTCACGACGCCTCTGTCCAAAAGCGATACATCCATTGCGGGCACTATCGTCGGCGTTGGGTCGGCGGGACCGTTCATGGTAACGGCGTTAACAAGCGACGGAGATATCCTGAGACAGGCAACCACGCTTGCCAATGGAGATTTCACGATGACTCAGTTGAACCTCTCGAGCCTGCCAGGCAAGGGGATTTCGTTCTCGGTGTTTGTAAATGGCATCAGTTCACCGCCTACCAGGCTGGTTGTTGGGCAAGAGCCTGCGGCCAAATGCGTTCGCGGCACACCAAACTACCCATTATGCGGAACTTATCCGGGCGCGATTTTCTTCCCGATAAAAACGTCCATTACCACCCTCTTTTCGGTTCCATCGGGTGATACGTTTGGCGGGTCAACGCTGCTGCCGTATTTAGTTGGCTTGAACTTTGTTAATTGGAGACCGGGCAGAGCCATTGGCCACTTGCCCAATGTCCCTGCACCACTGAAACCCGGAGAGGCGCAAACAGTTTATGCAACGGTAAACAACGAAGAATCGTTCGCCTACCCGGTAACCCAGACTGTTTTGCCAGGCAAGAAATAACCCCCCAGCAGACCGATGCGGGATGAACGCCGCGGCGACATCAGTCAAGGCAACGCGTCCGCGCTGATACGCCAGTGATATACAGACCCATTGCACTTGAAAGGCTCAAGCACTTGCCAATCAGTGAGATCGCTGTCGCTGGCAAGCCAGCGCCTGCAGATACATCTACATATCTGCAGGCACTGACTTGTCGGCGAAGAGCCCTTTGGGCCCGCCGCAACATCACCGGTCGACACGCGCCAGAAACACCCGCGTCACCCGCCGCTCTTCGACCTTGAGGACGGTCATGCGCCAGCCCTGCCACTCATGGCTGTCACCGATCATCGGCAGGCGATCCAACAAGCTCACCACCAACCCGGCCAGGGTTTGATAGTCGTCGGTCGGTTGCGCCGCAAATCCGGTGCGTTGCCGCACCCGCGCCAGGTTCAAGGCGCCACTGACCACAAACCCGCCGTTGTCCTCGAACACATCCGGACCTTCGATCTCACTCGCATCGGGCAACTCGCCGGCGATCGATTCCAGAATGTCGGTCATGGTCAGTACACCGACGAAATCCCCGAATTCGTTGACCACAAAAGCGATGTGGGTCGATGCCTTGCGCATCTGTTCCAGGGCATTGAGGATCGAATAGCTGTCGAGCAAATTGATGGTCTGGCGCGCCAGGTGCGCAAGATCAGGCTCGCTGCCGGCCAGGTATTCCTTCAGCAATTCCTTTTTGTGCACGAAGCCCAACGGCTCATCCACTGCACCGTCACGAATCAACGGCAGACGCGAGTAGGACGAGTGCATCAACTTCGTACGAATGGCCTCGGCATCTTCGTCCAGGTCGATGTGATCGACGTCGGCGCGCACGGTCATCAGGGTACGGATCGGCCGTTCAGCCAGTTGCAACACGCCGCTGATCATCACCCGCTCGCGACGGTCGAACAGTTCTTCAGTCGGTGCTTCGCCGTTGTCCAACAGGTCGGCAATGTCTTCACCGACCTCCTCCACGGCCAGTTTGCGACCGCCCAGCAAACGCATCACCGCGTGAGCCGTGCGTTCACGCATCGGTCGCAGGCCCTGCATCGAACGCTTGCGGCGAGCCCGAGCAATCTGGTTGAACACCTCGATCAGGATCGAGAAACCGATGGCCGCGTACAGGTAGCCCTTGGGAATATGGAAGCCCAGCCCCTCGGCGGTCAGCGCAAAACCGATCATCATCAGGAAGCCCAGACACAGCATGATTACCGTCGGGTGCGCGTTGACGAAACGGGTCAGCGGCTTGCTCGCGACGATCATCAGGCCGATGGAAATGATCACCGCGATCATCATCACCGCCAGTTCATCGACCATGCCCACTGCGGTAATCACCGCGTCGAGGGAGAACACGGCATCGAGCACCACGATTTGCGCCACGATCGGCCAGAACAAGGCGTAGGCCGTGTTGGACGAGCGCTGGCCGACATGCCCTTCGAGGCGTTCGTGCAGCTCCATGGTGGCCTTGAACAACAGGAACACACCGCCAAACAGCATGATCAGGTCACGCCCGGAGAAGCTCTTGTCGAACACCTCGAACAGCGGTTGGGTGAGGGTCACCAGCCAGGAAATGCTGTCGAGCAGACCCAGACGCATCAACAACGCCAGGGACAGACCAATGATTCGCGCACGGTCGCGCTGCTCAGGCGGCAATTTGTCGGCGAGGATCGCGATAAACACCAGGTTGTCGATGCCCAGCACCAGCTCCAGCACAATCAGCGTCAACAAGCCCAGCCATGCGGTGGGGTCAGCTATCCATTCCATATAAACGTCTCGATCTCGTCAGTGAATTCAGATTGCCGGGCACGGCAAGGCGCGGCGCAGAGGCCGTGAAACTGCAAGGACAAGGGCGTTTGGGTGCCGGAATAACGGGGGCTTGGCGTGCGTCAAGAACGCGCGTTGGCGCGAAGGGAAAGGGTAACCGGGGGGCTCCGTGAGGGTGTTCATGCAAGTCCTGAATGGAAAAAAGGACTTGGATCGTACAGTTGATCGGGATAATTCCTACAGCCGAAAATCATTTCAAAATCTGTAGAGGCTCTTTTGGAGCGACCCCGCTTTTCTTATCCAATCGATATACCGGAGAACCGCCGGTGATTTCTCAAACCGCCGATGGATCAACGCCAGCCACGACGATGCACTGCAATCCTTGATTGGCCGATACACCACGTTTGGCAAGCTGACATGGCCGACCACCGACTCCGGTACCACCGCCACCCCCTGCCCCAGGGACACCAGCGCGATCACCGCCACCAGCCCACCCGGCTGCGCCCCCAGCTTCGGCACAAAATCGCCCTGAGCGGCCACCTGCAAGGTGCCAACGACTTGTTCGGGGAGGATAAAGTTTTCATTCTGCAAGTGCGCCGAATTGATGACCGTCAGGCGGTTGAGCCACGAATCCGCCGGCAACGCCAGCACAAGACCTTCGTCGCTCAGGCGTACGCCTTCGATGCCATCGGGCAAGGACAGTGGACAGCGGATGTAGCCCAGGTCGAAGCGCCCCTCGAGAATCATGTTCGGCAAGCTGGCCATGGGGCTTTCACGCACATTGAGGCTGACATCCGGGTATTGGCCGGCAAAACCCTGCACCTGCTTTTGCAGCAGCCCCGAATACACCGCCGAAGCAACATAACCGAGTTCGATGTGCCCGATGTCGCCACGGCCGGCACGCTGGGCATTGCGCTGGGCCGACTCAAATTGCCGCACCGTGGCTTCGGCCTCGATCACCAGCGCCGCGCCCGCTTCGGTCAGGCTGACGTCCCGTGCCTGGCGCAAAAACAGACGCGCCCCCAGTTCGGCTTCCATGTCCTGGATTTGCCGGGTCAAGGTCGGCGGCGCGATCCCCAATTGCTCGGCGGCGCGGGTGAAGTTGCGGTGCCGGGCGACCGCGAGGAAATAGCGGAAGTGACGGATGTCCATCGGTGCATTAGCTCAAAGGTAATGAAGTGACGAGGTACGCCTAACAAAGGTTCCGTATACCGGCGATAAGCTGCACGAAACCTCACAGTAGAGAACCCATGCCATGTCCGTCAAACCCAGGGCCAGCAAGCAACTGACCTTACTTACCGCGTCGGCCGTGTGTTCGCTGATCGTGCTCGACACCAACATCGTCGCCGTTACCTTGCCCAGCATCGCCCGGGATCTGGGGGCCAATTTCGCAGACATCGAATGGGTGGTCAGCGCCTACATGCTGGCCTTCGCCGCCTTGCTGCTACCCGCTGGCAGCCTGGCCGACCGCTTTGGCCGGCAGAAAACCCTGATCTGGGGCCTGGGCATTTTCATTCTCGCGTCCCTCGGTTGCGGCGCGGCGCCAAACGCGTTGTTTCTCGACATCGCCCGGGCCATCAAAGGCGTCGGCGCCGCGTTGTTGCTGACCTCGGCACTCGCTTCGATCGGCCACACCTTCCACGATGAAGTGGAACGGGCCAAAGCCTGGGCGTTCTGGGGGGGCTGCATGGGCGTGGCCATGACTGCGGCGCCGACCCTGGGCGGGTTGATTACCGAATACGTTGGTTGGCGCTGGATTTTCTACCTCAACCTGCCCGTCGGCCTGTTCCTGATGTACATGGTCTGGCGTGCAGTGCCGGAATCCCGTGACGCTCAGGCTGCGCGCCTCGACCCATGGGGCAGCCTCGCCTTCAGCGCGAGCTTGCTGTGCCTGATCTGGGGCCTGATCGAAGCCAGCCGGATCGGCTGGAACAACCCCCTCACCTACACCCGCCTGTTGGGCGGTGCGCTGTTAATGGGCTTGTTTGTGCTGATCGAGCGCCTGCAACAGCGGCCGATGATCGACCTGCGACTGTTCAGGCATCCACGCTTCATCGGCGCCCTGCTCGGCATGTTCGCCTACGCCGCGTGCGCCCAAGTGATGATGACCCTGCTGCCGTTTTACCTGCAGAACGGCCTGGGTTTCAGCGCCATCTTCGCCGGGCTCGGCATGTTGCCGTTTGCCGTGCCCATGTTGATCTTCCCGCGCCTCGGTGCGCGCCTGGCCGGACGTGTGACCCCGGCGAACATGATGGCCATCGGCCTGACGCTGGTGGGCAGCGGCAACCTGCTCAGCGCCTGGGCGGTCAACAGCGGCGGCTACCTGCCCTTCGCCCTGGCGATCGCCGTGACCGGTGCCGGCGCCGGATTGCTCAATGGCGATACGCAGAAAAACATCATGGCCTGCGTGCCGCGCGAGCGCACCGGCATGGCCTCGGGCATGAGCACCACCATGCGTTTCAGTGCGGTGATGCTGGCCATCGGCGTGTATGGTGCGCTGCTCGCCAGCCACGCCGAACAACAGCTGCACTCGGACCTGTCGACCCAGGGTCCGGCGCTGCTCGGCCAGGCCCAAGGGATCGCCTCGCGGGTGGTGGCCGGTGATATGAGTGCAGCACTGAGCCTGGTACCTGAGTCGGCTCGCATGAGGGTCGAACCGCTGGCCCGCCAAGCGTTCGTGGCGGGGTTCAGCCTGCTGCTTTGGGTCGCGGGGCTGGCGGGATTATTGGGAGCGCTGGTGGTGGGCACGCTGATGCGCAATCCGATTCCAGCGCAGCGCTCGAACCTGGTGCTTGAATGACACCCCGCGTGCAGGCCTGTCAGGAAGGGTGAGCCGGCCGAATTCATCTTTGAATGGGCGGTCCGCCGATGAGGGAAGCCTGGGCACCGCACATCTCAGCGCGGAAGCAACCCGTCGATATGCCGGTACTCAGCCTGCAACTGCGCCGCCAGGACCCGGCTGCGCCCGAGGCGAATCGGCCCGCGCTCGATGTCGATCACCAGCCCCGGACAATCGAGCGTGGGCAACGTCGGCCAATCCTTCAAGCGGCCATCGGTCACTACCAGCAACCGTTGCTGCTCCGCCGGGAAGCGCTTGCGCCGCGCGCTCAGCCAGTGCCCCGCTTCACTCAACGCCGCCAGCAACGGCGTGCCACCGCCGGCCCCGAGTCCATCGAGCCAGGCGCGCAAACCGCTGGACGCCTTCAACCCCTGCACCTGCCACGTCGGCTGCGTTCCGCTGGCGGTCAGCAAGGCCAGGCGCGCGCGTTGGCGGTAAGCATCGTCGAACAGCTGTGCCAGCAAACCTTTGGCATCACTCAAGGCCTGGTGGCGACGCGTGGATGCCGACGCATCGACGATCACCAGCCACAGTTCATGGGGCGAGCGGGTGCGCAGGTGGAACAACAGGTCATCGCGCTGACGTGGCCGGCCGTTCAACAACGTACCGGGCCAGTTGATCGAACCGTCGCGCGCGGCATGACGTTTGCCCTGCTTGCCGTGGTCGAGGCGTCCGGCGCGGGGTCTGGCATTCGCCCCCGCGTCAGAGCGAGGGCGAATGCCTAGGGCTTTTTTGGCCAGCTCGGCACTTCACGACGGGCCCCGACCGGCAGCGCCTGAGCAGGCATTTCGCCCCACTGCCCCTGGCCTTCGCCAGCGTTTGGCTGTTGACCGGCGTGGGACTGTTGCTGTGGGGGTGCCGGTGGCGTTTGCTCACGACGGCGATGGCGCAACGCAAATTCGGCGACCGCATCGATATCTTCGACGGTTATGGCACGCGCCCCGCGCCAGGCGGCATGGGCCCGCGCCGCCCGCAACCAGACCAGATCGGCGCGCAATCCGTCGACCCCGGCGGCAAAACAACGCTCGGTAATCTGCGCCAAGGCGCTATCGTCCAGGGCAATGCTGGCCAACGTGCTGCGTGCCTGCTGGCAACGCTCGCGCAACGCCTGCTGCCGGCGTTCCCACTCGGCGCAGAAGCCGTGCGGATCGGTGTCGAAGTCCAGGCGCCGCCGGATGATTTGCCCGCGCTCGGCCGGCGCGGTATGGCCGCCGAGGGCAACGTTCAAGCCAAATCGATCGAGCAGTTGCGGGCGCAGCTCACCCTCCTCCGGGTTCATGGTGCCGATCAGCACGAACTTCGCCGAATGCCGGTGGGAGATGCCGTCGCGCTCGACCAGGTTGGTGCCGCTGGCCGCAACGTCGAGCAGCAGATCGACGAGGTGATCGGGCAGCAGATTCACTTCATCGACGTAGAGCACGCCACCGTCGGCCTTGGCCAGCACCCCCGGGGAAAATTGCGCGCGACCTTCGCTCAATGCAGCGTCGAGATCGAGCGTGCCCACCAGGCGCTCTTCAGTGGCGCCCAAAGGCAAGGTGACGAATTGACCGCTGGCCAGCAGGTCCGCCAGGCCACGGGCCAGGGTCGACTTGGCCATGCCGCGCGGGCCTTCGATCAACACACCGCCGATCTTCGGGTCGATGGCGGTCAGGCACAGCGCGAGTTTCAAATCGTCGGCGCCGACCACGGCGGAGAGCGGGAAATGGGGGGTGTCGGTCATTGTTCAATCTCGGTCATGGTCGGTGATTTCACAAACACCTCGCTCCCACAGGGTCGGCGGTGTTTTAACTGTCTTCTTCTATGTCCAGCAACAGATTCTCCAGCGCCTCGCGATACGCGCCCGGTTCTTTCCACATGCCCCGCTGCTGTGCTTCGAGCATGCGTTCGGTCATATCGCGCAAGGCATGGGGATTGTGCTCGCGAACGAAGTCACGGGTATTGGCGTCGAGCAAATAGGCATCCGCCAGCAGCGCGTATTGGTGATCGTCGATCAACTGGGTGGTGGCATCGAAGGCGAACAGGTTGTCGACAGTCGCGGCCATTTCGAACGCGCCTTTGTAGCCGTGACGTTTGACGCCTTCGATCCACTTCGGATTGGCCGCCCGGGAGCGGATAACCCGGCTCAGCTCTTCCTTGAGCGTGCGGATTCTGGGCAGGTCCGGCTGGCTATGGTCGCCGTGATAACTGGCCGCCGTTGCACCACTGAGGTTTTCCACGGCGGCGAGCATGCCACCCTGGAACTGGTAGTAGTCATTGGAGTCGAGCAGATCGTGCTCGCGGTTGTCCTGGTTTTGCAGCACCGCTTGCACCTGGCTCAGGCGCTGGGCGAACTGCTCGCGGGCGGCGGTGCCTTCGTCGGAGCCGCCGTAGGCGTAGCCGCCCCAGTTCAGATAGACCTCGGCCAGATCCTCGCGGCTCTGCCACAGGCGACCGTCAATGGCACCCTGCACGCCCGCGCCATACGCGCCGGGCTTGGCACCGAAGATGCGCCAACCGGCCTGACGTCTGGCCGCGTCTTCATCCAGTCCCGATTGCAGCAACGCTTCACGTTCGGCGCGAACCTTGGCCGCCAGCGGGTTGAGGTCGTCCGGCTCGTCCAGTGCGGCAACTGCTTGCACGGCGGCGTCGAACAGGCGGATCAGATTGGCAAAGGCATCGCGGAAGAAACCCGAGACGCGCAACGTCACGTCGACCCGCGGGCGGTCGAGCAAACTCAGCGGCAGGATTTCAAAATCGTCGACCCGCTGACTGCCGGTCGCCCACACCGGACGCACGCCCATCAGCGCCATGGCCTGGGCGATGTCGTCGCCGCCGGTGCGCATGGTCGCGGTGCCCCACACCGACAGACCGAGCTGACGCAAGTGATCGCCATGGTCTTGCAGGTGACGCTCAAGGATCAGGTTGGCGGACTGGAAACCGATGCGCCATGCCGTGGTGGTCGGCAGGTTGCGCACGTCCACTGAATAGAAATTGCGCCCGGTCGGCAGCACATCCAGGCGCCCGCGACTCGGTGCGCCGCTGGGGCCGGCCGGGACGAAGCGCCCGCTCAGGGCATCGAGCAGGCCGCGCATTTCGGCGGGGCCACAGGCGTCCAGGCGTGGCGCGACCACTTCGCGCAGGTTGTCGAGGATGGCTTGCACCTCAGTCCAGCCGGCCTCCTGTAGGAGCGAGCCTGCTCGCGATGGTGTGTCAGTTGGCGTCAATGTGGCTGATAAACCATCGCGAGCAGGCTCGCTCCCACAGGGGGCATCCAGCGCCTGCGAGATCAGTTGTGTGGCAAACAGTTCCAGGCGTTCGCGGGTGTCGCCGGTAATGCGCCAGGGTTCATCGCTGATCGACAACAGCGCATGCGGACGCGGCCCGTTCCACGGCTCGGCCAGTGCACAATCGAGCGGATCGAAGCCCAGCTCAAAGGCTTTCGCCAGCGCTCGCAACAAACTCGATTGCGCACCACGCCCATCGCCCCGTGGAATGCGCAGCAGCGCGAGCAAGGTGTCGATGCGCAGGCGCCCGGTCGGTGACTCGCCGAACACGTGCAGGCCATCGCGGATCTGCGACTCTTTCAAATCGCACAGGTAGGTGTCCAGGCGCGGCAACCAGATTGCCGCGTCGGCATCGCTGTCGAGTTGTTCGTCCAGTTGCAGTTCGCGGTCGATGTGCGTGTCGCGCACCAGTTGCAGGATGTCGCGCTGCAACTCGCGGGCACGCCGTGGATCGAGCAGTTGCGCTTCGTAGTACTCATCCGCCAACAGTTCGAGATTGCGCAACGGGCCGTAGGTTTCGGCGCGGGTCAACGGCGGCATCAAGTGATCGATGATCACCGCTTGGGTTCGCCGCTTGGCCTGGGCGCCCTCGCCCGGATCGTTGACGATGAACGGATAGATATTCGGCAACGGCCCGAGCAGCGCGTCCGGCCAGCAATGTTCAGAGAGCCCGACACCCTTGCCCGGCAGCCATTCGAGGTTGCCATGCTTGCCGACGTGGATCACGCCGTGGGCGCCGTAGGTGTTGCGCAGCCAGAAGTAAAACGCCAGATAGCCGTGGGGCGGCACCAGGTCCGGGTCGTGATACACCGCGCTCGGGTCCACCTGATAACCCCGCGCCGGTTGAATGCCGACGAAGGTCAGGCCGAAACGTAACCCGGCAATCATCATCCGTCCGGCGCGGCACATCGGATCGCTCTCGGGTGCACCCCAGCGTTGTAGCACTGCCCGGCGGTTGGCTTCGGGCAGCGCGTTGAACATCTGCAGGTAATCGTCCATGGCCAGGCTTTGCTGACACGGGCGTTGGTCGAGGGTATCGAGATCGTTGCTGACGCCGCCAAGCAGTTGCTGGATCAACGCGGTGCCGCTGTCCGGCAACTGCGCCGGCAATGGAAAACCTTCGGCCTGCAGTGCACGGAGGATATTCAGTGCCGCCGCCGGCGTATCAAGGCCGACGCCATTGCCGATACGCCCATCGCGAGTCGGGTAATTGGCGAGGATCAGCGCGACGCGTTTTTCGGCATTCGGCAGCCGCGCCAGATCAATCCAGCGCCGCGCCAGTTCGGCGACAAAGTCCATGCGTTCCGGTTGCGCGCGGTAGCAGACCACGTCGGACTGACTGCGCTCACTGCGCCAGGCCAGATCCTTGAAGCTGATCGGCCGGCTGATGATCCGCCCGTCCAGTTCCGGCAGGGCGATATGCATCGCCAGATCGCGCGGGCCGAGCCCTTGTTCGCTGGCGCGCCATCCCGGCTCGTTATCCTGGGCGCAAATTGCCTGAATCACCGGGATATTGCGGCGAAACGGACGCAAATGCGGAGCTTCAGGGCTCGATTGGGCGAAGCCTGTGGTGTTGAGAATCACCCCGGCCTCAACCTCATCCAGCCAATCCTCGACCACCGACAGGCAGCCGGGCTCTTTCAAACTGGCCAGGGCGATGGGCAACGGATTCAACCCCGCAGCCTGCAAACGCTGACAGAAGACATCGATGAAAGCGGTGTTCGCCGCCTGCAAGTGCGAGCGGTAGAACAGCACTGCCGCCACGGGTTGATCGGCCCGCCATTCGGCTCGCCAATCACTCAGTTGCGCGGGGCTTTTGTGCGGGTGGTAGATCGCGGTGCGCGGCAAGACTTGCGGCTCGGACCAAGCGTAGTCACGACCCAGCCAGCGATTGGCCAGGCAGCGAAACAGGTCCAGCGCATTGCCCATGCCGCCCTGGCGCAGGAAGTGCCAGAGCCGCTCGCGGTCCTGCGGGGCCACGGTGCTGAGGTCGCTGAGTTCCGGATCAGGACGATCGTCACCCGGCACCAGAATCAGCTGCACCCCACGTTGCGAAAGCTCCACCAGCCGCTCCACGCCATAACGCCAATAGGCGATGCCGCCGTGCAGCGAGATCAGAATGACCTTGGCGTGGCGCAGCACTTCGTCGACGTACAGATCAACCGATGCGTGATTCTGTACCTGCATCGGGTTGGCCAGGCGCACGCTCGGGTAATCGTCGGGCAACTGCTGCGCCGCTTCGGCGAGCAGCGCCAGGCTGGAGTCGCCGCTGCACAGGATCACCAGCTCGGCGGGGGTTTGTCCAAGGTCGGCAATGTTGTCGTCCGACACGAAACCGCCGGGCTGGGTCCTGAGCAGGTGCATGGCTTATACGCTGAGCGCGGCGCGCAATTGGGTTTCGAGCAGCGCGGCGTCCAGCGCCTGGCCGATCAACACCAGACGCGTGGTGCGTTCTTCTTCGCCACCCCACTGGCGGTCGAAGTGCTTGTCGAAACGAGTGCCCACGCCCTGGATCAGCAGGCGCATCGGTTTGTTCGGAATCGCCGCGAAGCCCTTGACCCGCAGGATGCTGTGCTCGATCACCAGTTGCGTCAGCGCGTCCATCAGCAAGCTCTCGTCAGAGACCGGCAGCTCGATGGAGATAGAGTCAAAAGCGTCGTGATCGTGGTCGTCATGCTCGTCATCGTCGTGGTGATGATCGTGATGGCTGTGGCGGCTGTCGATGTGTTCTTCGGAACCGGCACCCAGGCCGATCAGCACGTCCAGTGGCAGGCGACCGCTGCAGGCTTCGATGACCTTCACCGCAGGCGGTAGCTCTTCTGCGACTTCCAGGCGTACGCGGGCCAGGTCTTCCGGGCTGATCAGGTCAGCCTTGTTGAGGATCACCAGGTCGGCACTGGACAACTGATCGGCGAACAGCTCGTGCAGCGGCGATTCGTGGTCCAGGTTCGGATCGAGTTTGCGCTGGGCGTCCACCTGATCCGGGAACGCAGCGAAGGTGCCGGCGGCCACGGCCGGGCTATCGACCACGGTGATCACCGCGTCAACGGTGCAGGCGCTGCGGATTTCCGGCCACTGGAAGGCCTGGACCAGCGGCTTTGGCAGGGCCAGGCCCGAGGTTTCGATGAGGATGTGGTCGAGATCGCCGCGACGGGCGACCAGTTCGCGCATCACCGGGAAGAACTCTTCCTGAACGGTGCAGCACAGGCAGCCGTTGGCCAGTTCGTAGACGCGGCCATTGGCTTCTTCTTCGGTACAGCCGATGGAGCACTGCTTGAGGATTTCACCGTCGATGCCCAGTTCGCCGAACTCGTTGACGATCACCGCGATGCGACGCCCTTGGGCGTTGTCGAGCATGTGCCGCAGCAAGGTGGTTTTGCCCGAGCCGAGGAAGCCGGTAACGATGGTGACGGGGAGTTTGGCCAGTGTTTTCATCGGATGCCCTTTGGCAAGGTGGCGGGCATACGGGACGAGAACCGGCAACGCCTGTGCGCGCCGGAAGCGTTCGCCACCGGATCACCCCGCCCGGTTGTAGTGAGAATCTGTTCGAGGCAGGTCTCCTGGCTGACGGCGTGCCAGTCGCTTGACTGGCGTTGGCTGCGCCTTCCCGCGGGCTCAGGACCTGAGCATGCAGTGGCGTGGCAGCGAACATCACCGTTCACAGTTGCGGGGGCAGCCGCGGCATCGACCGCGTTCCCTTCTTAGCTTCGGCAAACACCGAAGAACCTCGAAAGCGCAAGGCTACGCATCGTATTGGGGCGGGTCAATGTTCATGCTGAGTTCTACAGCGCCTGCAACGCCGTCATCGTGAGCAGGCTCGCTCCCACCGGGGTCGGGTTTTCCGAGAAAAATGCGGTCAAATGCGAGAGCGAGCCTGTTCGCGATTGAAGCAATGCGGTCCCGAGTTGAGAACACTTGCCAATTGACGCCCCACCTCTGCCCATGCTCTCCTACACGCCTTGTTACGGGTGCCCTTCACAGGGTGAAACGGGAAACCGGTGAATCATGTGCTTTACTCTAAAGCCATGTCAGTCCGGTGCTGCCCCCGCAACGGTAAGCGAGCGAAGCGTCAGATCCACTGTGCCAGTGCGGCATGGGAAGGTGATGCTTGCAGGTTCAGGCGATAGCCCGCACCCCTCGTGAGCCCGGAGACCGGCCCGCAACACAAAGTGAACCTAACTATCACTGAATGACAAACCCGCGGTGGGCGGGCGCTGTTCGAACCTCTGCGCGCTCGCTCGTGCAGGGATTTGCATGCGCTCCCATTCCCCGCTGACAGAACTGAGGGATGCGCCATGTCGATCATCAGCAGCACCGGCCACAGTACCACCACCAGCAGCACCACAACCCTGACTCAACGCCTGACCGCCGCCGTGTGTGCGTCGATCCTCGGCGCGTGCCTGGTGTATTTCGCCGGTTTCTCGCACATCGAAGCCGTTCACAACGCCGCTCACGATACCCGTCACAGCGCTGCCTTCCCGTGCCATTGAGACCTGTCGACATGATCAAGCGTATCGCGCAAACCGCTGGATTCACGGGGCTGCTGGCCGCCCTGCTGCTGACCCTGCTGCAAAGCTTCTGGGTCGCTCCGCTGATTTTGCAGGCCGAAACCTACGAAAAATCCGAACCCGCTGCTGTTGAAGTCCACGAACACGCCCCAGGCGTCGCCGCCCACACCCATGATGCCGAAGCCTGGGAGCCGGAAAACGGCTGGCAGCGCGTGTTGTCGACCACCGGCGGCAATCTGGTGGTGGCTGTCGGTTTCGCCCTGATGCTCGCCGGCCTGTACACCTTGCGCGCGCCGACCAAAACCTCTCAGGGATTGCTCTGGGGCCTGGCCGGTTACGCGACCTTCGTGCTCGCGCCGACCCTTGGCCTGCCGCCGGAACTGCCAGGCACCGCCGCTGCCGACCTGGCGCAACGGCAGACCTGGTGGATTGGCACCGCCGCTTCAACCGCAGTCGGCATCGCGCTGATCGCGTTCAGCCGTCACTGGCTGATGAAAGTCCTCGGTGCAGCCATCATTGCCGTCCCTCATGTGATTGGCGCGCCGCAGCCGGACGTGCACTCGATGCTGGCACCGCAAGCACTGGAAACCCAATTCAAAATCGCTTCGCAGCTGACCAATGTCGCGTTCTGGCTGGCCCTGGGCCTGATCAGCGCCTGGCTGTTCCGCCGCAAACGCGATGGCCAATACCACGCATGACCGATACCGGCACAGCGCCGACCCTGGTGGTCGGCCTGGGCTGCCAACGGGGCTGCCCCGTCAGCACGTTACGGGCGTTGCTCGATCAGGCGTTGCAAGCGCACCAGATCGAACTGCATCAGATCAAGGCCCTGGCCAGTATCGATTTGAAGCGAGATGAACCGGCCCTTGTCGAACTGGCCGAGCAACTCGCGCTGCCACTGACGTACTTCAGCAGCGAACAGTTGGCCGGCTATGAGCCACAACTCAGCCATCATTCGCAGATCGCCTTCGAGCGAACCGGCTGCTACGGCATAGCGGAAAGTGCCGCCCTGGCCCTGACCGAACAGCTGACCCATTCGCCGGCCAAGCTGCTGATCAAGCGACAAAAATATGCCCAGGCCACCTTCGCATTGGCCTGCTCGACGTAAAATCCTCGATAATCCGCGCTTTCGATCATGAGCAATCTTCATCTGGTGCCTTGCCCAGCCCTTTTTTCCCACAGGAATCGACGATGACCGTCTACTTCATAGGCGCAGGTCCTGGCGACCCCGAGCTGATCACCGTCAAAGGCCAGCGGCTGATTCGCAGCTGCCCGGTGATCATCTATGCCGGTTCGCTGGTGCCCGCCGCAGTACTGCAAGGGCATTGTGCCGAGCAGGTGGTCAACAGCGCCGAACTGCATCTGGAACAGATTATCGACCTGATCAAGATCGCCGACGCCAAGGGCCAGGACGTGGCTCGCGTGCATTCCGGCGACCCGAGCCTGTATGGCGCCATCGGCGAGCAGATTCGCTACCTGCGCGAACTCGGCATTGCCTTTGAAATCATTCCCGGGGTCACCGCTACGGCCGCCTGCGCAGCGCTTTTGGGTGCGGAACTGACCCTGCCCGATGTCTCACAGAGCGTGATCCTGACCCGATACGCCGACAAAACCGTGATGCCGGCCGGCGAGGAATTGGGCAGCCTGGCGCAGCATGGAGCGACCATGGCGATTCATCTGGGGGTCAATCATCTGGAAAAAATCCTGGCCGAATTGCTGCCGCATTACGGCGCGGACTGTCCGATCGCGGTGGTTCACCGGGCGACCTGGCCGGATCAGGATTGGGTGGTGGGGACGCTGGAAGACATTGCCGGGAAGGTTCAGGCCAAGGGTTTTCGGCGCACGGCATTGATTCTGGTGGGACGGGTGCTGGGCAGTGACCATTTCAGCGAGTCGTCGCTGTATCGCGCAGGGCATGCGCATCTCTATCGCCCTTGAACCCAACCCTACTGAATCCTGTGGCGAGGGGGCTTGTCGGATCGACAAAGGTTATCGAACACCCATAAAAAACGGCGCTCACGGGCGCCGTTTTTTAATTTCGCAGCGAACGCCTTAGTAGTAGGCGTTTTCTTTCTGCGTGTGGTCAGTCACATCACGAACACCCTTGAGCTCGGGGATGCGCTCGAGCAAGGTGCGCTCGATGCCTTCCTTCAGGGTCACGTCTGCCTGGCCGCAGCCCTGGCAACCACCGCCGAACTGGAGAACGGCGATGCCGTCTTCAACCACGTCGATCAGGCTGACCTGACCACCATGGCTGGCGAGCCCAGGGTTGATTTCGGTTTGCAGGTAATAGTTGATACGCTCGTTGATCGGGCTGTCGGCGTTGACCATCGGGACTTTGGCGTTTGGCGCCTTGATGGTCAGCTGGCCGCCCATGCGGTCGGTGGCGTAGTCGACAACCGCGTCGTCCAGAAAAGCTTCGCTGAACGAATCGATGTAAGCGGTGAAGCTTTTAAGCCCCAGCGCCGTGTCTTCGGGTTTTTCTTCGCCCGGCTTGCAGTAGGCAATGCAGGTTTCGGCGTACTGGGTGCCAGGCTGGGTGATAAAGACGCGGATGCCAATGCCCGGGGTGTTCTGCTTGGAGAGCAGATCAGCCAGATAGTCGTGGGCGGCGTCGGTGATGGTTATAGCGGTCATGGAAACTCCTCGCAGGCTTGGGCGCAGTTTACGCCAATCATCGCGCCGGACAAAGTCCCAGTATTTTTGTCAGGAAAGAACAGGAGCAGCCTTACCCGGCCATTCGCCGTCAATCCCGACTTTAAACCACCGATAGCTGCAATTGACCACCCAATCGCGGCTTTCCCACGATCCTGATCCGATGGTCGCTACGCAGACCGGGACATCAGGCACCTTGCAAAAATCGATCAAAGATTCTGGTAGCGATTCATGTCCAGTACGCCCTCTTCAACCGGATCGGTCTCATGGATGTAGCGACTCAAGTCATGGAAGTACTGCCAGAACTGCGGATGGCTGCGCCTTACCCCCCAGCGATCGACAATCCTCTCGAAGCTGCCGGCGTCCTTGGCGTTTTCCATGGCGTCGACAAAGGCCGGGACTTGTTCGGCGGGAATGTTGAACATGAAGTTCGGGTAGCTGCCCATGACCCCCGGATAAATGGTGAGCGTGTCGAGCCCAGGCTCATACCGCAGCGACTCCCCAAGCAGGAACGCCACGTTGCTGTGCGCGCGGTTGCGCAGCAGGCTGTAGATCACGCGCTGGCCGCTCGCGGTCTCGACGCGCAGCATGGTCACTTCAGGTAACTGGTCTATGACCTGGAGGCCGGCCGCCGGGCGCGACGTCAGGCGATTCAGGGCTTGTTCGGCACCCTGCAAGTCCAGATCGATGTTGGGTCGCGAGCAGTACGCTCCGTCGCAGCGATTGATCGGGTCCGGGTTGGCGTTGAGCTCGCCATAGCGCGCCAGCAACTGCTTGACGAAATCGCGTTTGGGGTCCTTCGGATCGAGTTTCAGCGCCGTCGGCGTGTCGTTGTCGATCGATTCATAGTCCATCCACATCTTGAATTTGCCACTGCTCTGGTACCAATCGTTCAGGTAACCGTCGCGGGAGTTGGCCGGCATCAGGCGCAGGAAGTTTTGCTCCGCGCCATTGCGGATCAGGTCGAAATACAAGCGCGTCTGGGCCTGATGCGAGACGTTGCCGAACACGTCGAAGTTCACCGCCAACTGATAGTAAGTGCGCTCCAGCAACGGAAAGTCGAACAGCCAGATGGTTTGCGGTACCTCGCCGATCAGGCCCTTGGTCACCGAGGCGCTGTCGAAATGTCGAAAGATACTCAACAAGGCGTTGTCATTACCTGCCCACAGGCTCGACCAGCTCGGCGGCGGCAGGTCCGCATAGCTGTACCGGCGCAGGGTTTCATACGCGTTGCGCTTGTCGCGGTAGTCATGCCACAGGCTCAGGACACTGCCAACGTCGTCGTTCTGCCCGGGCATCGCCAACAATGGCGTCGCATGGCCGCGGTATATCGGGTCGGTGATGTAGAGGTCATGCTCCGGGGCCTGAAACAGCGCCCAGAAGTTATCGCGAATCACGTCCGTGGCAATCTGGCCCCGGCAGACCGGGCCGCGAATAAAGGTGCGCACGAAATATTCGGCGTTATCGAGCATGAACTGATAACGCGCCTGGGCCGGGATGGCTTCGAAGGTGGTAAACGGATTGGCCCGGCGTTCCGGCCCATAGCCCGGCAGCGCGTTGACCTGCCAGTTGCCGTTGTAGAACAGGGTTTTGATCCGCGCCATCTTCGCCGCGCTCAACGGATAGGTGATGTGGGTCTTGTGCACGATCACGCCCTGCACCGGCCACAGGCGGTAATAGATCTGAGTGCCGGGATCGTCATTGGGCCGGCGGGTGTTGATCAGATCGATCGGCTGGCCGCTCGGCGTGCGCGAACGCACCCACTGGAAGAAATGCCCGGGTTCGCCATCCTTGAAATAGATGTGCGCGAGAAACCAGTGCTCGAACAACCAGCGCGCCACCAGGCTTTGCCGTGCACCCGGTGCGTTCAGCAGGTTCTCCCACTGCACCACCTGCAACGCCTCTTTCGCGCTGGGCACCAGGCCTTGCTCATCGATGGGCGCGCCAGAGGCCAGCCAGCGTTGCAAGGTCTGATATTGCTGATCGGTCAGACCCGTCACCGCCAACGGCATGCCCTCCTTCGGGTGGGAATCGGCATAGGCATCGAACTCCGCCGGCATGGCGCACGTGTTTTCCCGATTCAGACCCAGGACAATCTCTTCGGGCAACTTGGCATTGGGCTGCATGGGCGCCTTATGGCCCAACTCGAGCATCCGCGCCATCAGCGCCGCCTGGCTGCCCTGAGCGTCGAGCACTGAGTTGAAGCCTTTTTGCTGCCAGGCGCGCTTGCCGAAGGCGTCATAAAACAACCGGGTCGGCGCGGCGGCGTGAGTGCGATTACCGTCATAGACCAGGGATTTGTTCGCACCGCGAGCGGCGCCCTCGCCGCTGCCCAGATTGAGTTGGCAGGGGGAGTCGTAGCAGGCGTGGCAGGCCACACATTTTTCAGTGAAGATCGGCTGAATGTCGCGCGTATAAGAAATACCCGTGGCAACAGTGGGACTTTGCGCGACGGCGCCCCAGCTAAACAGCAACAACGCAATGCTGATGACGACGCGATATGACATGTCCCTGGTCCCGATCTTTAAAAAAACGCCGCGATTCTACCGGTCCGGCGATCACATCATCATGAGCGATATTCACGTTAAATCCGCGCATGCTCCAATAGCGCACAGGTTTGCTATCATCCCGGCCCTTCGTCATGGCCTTACCGAGTAGTCCAAATGTCCGATCGCAGCGTTCGCCTTCAAGCTCTCAAGCACGCCCTCAAAGAGCGCATTCTGATTCTCGATGGCGGTATGGGCACGATGATCCAGAGCTATAAGCTCGAGGAGCAGGATTACCGTGGCAAACGCTTCGCTGACTGGCCGAGCGATGTCAAAGGCAACAACGACCTTCTGGTGCTGACGCGCCCGGATGTGATTGGCGGTATCGAAAAAGCCTACCTGGATGCCGGCGCCGACATTCTCGAAACCAACACCTTCAACGCCACTCAGATTTCTCTGGCCGATTACGGCATGCAGGGCCTGGCGTACGAATTAAACGTAGAAGGTGCACGGTTGGCGCGCAAGGTCGCCGACGCCAAGACCCTGGAAACCCCTGACAAGCCGCGCTTCGTCGCCGGCGTGCTCGGCCCGACCAGCCGCACCTGCTCGCTGTCGCCAGACGTGAACAACCCCGGCTACCGCAACGTGACGTTCGATGAACTGGTGGAGAACTACACCGAGTCCACCAAAGGCCTGATCGAAGGCGGCGCCGACCTGATCCTGATCGAAACCATTTTCGACACCCTCAACGCCAAGGCTGCGATCTTTGCCGTGCAAGGCGTGTTCGAAGAACTGGGCATCGAATTGCCGATCATGATCTCCGGCACCATCACCGACGCCTCCGGTCGCACTCTGTCCGGCCAGACCACCGAGGCCTTCTGGAACTCCGTGGCCCACGCCAAGCCGATTTCCGTCGGTCTGAACTGCGCCCTCGGTGCCAGCGAGCTGCGCCCGTACCTGGAAGAGCTGTCAAACAAGGCCAGCACCCACGTCTCGGCGCACCCGAACGCCGGCCTGCCGAACGAATTCGGCGAGTACGACGAATTGCCGGCGCAAACCGCCAAGGTCATCGAAGAATTTGCCCAAAGCGGCTTCCTGAACATCGTCGGCGGCTGCTGCGGCACCACGCCGGGCCACATCGAAGCCATCGCCAAGGCCGTGGCCGGTTATGCGCCGCGCGAGATTCCGGAAATCCCCAAGGCTTGCCGCCTGTCGGGCCTGGAGCCGTTCACCATCGATCGCAACTCGCTGTTCGTCAACGTCGGCGAGCGCACCAACATCACGGGTTCGGCCAAATTCGCCCGCCTGATCCGCGAAGACAACTACACCGAAGCCCTGGAAGTCGCCCTGCAGCAGGTCGAGGCCGGCGCCCAGGTGATCGATATCAACATGGACGAAGGGATGCTCGATTCGAAGAAGGCCATGGTGACCTTCCTCAATCTGATTGCCGGTGAACCGGACATCTCCCGCGTACCGATCATGATCGACTCCTCCAAGTGGGAAGTGATCGAAGCCGGCCTCAAGTGCATCCAGGGCAAGGGCATCGTCAACTCCATCAGCATGAAGGAAGGTGTCGAGCAGTTCATTCATCACGCCAAACTGTGCAAGCGCTATGGCGCTGCGGTGGTCGTGATGGCCTTCGACGAAGCCGGTCAGGCCGACACCGAAGCGCGCAAGAAAGAAATCTGCAAACGCTCCTATGACATTCTGGTCAACGAAGTCGGCTTCCCGCCGGAAGACATCATCTTTGACCCGAACATCTTCGCCGTGGCCACCGGCATCGAAGAACACAACAACTACGCCGTGGACTTCATCAACGCCTGTGCCTACATCCGCGACGAGCTGCCGTATGCGCTGACGTCCGGCGGCGTGTCCAACGTGTCGTTCTCGTTCCGTGGCAACAACCCGGTGCGCGAGGCGATTCACTCGGTGTTCCTGCTGTACGCGATCCGCGCCGGGCTGACCATGGGTATCGTCAACGCCGGCCAGCTGGAGATCTATGACCAGATCCCGGTGGAACTGCGTGACGCCGTGGAAGACGTGATCCTCAACCGCACCCCGGAAGGCACCGACGCCCTCCTCGCCATCGCCGACAAGTACAAGGGCGACGGCAGCGTCAAGGAAGCCGAGACCGAAGAGTGGCGCAACTGGGACGTCAACAAGCGCCTGGAGCATGCACTGGTCAAGGGCATCACCACCCACATCGTTGAAGACACCGAAGAGTCCCGTCAGTCCTTCGCCCGCCCGATCGAAGTGATCGAAGGTCCGCTGATGTCCGGCATGAACATCGTTGGCGACCTGTTCGGCGCCGGCAAAATGTTCCTGCCGCAAGTGGTGAAATCCGCCCGCGTGATGAAACAGGCGGTGGCCCACTTGATCCCGTTCATCGAGCTGGAAAAGGGCGACAAACCGGAAGCCAAGGGCAAGATCCTGATGGCCACGGTGAAAGGCGACGTGCACGACATCGGCAAGAACATCGTGGGTGTGGTGCTGGGTTGCAACGGCTACGACATCGTCGACCTCGGCGTGATGGTACCGGCGGAGAAAATCCTCCAGGTCGCCAAGGACGAAAAGTGCGACATCATCGGCCTGTCCGGCCTGATCACCCCGTCGCTGGATGAAATGGTCCACGTCGCTCGCGAGATGCAGCGCCAGGACTTCCATCTGCCATTGATGATCGGCGGCGCGACCACCTCCAAAGCGCACACGGCAGTGAAGATCGAGCCCAAGTACAGCAACGACGCCGTGGTGTACGTCACCGACGCCTCCCGCGCCGTCGGCGTGGCCACGCAGTTGCTGTCCAAGGAACTGAAGGCCGGTTTCGTCGAGAAAACCCGGGAGGAATACATCGAAGTCCGCGAGCGCACCGCCAACCGCAGCGCCCGCACCGAACGCCTGAGCTACGCCGCGTCGATTGCGAAGAAACCGCAGTTCGACTGGAGCACCTACGAGCCGGTCAAGCCAACGTTCACCGGCACCAGGGTGCTGGATAACATCGACCTGAAAGTACTGGCCGAATACATCGACTGGACGCCGTTCTTCATCTCCTGGGACCTGGCCGGCAAGTTCCCGCGCATCCTCCAGGACGAAGTGGTCGGTGAAGCCGCCACCGCGCTGTACGCCGATGCCCAGGAAATGCTCGCCAAACTGATCGACGAGAAACTGATCAGCGCCCGTGCGGTGTTCGGTTTCTGGCCGGCCAATCAGGTGCGCGACGATGACATCGAAGTCTATGGCGATGACGGCAAGCCCCTGGCCAAGCTGCATCACCTGCGTCAGCAGATCATCAAGACCGACGGCAAGCCGAACTTCTCCCTGGCCGACTTCGTCGCACCGAAAGACAGCGAAATTACCGACTACGTGGGTGGTTTCATCACCACCGCCGGTATCGGTGCCGAAGAAGTGGCCAAGGCCTATCAGGACGCTGGCGACGACTACAACTCGATCATGGTCAAGGCCCTGGCCGACCGTTTGGCCGAGGCCTGTGCCGAGTGGCTGCACCAGCAGGTGCGAAAAGAACACTGGGGCTATGCCAAGGACGAAACCCTCGACAACGAGGCGTTGATCAAGGAGCAATACACCGGTATCCGCCCTGCCCCGGGCTACCCGGCCTGCCCGGATCACACCGAGAAAGCCACGCTGTTTGCCCTGCTCGACCCCGAGGCCCGCGAAATGCACGCCGGCCGCAGTGGTGTATTCCTCACCGAGCACTACGCGATGTTCCCGGCGGCAGCGGTCAGCGGCTGGTACTTTGCCCACCCGCAAGCGCAGTACTTTGCCGTGGGCAAGATCGACAAGGACCAGGTGCAAAGCTACACGTCGCGTAAAGGTCAGGAGCTGAGTGTGACTGAACGCTGGCTCGCACCGAACCTCGGCTACGACGACTGAAACGCCCATGAAAAAAGCCTCGCGCTGCCGGAAGAATCGGCACCGCGAGGCTTTATGGGCACTATCGTTTAACTGTTGGAAGGACCCGGTTTGGGCTCGGCGACCGACGAGCGCTCAATCGCTTCGACCTCTTTTCGAGACAGCTCGATCAGCTTGCCATTGCGGTTGGCGGCCAGATCAAACAGCTGGCTCATCAGTGCCGCATCGTCAACCGCCTGGCCCTCCTCTGGAGCCATGGCCGCCTCGTCGATTTTCCTCACCGCTTCAGGGTGCGTCTCGCGCAGATAACTCATCCAGTAGTCGCGCTGAATCAGGTCTTCGTAAAAGGCATCGGACCGCTCGGCATTCATGACCGCAGTACGAGCATCCGCCAATTGTTGAGGCGATACGCCCGAGGCGTAGGTCATGTGCTTCGGCTGCCCGGGCAAGTCCAGTCCGTCGCTCCACCCCCGTGTCAGTCCGATTCGATAACCCAGGCGTACCTCTGCCTGGTCCTGGCCGGCATGGATAGCGGCCTTGCTCGCCAGGTCATCGACCTTGTCCAGCCGGAACAGTTGCCTGGACAGGTTCAACAGCGCCCGACCTTTCGCCCCCGCACGCCCGACAGGAATGTCGAGCAAGGCATTGTGGGTGAACACTGTGCTTTCCAGTGCACTGAAGGTCAGGATTCGGCCGTCGACACAGGTGCCATGGGTCGTGGAACTGGCGAACAGCACTTCCCTGAGCTCGGCATTGCTCGCAGCGGCCTCAAGCACAGTCCACACCCGACGGGTCAAGTCCGCGTTCGCCACCTGGAACTCCCGCGTGTCCTGCAAGCGTGAAAGCAAATGAAAGAACGCCGCATTATCCGGCTCGGCCGCGAGCTGATTCCAGATCCGCGTTTTGCCGGGCAGTTCCTCGGGGGCCGCGCTGGACAGCCAGGGTTTGCTTTGCTTAGCGTCGGGCTGCTCATCCGGCAGTTCCTCATCCGACTCGACGCTTTCATCTAATTCCTGGCCTCGGTCAGCCGCGTCCTCGATCATTTCGTCCAGCTCCGAACGGGAAATCCCCAACACCGTGTCATGCACGCCTGCCTCACGGAAGCTCCTGAGTCGCTCGAGACTTTCCGGCAACAGGTTGTAGTTATCGCTCAGGTCGGTGCCGGCGATCAGCGTTTCATGGCTGCCATCCAGCGCTGGCTGAGGAATCGACGTGATGTCGTTGCCACTGAGGTTCAGGATCCCGAGGTGATCGGCGTCGAGCACGCCTTCGGGCCACTCGGTCAAGTTGTTGTTGCGCAGGTCAAGGGTCTCCAGCCACTGAAAATACGAGACATCAAAGGCCTCCAGTTCGTTGTAGCTCAGGTCCAACCGGCGCAAGCGCTCCAGATGGCTCAATGACGAAAACAGCGACTCGGTGTCGCGTAACCGGTTGGCAGACACCGACAGGTGTTCAAGCGTGCTCATGGATTGGAGGGGCTCGGGCAACATTTCCAGATCATTACCGTTGAGTTCCAGGGTTTCCAGCTGGGTAAACGCCTTGAGGAAGCCGTTGGAACCCTGCGCGGTCATCCTTACCCCGGTCAGGTTCAGGCTGACCACATGGGGCAACTTCACCGGTAGCTCAGGCAGATCGCCCAATTGCAGGCCATTGAGACTCAGCACAGAGGTGGCACCGCCGTCACCGACCATCAGCCCTTCGCCCCAGCATTCGACAATGCGCAAGGCGGCCAGCCTGCGGCTGCGGGATGAAATCACCCAGCCCGGGCCACGGGATTCCCGGGTGTACAGCCAATCATTCAACTTTCGCCTCAACGCGGCGGATGTCTGCTCCCAACCGTCGATGCGCTGCAGAATCTGCACCTCGTTGGCGCCGTTGGCGCGCATCCGCTCGATCATTTGCATGGCCTCATCCTTCGCGAGTGTCGGCCGCAGCCCTTGCAAACGCTGGACAGTATCGCCAACGCCTGCTGCCCCGGTTTTGGGCAATGGCAACAGCTCATCGACTATCGAGAAACCGCTCTCGGATGGCGGAAACGTCATGGGTATCGGCTCCCGGGCGAACCTTTCCAGCGCTCCGCTCGGCAGCCCTTTGGCAATTTCCATTCGCTCCCGGGCGACTTTGAGCGCGGCCTTCGCTTGCTGACTCAACGCTGCGCCTTCGAGGTTGACCGCCAGCAAGCTCTCGCTATGCAAAACCGCTTCCGGCAGCGCAGTGATCTTGCTGTCGCGTAAATCCAGCCACACCAGCTGCGGCAGACTTTGCGCACCGGCCGGCCACTCCTGCAGATCTGTCCCCCGCAAATTCAAGGCCTCGAGCTCCTCCATGGCGCTGACGTCCAGCGTATGCACCGGGTTATCACTCAAGTCCAGGGATCGCAGCGCGTGCAGTCCGTCGAACCCCTGTTGCACCGCAGGATGGACAATGATCCGGTTGCCGGAAAGATCCAGTCGGGTCAACTTCGCCAGATCGCCCGGCGCGACCGGCACGTCGGTCAAGCCACCGCTGCGCAGGTCGAGTCGTCGCAGCTCGCTGAACCCGCGCACGAAGCCACGCACTTGTTCGGCGGTGGCTTGCGCGCCATTCAGGTACATCGTCTCGACCTGCGGGAATGCACCTTGCGGCAGTTCAGGAAACCCGCTGAGGTCCAGATTCGACAGGTCCAGCACCGAAGCCTCGATTGCGGCGCCATAGCGATTGAATGCGCCGTTACGCCAGCAGGCTCTGATCGAAGCCGTTGCCATTGTCCGCTTGACCACCTCATGGACGTCCATTCGCGCATCCATCGACTGCAGGATCCAGCTACTGAGTTGTTGATCCAGCAACTGGTATTGCCCACTCATGGCCTCGATCGCCTCGAACCTCGCCTGCGCGTGCGGCCACTGTTGGAGAAACTGGCTGAACAGATCCTCGGGCGACCTGCTGAGGCCTTCACCCAGGCGCCTCAATTCACTCCTGCAATAGCCCCGGACCATCTCGTCCAGGTCCATCAGGTGTTGTGGATGGTTCTTGACGTACTCATACGCGGGCTTGAAGTTTTCGCGAGGAAAATTCGACCAGTCCAGGGACAGGCCGGACCACAGCTTTTCATGCCCCTCGAAGATGCCGTCGGGGAGTGTCCGGATGCCGGTGCCTCGAAGGTTCAGACGTTCAAGATGAGGCAGTTCAAGCACACCGGCAGGCCACTGGTCCATGGAAGGCGCCTGCACTTCCAGTATGCGCAGATTGCGGAGCCGAGTGACGTCCAACGCCATCGCAACGCCCCAGGTTGAATACACACTGAGTTCTTCAAGCCTGGTCAGGGCACTCAGTCTCGCCGGCATGTCTGCCGCGTAGGGAGTGGCCGAATACAGGCTCAGCCCCGTGAGTTCCTGTAGCGCGCCCAACGACTCGGGTACATTGCTGAAGCCGTTTCCTGTGGCATTGATCTTAAGGTTTTTCAGCCGGGGGAACCGCCCCGACAGCCCATCTACGGCGGCATCCGTGACGCACCGCCCGCTCATCTGCAGATCGGTGACGTGTGAGAAATCCGCCAACAACGGCGGAAGCGGATCATCGCAAACCAGTTCAAGGGAGCTGAAACGGGGGTGCTGGGCGGCCAATGGCGCGTTGCGCCAGCATTGCTTGATGTTGCGTGCGACGGCGGCCTTGCCCCCCAGCATCGAATGCAGGACGGATTGCTCTGCCCCCCCTGCGACCCATTCATCAAGCGTGAATTGAAGTTGTTCCCACTCACGCGCCCGCGCCTGCAACAGGTTGTATATCTGCGCGTCGGTTTTCCCCGCCCGCAACTGCTCAAGGATGAAGCCATTGGCTTGCTGATCTGTCAGCGCCGGATAAACATCCTGCACCCGCGTCGCCAGTGAAGGATTGACGCCTTGCCCGCGACCGCTGGCGTAGTACCCCAACTGCCGTTCATTGATCCGCACCGGCGGTTTGAAGGCCCGGTTGTGACCGTTGCGCGTTTCCAGCAGACGGGCCAGTTCAGCCCGATTCCCCGTGGCGTAGCGGACGATGGCCGTGCGCAGTTCAGCGCCCTGCGCGACATGCGGCATGCCCAGCGCCTGGCGGGCTTCATCGGGCAAGGCATGCATGATGGAGGCATAAAAGTTGTCGCCCTGGCGGGGGACCCCGTTGAGCTCTTCGCCTCGCTCATCAAACGCCTGGTAGGCCGGCCCTTTCTTGACCAGATACTTGCGACTCACAGCCGTCTGGCTACCGATTCCATCGATGAGCGGCCCGTCAACATCACCGTCGCGGACTTCCAGGCGCACCCCATCGGACCAGCCCGGCAGTTTTTCCAGCGAGCGCAGCGCCAGCCATCGGGTGTCGGCCGATGCCATGTTCTCCAGGTGCAGACCGGAAAAGGCAACACTCACACGCCCCTGTTCCACGTACCAACGGGCTTGCTCCAACATGCTCAAGGGAACACGCCGCGTTGCTTGCCAGCGTGACAGTTCCTCGGCGCTGGCATCCATCAACACGCGTTTCGCAGCGGACTCTCCAAGTCCAGGGCATGCACGCTGCAACTGTGCCACCGGTTCCGCCACCGCATCAGGTGTTCCCGGATCGGCGACGAACAGTTCCAGCGCCTCCGTCCACTCAGGTGGCGGAGGCAAATGATCCAGGTGCATCTTGCGCAACGCATTGTCGTCGACACCGCTGGCGTCAGCGATCTTGAGCAACTGTTCGTCGGTCAGGTCCTGCGTGCTGTGCCCCATGCGCCGCAACAGGGTCAGGCGATCCCAATCGAGGGGACGCTCCAACGTGTGGCGCCAGGCGCCATGACCGTTATGCTCCAGCAGCGGCTGCCAGGCCTGTGCATCGGTTGGGTGCTTGATTCGCCACTGTTTCAGCGTCGTCTCAAAGGTTGTCTCGTAGGTTTTACCCGCCTGACGAATGAAGGTCCGGTCGTTCAGCCGATACAGTCCCTGGGCGTCCGGGCCGGCGTCATGATCCAGCGCGACGTCACATTCATAGGCCTTCAGGTCAGGTCTCCATAAGCGCGTCTTGCCGTCGGCGCGCCGGACTTGTTCCAGATGCTCGATCACAGGCTCCGGCTTCACCGCGGCCAACCGGCCAACGCCTTTGCCCATGCCCGCCATCAGGCCGATCAGCGCCAGGTTTTCCGCGACGTCAATCAGATGCGCCTTGGCCGCAACGCGATCGCCCTCGCTCCACTCGACCACGCCCTCGAACGACTCGTACAGCAGTTGCCCGGCCATCACCGTCAGCATGACCTCGCCCAGCACCGGCACGAACATCGACACCATGTTCAGGCCCAGCATGCCGAGCTGCAGCAGATGATTGAGCTTTTCCGCCCGCGCCTTCGCATCGACATCCGCCGTGGGGACCGCATGACTGCGCGCGTCGGCGATGACTTTGGCGCGGCTTTGTTCGTAGAGATAGGTCCACAGGTCGGTGTTGGCGGACCAGATGCCCGCTACCCCTTCCCGGGTAGTGCCGAAGGGATCGAGGTAAGGGTCTTCGACCGGCTCCCGTTCAAACGGTTGCTCGGGAGGCAACTCCTTGATGCCGACGAACGTTGAAAAGGGCGGAACCACCCGCGCGACTTTCACCCAGATGGAGTGCAACGGATCGGTCGCAGCCCCCGCTGCCTTGCGGGTGAACTGGTTGAAGTAGTACGGACGGTCAGCATAGGCCACGAACTGGCTGAAAAAGCGTTGGTAGGCCGTAGGCTCACTCGCCGGCCGCGTCGCATCCCGGGCCGTGAACTGCTGCTTGAATGCCTCGCGCAACTGCGCGGTACTGCAACGCCTGAGCGGTTGCACGGGGTCGTGGGGGATGTAGACGATGAACTCGCTGGTGTAGCGGTACTGTTCGCTGATACTGAACACGACGCAGCCGGTCATTCTGCGCTTCATCAATATCAGGTCGCGAAACCATACCTGTTTATGGCCCAGCCGAGGGTGGACCTCACCGTTGATGACCGAGAGGATCATTGTGTAGTCGTCGGGTTCGATGTCCTTTTTCAACAAGGCCTGTTCGGCGGCAGCCCTCAATGCCGCTTTCTGGCTGGTGATAAAGCTGCGACGCAGGGAATGTTCGGCTTGCACATCCGTCGGCTGGAAAAACGCTCGCACATGGGTTTGATACTGGGCGCCAATATCCAGGCTGCGGCATAACGACAGGAACTGCCTGACCGTCAGGTTAAGCGCGGCAGCCTGGAATGTGCCGGGCGTGGCTGTCTCGACGACAAACCCCGACTGCTCATGAAACGCGCCCGCTTCGCACTCGGACGCCTCGAAGTTATGCAGCGCCGCTTGCAACAACGATAGCTTCAACACCTCGAAGCTAGACAGTTCGATCTCCAGAACGCCGATGTCCAGAGGTCGCCTCAGACACAACAACGTATTGTGAACGTCAACCTCTACGCCGAGGAGATCCTTCAAAGCCTTGATCAGCAAGGGCTCGGCAAAGGTTTCGATGTCTTGCAGCGGCGACATCGTCTTGTCCAGCACGGTCTGCGCCGCAAAACTGCTTTTATAACTATCCGTCAGCGCCCGTTGTTGCTCGGGGGAGGCACGCAGATACCAGTCGGGGGGCTGTGTGCCGGCGACACTGATCGCGGTCCGTCTGGTCGGTACGGCATCGATCAGCCAGCCAGGCGTCATTTGTTTGAGTAACTCGCTGTGGATGCTGTGTTGCCCTGGCTGCAGCGGTTTAGACGGCGGCGAAGTAGAGGGTAAGGTGGACATGCTGTCGCTCCTGATAAGTGGATCATCAGGACACCATTTCCAACTGGCCCGTCTGCGTTAGATAAATATGGCTTCAACGGCAATATGTAACTGACAGCGTCAATCGCGCAACGGCACGAATCGGCGGATTGGCTATGCTTGGGGGACCTACTTTAAAGCGGGGGGATTTATGGACGATCCAGTCGACAACAAGCCACCGTCGTTCTGGCAGATGCTGCACAGCGTCGTGGCGGCTGCATTCGGGGTGCAAAGCGGAAAAAACCGGGCGCGTGATTTTACCCACGGCAAACCCAGCCATTTCGTAATCCTGGGGGTGCTGTTCACGGCCGTGTTCGCGCTGACGCTGTTCGGCATCGTGAAGCTGGTGCTGGTTCTGGCCGGGCTATGAACGGAATCAGTGCATCAGGGCTTGCAGGCTGAACGGATATCGATAAGACACCGGCTGCCCCTTGGCCGAGAATTTGTGAAAATCCACACCGAATTTTTTCTCGCTGCCCAACGCCAGCAGTCGCTTGGCCTGTGCCCGATCAATCACCTGCAATAACGAAATCTGCCGGTCGCGACCGCCATAACGGCTGAAGTCGACGCCCTGATTGTAGTCATGCAGCTGCACCAGGGCCCAGCCGCCCAGAGTGAAATGACCGCCCAGCAACACGCTCAGCCGATTGTCCAGCAACGCGTGCAACGCAGCCGGTGAATTGTTGATGGCGCTAAACAGCGCATCCTTGCCGGGCTTTCCGCCCGTCTCTTCGAAAGCCTGCATGGCGCCAAAGCTCATTTCGTCGTTGGCCGACCAGACCAGGGATGTCTGTGGGTAGCGCTTGAACAGAAGCTTGGCCTGTTCATAGGCCCGCGCACGGGTCCAGCCCCCGTAAACCAATTGTCGCAAGCGCACTTCAGGGTGTTCGGCCAACGCCCGTCGCATGCCTTTCTCTCGCAACTGCGCGGACGGAGTGATTTTCAATCCGGAGAAGGCCAACAGGTCAATCGTCTGGCCGGGGGCGACAGGCGGATGCAGGCGAATCAACTCCTTGAGCATCCGGTAGCCGCCCTCCTCATCGTTGGGCACCAGGCTGCCCACCCAATCGGGATACTTGTCAGGGCGTGCGCTGAGCAGGTGCATCTGGTCCGAGCTCAGCGCGTTATTGACCAGGAACAGCTTCACGCCGCTGCCCTTTGCCAGACGCAGGATTTCGGGCGCGACACTTTCCTCGTTGACGAATACCAGATAATCCGGGCGATGGGGTCCAAGCAGGGCTTCGCGCGCCTGTGCGATGGCGACTTCGGCGGTCCGGTTGGAATACAGGATGCGCAGGTCGATGTGCAGATCATCGGCCGCGGCCTGCATGAATTGCGAGTAGCTGGTCCAGAAAAGTTCCGTGGGCGTCCCCGGATTCAGGAACAGCACAGACTCCGCCCGGGCAAAAGACCCCACGACCATACCCAGCGCCAGTAATGCACCACATAGAAACTTCAACATTTATCGTCCGAGCCCCCGGAAATCCGCCGCGCATTATAGCCAGCGAACGCCCGCAAAACGGCGTTTATTCCGTTTTTTGTCCGACAATCGTCGGAAGTTGGCCCGGACGGGGTCGTTTATTGATGACTGACCCAATATACCGCTGTGCCGACGACCAGAATGATCAGGAACAGAATCGCCCAGGCATCGACCGTGCTATCACTTTTTGTCGCTTTGGTAGGGTTGCTCATTGCATCGCCTCTTGTCGGTTTTATCGGTGATTGCATAAAGACTCGATCACAGTAAAGACGACGTTTGCCCGCACCACAAACAGGGTCTTTGCTACAACGATCCTCATTAGGCGATTTGGTTCTTTACATATACTCAAACATCACTTTTGCGCATAACTGCAAACTGGTATCTTGCCCCGGCTCCGTACGGAGTGCGCGGCCGTGCGCGCAGAATTGCCGAGGTATCATCGGACTCCAGCAAGCAACAAACGCCGCTGTTTCCGACCGGCCCAAGCCTGAGAACAGGACTTATATGTACGTATACGACGAGTACGATCAGCGGATCATCGAGGACCGCGTCAAGCAGTTCCGTGATCAGACCCGACGCTATCTGGCAGGCGAGCTGAGCGAAGAAGAATTCCGCCCCCTGCGCCTGCAGAACGGGCTTTACATCCAGCGCTTCGCGCCGATGCTGCGTGTTGCGGTGCCTTACGGCCAACTGACTTCGCGCCAGGTGCGAATGATGGCCAGGATTGCCCGTGACTACGACAAGGGCTATGCCCACATCAGCACCCGGCAGAACGTGCAGTTCAACTGGCCGGCGGTGGAAGACATCCCGGACATCCTGGCTGAACTGGCCACCGTGCAGATGCACGCGATCCAGACCAGCGGCAACTGCCTGCGCAACGTCACTACCGACCAGTTTGCCGGCGTCGCTGCCGACGAATTGATCGACCCGCGCCCATGGTGCGAGATCGTCCGCCAGTGGACCACGTTCCACCCGGAATTCGCCTACCTGCCACGCAAATTCAAGATCGCCATCAACGGCTCGACGTCCGACCGTGCCGCCATCGAAGTCCACGACATCGGCCTGGAGCCGGTGCACAACGCCGCTGGCGAACTGGGCTTCCGTGTGCTGGTCGGCGGTGGCCTCGGCCGTACGCCGGTGGTGGGCGCGTTCATCAATGAATTCCTGCCGTGGCAAGACCTGCTGAGCTACCTCGACGCCATCCTGCGGGTTTACAACCGCTACGGTCGTCGCGACAACAAGTACAAGGCGCGGATCAAGATTCTGGTCAAGGCGCTGACGCCTGAAATCTTCGCCCAGAAAGTCGATGCGGAAATGGAGCACCTTCGCGGTGGCCAGACCACCTTGACCGAAGCCGAAGTGCATCGCGTTGCCAAACACTTCGTCGACCCGGACTACAGGGCCCTGGACAACCAGAATGCCCAACTGGCCGAGCTCGACCAGCAGCACCCGGGTTTCGCCCGTTGGCGCGCACGCAACACCCAGGCCCACAAGCAGCCGGGCTATGTCTGCGTGACCCTGTCCCTGAAGCCGACCGGCGTGGCACCGGGCGACATCACCGACAAGCAACTCGACGCTGTCGCCGATCTGGCCGAGCGCTACAGCTTCGGCCAACTGCGCACCTCCCACGAGCAGAACATCATTCTGGCCGACGTCGAGCAGGACAAGCTGTTCACCCTGTGGGGAGAATTGCGCGAGCAAGGCTTCGCCACGCCGAACATCGGTTTGCTGACCGACATCATCTGCTGCCCGGGCGGTGATTTCTGCTCCCTGGCCAATGCCAAGTCGATCCCGATCGCCGAATCGATCCAGCGTCGTTTCGATGATCTGGACTACCTGTTCGATATCGGTGAGCTGGACCTGAACATCTCCGGTTGCATGAACGCCTGTGGTCATCACCACGTGGGTCACATCGGCATTCTCGGGGTGGACAAGAAAGGCGAAGAGTTCTACCAGGTGTCCCTCGGTGGCAGCGCCAGCCGCGACGCCAGCCTGGGCAAGATCCTCGGCCCGTCGTTCGCCCAGGACGACATGCCGGACGTGATCTCGAAGCTGATCGACGTGTACGTGGAACAGCGTACCGAAGACGAACGCTTCATCGACACCTATCAGCGTATTGGCATCGACCTCTTCAAGGAACGCGTCTATGCAGCGAATCATTAAGAACAACGAGGTCGTCGACGAAACCTGGCACCTGCTGCCCAAGGACTTCAGCATCGACGAGATCACCAACTGCGACGACTACATCGTCCCGTTGGCACTGTGGCGCGAACACAGCCGTATGCTCAAGGCCCGCGATGGCGGCCTGGGCGTATGGCTGGATGCTGATGAAGAAGCCGAAGAGATCGGTGACGACGTGGCGAACTTCAAGGTCATCGCCTTGAACTTCCCGGCCTTCACCGATGGCCGCAACTACTCCAACGCCCGTCTGCTGCGTGACCGTTATGGTTTCAAAGGCGAACTGCGGGCGATTGGCGATGTGTTGCGCGACCAGTTGTTCTATCTGCATCGTTGCGGTTTCGATGCCTTTGCATTGCGTGCCGACAAAGATCCGTATGAAGCGCTGGAAAGCCTCAAGGACTTCTCGGTGACCTATCAGGCCGCCACCGACGAACCGCTGCCGCTGTTCCGTCGCCGTTGATCGTCACGCCTTGAACCCTTTGCGGGGTTCAAGGCGTTTTACTTCCGATTAGCGATTCGGAAAGTTGGCCATTGGTATGGGCCGCCCCAAGGCAACCCAGTCCACATACAGCCGCACCCGGTCCTCCAGAACAGTGAACAGCCTGAACGGATTTTCCGCATCGGGCGTCCTTGCTTCCATGCACTGGCGCAGCCAGCCCCACAGCTCCTCTGAAGCCTCCGCGGCCTGCAGCAGTCGCCATACCCGCGCTTGCAGGATCAGGTAACCCACCTGGAAATCCGCCGTCAGGCTCAAGCCATCGATAACACGCAGAAACGCGTCGCCCACTGGTTTGGCGGCCAGCCGTTGCCAGATCTGCTGCCGCGCCGCCCGCAACACTTCATCACCCTCTTGTAGCCACGGCGTGGCACTGCCATACCCCTCACCCGGCTGGCTTAGCCATAGATTGATGCCGGTCCGCTCACGGTGATGGACCAGACGCGACAGGGAATCTTCATCCGTCAGCGGGTTGTCCCAGAGCCAGACCCGATCCCGGGAGACTGCCTGGTTCAATATCGCCTGGGGAACCCGGCTGATGCGGTTATGACGCAAGTCCAGCGAAGTCATGAATGGCTCATCGACGATGCCGATCGGGCAGTGACTGATGCCGGTATTGCTCAGTTTCAGCACGCGTAGCGCCTTCATCCCCAAAACGACAGGCGCAACGGCCAAAGGGTTGTCGCTCAGGTCCAGGCTCTGCAAGCTGGTAAGGTCGCTCAATTGCGCAGCCGTGTGCTCCTTGAACTCCAGAAACGTCGACTTGAGGTTCAGCGAAGTGAGCCGCTTCATTTGCAGGATCGCGGGCGGCAAACGCCCTTCCAGCACGCCATTCGTGTTGGGCAGACGCAGGTCGAGTCGCTCCAGATTCAACGTGCGCAGGTTAGGGAAACTCTCCAGAAACCCGTTGAGACTCTCGCGTTCGACCAGGTGCAGCCCCTGCATCGACAGTTCGACGACTTCATCGAATCGAACGTTCATCACCGGCAAGCGATGGTAGTCCTCAAAGGCCAGATCGAGCCGGTAGCCGACCAATGCCCCGTCGGACATGACTCTACTGGCCTCGGGCGGGCACTTCTGCCAGATGAGCATCAATTCGTTGGCAAGCTCTATCCTGGTTTCACGCTCGTACTCGATCACGTGCTCCAGCATTTCAGCATTGTGCGCCGCCACCTGCTGAGGGGTCATGCCCACGGCACCTTCATCGCCAACAGCAAGAAAATCCAGATCCATGTCATCGAGGTCCGACACGGTCTGTTCGACCCAATGCACCAGATCGGTATGCAGTTGGCGCAATTGCAGGGTAAGGCGCTCCAGCAGCGCCTGAGCCCCGGCACCGGCGCCCGCCAACAGCTCGTCGACCTGGGCATCGGTGAAATCAGGGTAAATATCCCTGACCTGCAAGCGCACGACTTCACGGCTCAGGGACGCCCCCTGGGGCGTATCTGGAAAACCGCCGCCACGAAGTCCAGGGGATTCGAAAGGCAATTTCGAATCCATCCTGCTCAGACCGAGCATCAATTCAGTACGGCTCAATGTTCGCTCACCCAGGCGCAGGCGCAACTCGCCTGTCGGGTCGGATGCACGCAATGACAGCGCGGTGCGCTCTTCGACGGACAACAGGTCGACCAGCGCAGTGAACAAGTCCGAGCCGTCACGGCCAGGTTTCAACGCCGCAGAAGGCCAATAGCGATCCGCGACCTTGATCAAGCGTCGGCAATCCGGCGCATCAAGCGGGCCGCAGCGATCCAGCAGCCGACCACCCTCAGCTCCTTCCAGCACCTCGATGCGCAAGGATGTCGGCCACCCAGGTAACCGCGCCAGAGAATGCAAGGCCAGGACATCGGATTCGGGGTGGACAATCGAGCGCAAGTACAGGCCTTCATAGGCCCGATTGAGCCTGACATGCTGCTGATACTCACGCGCTTTGTCGTCCAGCCGCCTGAGCACCCTCACCGCTTCGGCAGCATCGACCGGCCCTTCGATCTCCACGCCCGAACGGTCGAGGATTTGCTCCACAACCGCTTTCGGCAAACCGGGGTACTCAAGCTGAAACAAGCGGACCCATTCATGATCCGAGTGCTGGAGTGCCTGATAACGGGAGTTGAATAAACTGGCGCGAGTCGTCGGATCGGCTGTCGCCTCAAGCTCATGGTCAAGCTTGAAGCGGGCAATGGTATCGGCCAGCAGCGGAGTCGGCGGGCGCCCCGTCTGCATCAGACGCAACATGTCATCGTTAACCGTACTCACCCGGGCAATCTGGCCCAGGACCTCGTCGCTGAAAGACGCGAACGGTGCACACACGCCGCGCATGAGTTCCAGGCGAGTCGCAGGCGACGTCAGGGCTGGCGCGGAGACGGGTTGAAGCGTTGTATCGGTCAGTGGCTGGAGGCTCAATTCACTGCTCGGCTCAGATGCGTCGTGAAGAGTTTCGGCCACTCGGCCCTCGACCTTGAGTGCGGCAATCGATCTGGCCAGCGGAAGCGCATTGAGCAAGCCGAAAATCGTGCGTGACACACCTTCCGAACGCTTCTCCGGGGTTTCACCGTTGACGGCCTGGTTGATGCCATAACCGGCGTCGATGATCCCGGCCAGCACCAGTACGCCCTCGCCTCCAGGAATGAACAACGCCAAAGGACCCAGGCGGTTGATCCACTGTACGAGCGGCTCCACCACCGCGCTCAAGTCGTCCCGATTGACCTGGGCATCATCACGGATGGTATTGACGCTGGCCATGGCCGCCTGCTTCATGGTCAGCACCAATTCAGCGAACGGGTCAGTGGCCGCGGGTGAACGCTCAATGCCCACATAGTCCTGCGGGTCCCAGAACCCGTCATTGTTGAAAAACCCGGCGTTCTTTTTCAACCAGTGCTCCCCTGGGAACACCGCCATGCCCTCCAGCGCAGTCAACACGCCCGCATGGAAGGTGCCGTCTTGCCGATCATCTTCGGCAAAGTGCATGGCCAACGCCTGCCCTGTCTCGGCCACTTTTCCTTGGGCGACGATCCATTGGCGCAAGTGCTGGATGTCGACGAATTCATGCAGCGGCGAGGAGTTGCCCGGGATGTACAGCAAGACCCCGGAGCGGGTGCGCTGGCGAAAACACCAGAGATCGGTCGAGGTGTAACGGTAGATCGTCAGGCGACCGGCGACGACGGGCGAATGGGCGCGGGTGGCTGCATTCAATTGAGTGATGGTCAGTGCGTCCCAGGTCTGCCGGTCCGGCAAACCGCACGCCATCAGCGCCAGCGCCAGCCCTTGCTGGGTCAAACTGCCTTCCTGGTGTTGCAGGAACGCACTCATGACGAAGGCTGCCTTGGTCGAAGTCCTCAGGTCGCAAGGCGCCGCACCGGCGATCTGCTCATCCGAAGGCCAGGCGTTTTCAAGGTAGGCCTGATAGCGGGTTTTCAGATTCTGCTCCCACACCCACTGTTTGAAGTCCGATGGCCTGAGCGCGACTTGCGTGGTCGGCCCATAGACCTGCGGCACGGTTTGCCGATAGATGCCTTCGTAAGTGTGATGGTTGCCATTGCCGTGGTCAGCAAATTCATCGACGTTCTGGACAATGCGAATGGACGGGCCGACGTCGGGCGGTGTGTAAAGACCGAAAACGGTTTCGGCGAAACGGCCGTCACCGACGGTTTGATAATTGGACAGCAACGCCTGTACCAGCGTTTGAGAGCTCGCGACCTGACCTTGCTCGACCCCGCCCTGCGGCGGATGTCCCCTATAGTGGTAATCCAGTGTTACCAGCCGCGCCGTCTGCGGGTCGATGTTCTCGCCCCATTTTTTCCGGATCAGTTGCGTGCCGAATTGCTCGGGAGATTGCGGCAAGGCGCCGCTCACCAGTGAATTCAGTACTTCGTGCATCGGTCGATCAGTTGTGGCGAGCGCAATGTGAGGGTCACGCGGTTGGTCATTCATGTGCATTCCATGGCAAACATTGGGAACACCAACATAACCCTCCGCCACGCCCTCGAAAGCAGGACGGATCGACTCCTGACCTCGGAGAATTCGCCACGTTCTGGAGGACAACCCTGCTGATTGCCAGGCGAAAAAAAACCGGGGCAAATGCCCCGGTTCGATGCCTGTCGATGTGTTACCAGAAGCGCTGTTGGGTCAAGCGGCTCCACCAGCTCAGCAGAACGCGATCGACCGAACTGCTGGCCGCCATGCCGATACGCTCTTGCAGGCTCTTACGTTCGGCGTAGTGCAGGTGATAAAGCTCGGACTGCTTGGCGCGTTCGGCCAGATACTCGTCACTGGTCTTCAGTTCGTCCACCAGTTGCTTTTCCAATGCCGCGACACCCAGCCAGATTTCACCGGTGGCCACCTCGTCGATAGCCAGTTGCGGGCGGTAGCGCGAGACAAAATTCTTGAACAGTTGATGGGTGATATCCAGGTCTTCCTGGAATTTCTCCCGCCCCTTCTCGGTGTTTTCGCCAAACACGGTCAGGGTGCGTTTGTATTCACCGGCGGTGAGCACTTCGAAGTCGATGTCATGCTTTTTCAGCAGGCGATTGACGTTGGGCAACTGCGCCACCACGCCGATGGAGCCAAGAATCGCGAAGGGTGCGCTGATGATCTTCTGGCCGATGCACGCCATCATGTAGCCACCACTGGCCGCAACCTTGTCGATGCAGACGGTCAACGGCACGCCCGCTTCACGGATACGCGCCAGTTGCGAGGAAGCCAGGCCATAGCTGTGGACCATGCCACCGCCGCTTTCCAGGCGCAGTACGACTTCATCCTTGGGTGTGGCGAGGGTCAACAGTGCGGTAATTTCATGACGCAGGCTTTCAGTCGCCGACGCCTTGATGTCGCCATCGAAATCCAGCACGAACACCCGGGGTTTGGCCTCGGTTTTTTTCTTCTGCTTTTTCTCGGTCTTAGCCTGGGACTTGCGCAAGGCCTTGAGCTGGTCCTTGTCGAGCAAGGTCTGCTCCAGGCGCTCGCGCAGGCCTTTGTAGAAATCATTGAGCTTGCTGACTTGCAGCTGCCCGGCAGCCTTGCGTCGACCTTTGCTGCGCAGTGCCGCAAAACTGGCCAGGACCACCAGAATGGCGATCACCAGGGTCACGGTCTTGGCCAGAAAACTGGCGTACTCGGTGAAAAACTCCACAGGGACTCCTCAAACGATGCGCGGCATGAACGCGCGCGGATAACTCCAGCATACCCATGCGCCGCCCTTGCGGCCAGCTGTGAAACCTCTGGCAACGGGCGTCTAACGAGCATTTCAAACAAGCGTATGTTTTTTCATTGACAGCTCACCGCCATCCTCATAACCTCGCCGAACCTTCAACGTACCGGGACGACGCGGACGTGGGCAGTATCTATTTGATTCGACATGGCCAGGCCTCCTTTGGTGCAGACGACTATGACGTCCTGTCGCCCACCGGTATTCGCCAGGCGGAAATCCTCGGTCAACACCTGGCAGAACTCGGCATCCGCTTCGATCGATGCCTGTCCGGCGACCTGCGCCGCCAGCAACACACGGCCAACAGTGCGCTGGAACAGTTTGCCGCCGCAGGCCTGCCGGTCCCGATCCTGGAAACCGATTCCGCCTTCAATGAGTTCGACGCCGACGCGGTGATCCGCGCCCTGCTCCCGGCCATGTTGCCGGACGAACCGGAAGCATTGGACATCCTGCGCAATGCCGCGCAAAACCGCGCGGAGTTCCAGCGTATATTCGCCCTGATCATCGAGCGCTGGCTCGCCGGCACTTTTGACACTCCGGGTCTGGAAAGCTGGTCAGGCTTTGTCGAGCGTGTGCAGGCCGGTCTGAACCGGATTCTCGAACAGGCCGACAATAACCAGAAAATCGCCGTGTTCACTTCCGGCGGCACCATCACTGCCCTGCTCCACCTCATCACGCACATGCCTGCAAAGCAGGCTTTTGAACTGAACTGGCAAATCGTCAACACCTCGCTCAACCACCTGAAGTTTCGTGGTCGCGAGGTGGCACTGGCTTCCTTCAACAGTCATGCACACCTGCAACTGCTGAAGGCCCCGGAACTCATCACGTTTCGTTGAGTCCGGACTATTGTGACCCTGGCTGTAATTACCCTGCTCTCATTACCCAAGAAAGGATCGAACCATGACCTCCGTAGCTGATGTCGTACAAGCAATGAAAGCCAAGTTCAACCCAGCCGCCGCTGCCGGTCTGGACCTGGTTTTCGGTTTCCGCATCGACGACACCAAGAACTTCTCGCTGGTTGTCAAAGACAGCACCTGCGAGCTCAAAGAAGGCGAAAACCCGGACGCCCAGGTCACCCTGGTGATGGACGGCGCAACCCTGGAAGGCATCGTCAGCGGCGAAACCGACGGCATGCAAGCGTTCATGGGCGGCAAACTGCGCGCTGAAGGCGACATGATGCTGGCAATGAAACTGTCCGAGCTGTTCCCGAGCTAAGCCTGTCGCTCCCACTCTTCGGGAGCACACCTGATTGCCAACGAATCCCGCCCCTAGTGGCGGGATTCGTCGTTTCCGGGGCAAAGAAACGTTCAGCCATGGAATTGCCGTCTATATTTCTTGTGGCCGCATGCGTCAGACACCGACCGATTGCCCCTCGATCCTTTTGCGCGGAGCACTGCCATGAGCCCACCTGACGACCACAACGGCGTCAATCGCCGAAGTGTACTGCAAGGCCTTTCGGCAGGTGCCATAGGCGCCTGGATCAGCCCGCTGCTTGCAGGGAGTAAAACCATGCCCGACACCCCCGCCGATCTCATTTTGTACAACGGACGCCTGCACACCGTTGACCGCAAGAAACCCCAGGCCAGTGCCGTGGCGATCAAGGACGGGCGCTTCGTGGTGGTCGGCAGCGATGCCCAGGCCATGGCCTTGCAGGGTCCGGCCACGCAAGTCGTCGACCTGCATGGTCGTACGGTGATCCCTGGCCTCAACGACTCACACTTGCACCTGATCCGTGGCGGTCTCAACTACAACCTCGAACTGCGCTGGGAAGGCGTGCCGTCACTGGTCGATGCCCTGCGCATGCTCAAGGATCAAGCTGACCGCACGCCCACACCGCAATGGGTACGGGTGGTGGGTGGCTGGAGCGAATTCCAGTTTGCCGAAAAACGCCTGCCGACCCTCGATGAACTGAACAAGGCCGCACCCGATACCCCGGTATTCGTCCTGCATCTGTACGACCGCGCATTGCTCAACCGGGCCGCGCTGAAAGTGGTCGGCTATACCCGCGACACACCGAACCCTGCGGGCGGCGAAATCCAGCGGGACGCCAACGGCGACCCCACCGGCATGCTGATCGCCCGCCCCAACGCGATGATTCTGTATTCGACCCTGGCCAAGGGTCCGAAGCTGCCGCTGGAATATCAAGTGAACTCCACACGTCAGTTCATGCGCGAACTCAATCGTCTGGGCGTCACCAGTGCGATCGATGCCGGCGGCGGTTATCAGAATTACCCGGACGACTATCAAGTCATCCAGCAACTGGCCAAGGAGCAACAACTCACCGTACGCATCGCCTATAACCTGTTCACCCAAAAGCCCAAGGAAGAGCTGACCGACTTCAAGAACTGGACCAGTACCTCGCACTACGGTCAGGGCGACGATTTCCTGCGGCACAACGGTGCCGGGGAGATGCTGGCGTTCTCCGCCGCCGACTTTGAAGACTTCCTCGAACCTCGCCCCGACCTGCCATCCACCATGGAACAGGATCTGGAACCCGTGGTTCGACACCTGGTTGAACAACGCTGGCCATTCCGCCTGCACGCCACTTACAACGAATCCATCAGCCGCATGCTCGATGTGTTCGAGAAGGTCAATCGCGACATTCCATTCGCCGGTTTGCCGTGGTTTTTCGACCACGCCGAAACCATCACACCGCGTAACATCGAGCGGGTCAAAGCCCTTGGCGGCGGCATCGCGATTCAGGATCGCATGGCGTTCCAGGGCGAATACTTCGTCGACCGCTATGGTGCCAAAGCGGCTGAACATACGCCGCCGATTGCCCGGATGTTGGCCGAAGGCGTGCCGGTGGGTGCTGGCACCGACGCCACACGGGTGTCCAGTTACAACCCGTGGACTTCGCTCTATTGGCTGGTCAGCGGCCGGACTGTCGGTGGGCTGGCACTTCACCCCCAAGGCCTGAGCCGCGACACCGCGCTGGAGCTGTTCACCCATGGCAGCGCCTGGTTCTCGTCTGAACAGGGCAAGAAAGGCCAGATCAAGGTCGGGCAATTGGCGGACCTGATTGCGCTGTCGGCGGACTATTTCCACATCGAGGACGAAGGCATCAAAGGCATCGAAGCGGTGCTGACCATCGTCGACGGCAAGATCGTGTACGGCAGCGTCGAATTCGAGAAGCTCGGGCCGCCACCAATCCCCGTGGTGCCCGAATGGTCACCGGTGGCCAAGGTGCCTGGTCACTGGAAGCCGCTGGCGCCGCTGACGGCACAGGTCCATCAGTGTGTCGGCGCGTGCGCGGTACATGCGCACAGTCACGAACGTGCGCGCCTGTCGAATGCGCCGGTCAGTGACTTCCGTGGGTTCTGGGGAGCGTTTGGCTGTTCGTGTTTTGCGTTTTAAACAACGATCTCGCCAACACCACCAATCCAATTGGTGGGAGCGAGCCTGCTCGCGAAAGCAATGTGTCATTGAACATTGATGTCGGCTGACACGACGCCTTCGCGAGCAGGCTCGCTCCCACAAATTGCGCCTCTTATGGCAGGGATCAGTCCAGGGTATCGGCGGACCACCGAGACTCTTACAATGCGTGCACCTCTCGAACCGACCACACCATGGACATCGATCTCGCCCGCACCTTTCTGGAAATCGTCCGCCACGGCAGCCTTGCCGCAGCGGCCGAGAAGCTCCACGTCACCCAGACCGCGATCACCGCACGGGTACAAAAACTCGAAAGCCAGCTGGGCAGTATCCTGTTCGTGCGCAACCGCGCCGGTGCCCGCCTCACGCCAAACGGCGAAGCCTTCGTGGTGTATGCCAATCAACTGGTGGAAACCTGGGAGGCCGCACGGCGGGACTTGCCGTTGCCCGAGGGTTACCGCGATGTATTGCACATCGGCGGCGAGGTCAGTCTGTGCAACCCGTTGATGCTCAGCTGGGCCGGCGAGTTGCGCGAGAAAATCCCCAGCCACGCCCTGCGCATGGAAATCCGCGACGGCGAAAACCTGTTGCGCCAGTTGGAACTGGGGGTACTGGACGCGGCGCTGGTCTATCAGCCCGAGTACTGGCCGCGGCTTCAGGTCGAGCAGGTGCTGGAGGAAAAGCTCGTCCTTGTGCGCCTGCCCGGTCGTGCCGAACCTTACGTCTACATTGACTGGGGCCAGGACTTCCGGCGCCGGCACGATGCCGCGCTGCCGGAAAAAGCCAAAGCCGCCCTGAGTTTCAATCTCGGCCCGCTGGGCCTGCAATACATTCTGGAAAACGGCGGCAGCGGCTATTTCCGCACCCGTGTCGTGCGCAGTTACCTGGAAAGCGGTGTACTGGAACAAGTCCCGAAAGCACCGGAGTTCAGTTACCCGACCTATCTGGTTTACTCCCGCGACCGCGACTCGCCGACCTTGCAAAGAGCCTTCGACCTGCTGCGCGACGTCATCCAGTCCGATGAAGACTGGTCGCAACGCTGGAACCCGTTGACCTGAATACGCCTTGCACCGGATCGTGGCACTTGTGTCATCGAGGTTCTCCAGCCAATACGCCGGGATCGTCTACGCTGCTGGAGATAACGATAACGACAGGTGATTGCAGTGAGGCAGACCACCGAAGCATTCCGCAGCCGCTACCGCGCCAACATCCATCCGCGCTACAACCCCTGGCTTCACGGCACCTTCGTGCTGCTGTTCGGCGTGTTCGCCATGGCCGTTTTCTGGAGCACTGTGCACCAGGTGCAACCGACAGAATGGCTGGCGGTGCCTCTGACCTTGTTGTTCTTCAACTTCGGCGTGTACTGCGTGCATCGGCACCTGGGCCATCAGAAAAAAAGTTACGCGCGATTGTTCTATGCCCGCCATAGCGGCGACCATCACAGTTTTTTCGCGCCGGGCCACATGACTTATGACAGCGCCCGTGACTGGCGGGTGATTCTGTTTCCGGCCTGGCTGATCGTGTTGCACACCTTGCTCATCACCCTGCCCCTCTGGTGGCTGCTCATGCAAGTGGACGTCAACGTTGCCGGGCTGGTCGGCGGTTTCCTGGTCCTCGGTTACCTGGCCTATGAAGTGTTCCATGCCTGCGAGCATCTACCGCCGCACAACCCGCTGACGCGCCTGCCTTGGGTCCGCCAGATGCGGCGCCTGCATGAGCTGCATCACCGCCGTGAGTTGATGCAGGAACGTAACTTCAACATCGTTTTTCCATTGATGGATTACCTGTTCGGCACCCTCTACTGGGAGCCGGAGCCGGCAATCCCACAGCCGACGAGCACGCCCATGACCCGCATGCAGCATCAGATCGAGATCGCCGGAACGCCCTTTGCCGTGCTGGCGTACGCCAGCAACGTGAGCCACTGGCCGCAGTGGCATCCATCGTCCCTCAGGATCAACGGACAAAAGGGCCCGCTGCACGCCGGCGCGCGGTTCGAGGAAGACATTCGCGCCGGTGGGCGCGACGGGCATTTGCGTTGGGTCGTCGATGAATACCTGCCTGGCTTGCGCTGGCGTGCCCAGGCGCTCGGCGACCATGGACTGTCGCTGGTACTGACTTACGAATGTGAAGCCGCAGGCGACGGCACGCGGTTTGTGCGCACGCTGGAGTATCAGTTCAGTGGCCTGGCGATGCGCCTTGCCAATCGGTTGTTGCTCAAGCGCCGCATCGATCGTGAGTCGGCGGCCTCGATGCTGGCGCTGCGCGAGATGGCGGAAAAACACCTGGCCCTGTCGGAAGTCCGCGCGTGAGTCGCCCGGTCCGCTTTCGCCATGGCTTGCTGCTGGTGGTCATTGTCGTTGCTGGCTTCTTGCTGCTGATGCCAACCAGGGTCAAACCCGTGGCCTGGACGCCAGCTCCCGCGCCATCGCTCACCAGTGGCACCTATGCCGACAATCAGCGCCTCAAGGGCGTGGAGTCTGTTGGCGCCGCGGACATCGATGGCCCCGAAGCATTGCTGCTGGAAGGCGATACGCTGATCACCGGTTTGCAGGACGGCCGGGTGATCCGCACGAGCCTTGACGGCAAGGTCACCAAGGTCCTGGCCGATACCGGTGGCCGGCCCTTGGGCCTGGCGCGCCACCCCAACGGCTTGCTGGTGATCGCTGATGCGGTCAAGGGTTTGCTGTCGCTGGACGGCCAAGGTCGCCTGGTGGCCTTGGCGACAGAGGCCAACGGCCTACCCTTCGGTTTCACCGACGACGTCGCCATCGACAAGCCGGGGCACTATGCCTACTTCAGCGATGCCTCCAGCCGCTTCGGCTACGGCAAGGATGGCGAGGCAATCATCGAACACGGTGGCGATGGTCGCTTGTTGCGTTATGACTTCCAGACCGGCAAAACCTCGGTACTGCTGGACAAGCTGGAATTTGCCAACGGCGTGACGCTCGGACCGGACGATGCCTATGTGCTGGTCAATGAAACCGGTGCCTATCGCATCAGCCGCTACTGGTTGAGCGGCCCCAAAGCAGGCACCCACGATCTGTTCATCGACAACTTGCCAGGCCTGCCCGACAACCTGGCGTTCAATGGTCACGACCGTTTCTGGGTGGCGCTGTACGCACCGCGCAACGCCTTGCTCGACGCCACGGCGGCCCATCCGTTCATACGCAAGGTGATCGCCCGCGCCATGACCGTGCTGCCCAAACCGGTGGAGAAACGCGCCTTCGTTCTCGGGCTCGATGTCGAAGGCAGGGTCATTGCCAACCTGCAGGACAGCAGCAGCGGCAACTACTCACCGATCACGACCGCGCGCGAATATGGCGACTGGCTGTATTTCGGCTCGCTGAAGGCAAAACACATGGTGCGTTTGCCGCTGAGCGCGGCGCTGCAATAACAACGCAATCACATTGCAGCAGCGGGCACGCCCGCTCCCACAGGGATATGAGTCAATCGGAATCCAGGTCAATACCCTCGCGCCTTTTCGGCGGTTTGCCTGCCTCATCATCCGGCACTTCGTCGAGGCCGGGCTCTTCTTCAGGATCGACGGTATTGCGCCCCGGGCTCAAAGGCTCGGGATGGGTGGGGATGGGATCGAAGCCACCCTGTTCTTCGCTGGGGAATTTTGGATGAGTCATGGGGGCACCTCGTCTGTCGCCGTAATGACGGTCTCTGATCATTCGAGGTGCCGGTCGTTAGCGCCGTTCCAATTGTTCAGCCACCGGTCGTCGGCGGCTCACGGGATCTTTCAGGACGGCGACTCGAGTTGTTTGACGATCTTGTCCTTGACCATCAGGCGCGTCTCCTTGAGCTTCTTCACTGCGTCATCACTGGACTTGGCCTGTTCTGCCTTGACCACTTCGGCATCGGCCTGCGAATACTTGTTAAGCAGCGAATCCAATAACGGATCCTTGGTGCGTTTGTGCTGGATTTCTTCCTTTGAGCGTTTCAGATCCTGATAAAGGTCGTGTGGCACCGGCATGGAACACCTCCGTTTGTTAATCGGCAGCAAACGCGACTGATTGCGCTCGCCAACTATCAGAATGGCCTTGGTTGACCGGTTCTGTCGACCACCTGTCAGACCGGCGGTGTCCGTTCGTCGTCCTTTGGCCAATGCAATAAAACCTTTTCCCGCCTGCCAGCCTCCACAGCTTAACGATCATCCCGATCACCCATGAAAATTGCGTGGAGATGCACCTATGGACGGATTCAACCTGCGCCACCTCACTCTGGCCGTCGCCTTGAGCACCGGCATGGGCACGGCCTTCGCCGCGACTTCCAACGACTTTGTCGATCACGCCGCCGCAGGTGGCATCGCAGAGATCGAAGCCAGCAAGCTGGCCCTTGAAAAAAGCAGCTCGGCCGACATCAAGGCCTTCGCCAACATGATGATCACCGATCATTCCAAGGCCAATGACGAACTGGCGGCCATTGCGAAAAAGAATGACATCAAGGTGCCGGACAGCACGACACTGACCAACCAGGCCAAGGAAAAAATCCTCGACATGCGCGATGAGTCCTTCGACGCGGCGTATGCCAACAACCAGGTCAAGGCCCACGAACAGACCATCGAGTTGTTCAAGAAAGAGGCCAACACGGTCACCGACGACAAGACCACAGGCGCGGTGGAACTCAAAGGCTTCGCGCAAAAAATGCTGCCGGGGCTGGAAAAACACCTGGATATGGCGAAAAAACTCCAGGCTGCGCACCCAAGCAAATAACCACCTCATGTACAAAAAGGCCGCATCAAGGGATGCGGCCTCGTTGCATTCAACCTAACCGCCATCGGTATCAATGTCGGCGTCGGTCTCATCACCCGGCTTTGGTCGATCCGGATCGGGCTTGAAACCCGGACTGAACTCATTGTCGTTATCGCTGTGAAGGTTTTTCTGGTCGACCGATTTGTCGGCGCTTTCCGGCTCGGCCGTTATCGCGTCGTCCTCCGGACCCTTTTCATCGCTCATGATGACCTCGTTCGTCGCTGTCATTGCGGGGCTGGAACAGCCCGGCCATACAGGTTCGAAGCCATCTCGCGGGCGGCGTTCCATCCGTTCTCCGATTCGGCACAAGAAACACAGGCATGAGCTGCCACCGACCATTCACACCGCGCCAAGCACCCGGGCCAAAAACGGCGCAGTCCGGCTCTTCTTGCTCTTGGCGACTTTCTGCGGCGTCCCCGCCACGACCACCTTGCCGCCCTGATCCCCCGCCCCGGGGCCGATATCGATCACCCAGTCACTCTGCGCCACCACGCGCATTTCGTGCTCGACGACAATCACCGTGTGCCCCGCCGTCACCAGGTTGTTCAATTGCTCCAGCAAGCGATCGACGTCCCGTGGGTGCAGTCCGGTGGTGGGTTCGTCGAGCACATAGAGCGTGGCGCCGCGCTGGTTGCGTTGCAGTTCGGTGGCCAGCTTGATGCGCTGGGCTTCGCCGCCGGACAGCTCCGTCGCCGGTTGACCGAGGCGCAAATAGCCCAGGCCGATGTCGCGCAGCACCTCCAGCGAGCGGCGGATAGCCGCTTGCCCGGCGAACACGTCGACCGCCTCATCCACCGTCAATTGCAGGACCTGCGCAATGTTGCGGCCCTGCCAGGTGATCGCCAGCGTCTCAGGGTTGTAGCGGTCACCGTGGCAGGTCGGGCACGGTGCATAGACGCTGGGCATGAACAGCAACTCAACGCTGACAAAACCCTCGCCTTCACAGGTCGGGCAACGGCCCTTGGCAACGTTGAAGGAAAACTGCCCGGCGTCATAACCCGCCGCTTGCGCCTCGGGCGTGGCAGCGTAGAGTTTGCGCACGTTGTCGAACAGCCCGGTGTAGGTCGCCAGGTTGGAGCGCGGTGTGCGACCGATGGGCTTCTGATCGACTTGCACCAGACGCTTGATCGACGCCAGCCCCGCCGTGACCTGGCCACCGCTGACCTGCGGCGTGTCGTCCTCCAGATTCAACTCCTGGGGCTCGCTGTCGGTGGCCGGACGCCCGAGGTGCGCGCCGACCAGTTCCAGCAATGCCTGGCTGACCAGGCTCGACTTGCCCGAACCGGAAACGCCGGTCACCGCGGTGAAACATCCCAATGGAAACTCGACATCGAGGTTGTTCAGGTTGTTGCGGGTAATGCCTTCCAGGCGTAGCCAATCCCGGGCCTTGCGGCTGGTACGGGTTTGGCTGGCGTGCTCGGCAAACAGGTAGGCGCGGGTTTGCGACTCGGCCACGTCAGCCAGTCCGGCCGGTGGACCGCTGTACAGCACCCGCCCGCCATGCTCCCCCGCCGCCGGGCCGACGTCGATCAACCAGTCGGCACGCTGCATGGTTTGCAGATCGTGCTCGACCACGAACAAGGTATTGCCGGCGGCCTTCAAGCGTTGCAGGGCGTCGAACAGCGCCTCGCCATCCGCCGGATGCAGGCCCGCCGAGGGTTCATCCAGCACGTAGATCACGCCGAACAACTGCGAGCCCAACTGCGTCGCCAGGCGCAGACGCTGCAACTCACCCGATGACAGCGTCGGCGTGCTGCGCTCCAGCGCCAGGTAACCGAGGCCAAGGTCGGTCAGGGTACTGACCCGTTCCAGCAAATCCTGGGCGATCCGTTGCGCGGCCAGGCGTTTCTCCACCGACAGGTTCGGCGTATGGCGTACATCGGGGGCGTTCGCATGGCCGCTGGCGCCGTGGGCCACGCGCTGTTCACGGGCCTCGCGGGTCTGGCTGTGGCTCAGCACCTCGCCCGCTTCATCACCCTCCTCCAGGTAATGCTGGGCCGCCACCGGCTTCAGCACCTCAGCGACTTGCAACAACGGCATCTGTGACAGTGCGCCGATGTCGTAGCCGGCAAAGGTCACCGACAGCGCCTCGCGTTTGAGCCGCTTGCCCTCGCACAACGGGCACGGGCTGCCGAGCATGAACTGCGAGACACGCTTTTTCATCAGCGCACTCTGCGAGTGGGTGAAGGTGTGCAGGATGTAGCGACGCGCGCCGGTGAAGGTGCCCTGGTAACTCGGTTCCTTCTTGCGCTTGAGGGCGACCCGGGTTTCTTCCGGAGTGAGGCCGGCATACACCGGCACCGTCGGGGTTTCCTCGGTGAACAGAATCCAGTCGCGCTGTTTTTTCGGCAGGTCACGCCAGGGAATATCGACGTCGTAGCCCATGGTCACCAGAATGTCCCGCAGGTTCTGGCCCTGCCAGGCCAGGGGCCACGAGGCGACGGCGCGCTGGCGGATGGTCAGGCTCGGGTCCGGGACCATCAGCGCCTCGGTGACTTCATACACCCGGCCCAGGCCGTGACATTCCGGACAGGCACCCTGGGGCGTATTGGGCGAAAAATCTTCGGCATACAGCATCGGCTGGCCCGGCGGGTAACTGCCGGCGCGGGAATAGAGCATGCGGATCAGGCTCGACAACGTCGTCACGCTGCCCACCGAAGAACGCGTGCTTGGCGTGCCCCGTTGCTGCTGCAGGGCCACGGCCGGCGGCAAGCCTTCGATGGAGTCCACATCCGGGACGCCGACCTGATCGATCAGGCGCCGCGCATAAGGGGCGACGGATTCGAAATAGCGCCGCTGCGCTTCAGCGTAGAGGGTCGAAAACGCCAGCGACGATTTTCCCGAACCGGACACCCCGGTGAACACCACCAGGGCATCGCGGGGAATATCGACATCGACGTTCTTGAGGTTGTGTTCCCGGGCACCGCGTACCTTGACCATGCCGGAGGTTGGAGTGGAGGTGCGGTTCGAGGTCATCAGGTCGCCTTGATTGGATATCTGAAAAATTCAAATTACTGTGAGCTGGCTTGCAGTCAATAAAGAGGCGACCGACCTGACGCGATCGCTGCGATGCGGCGACCCGACAAGCCAGCGCCTACAGGTTTTTGGGTCAACGGTTGAGCACCGTACGAATCATGCGGGTCAGCGCGTCGGGGCCGTAGGGCTTGCCCAGCAAATGGGTATCCGGGCTGAGTTGGTGGTTGCGCGAGATAATGTCACGGGTATGCCCCGAGGTGAACAGCACCGTCACGGGCGGATTCTGCACCTTGGCCCACGCCGCGAGATCCGAGCTCTTGATCAGGCCCGGCATGACCACATCGGTGAAAATCAGGTCCACCGCGACGCCTTCCAGCAACATCTGCATGGCGATATCGGCATTGCCGGCCGTCAGCACCTGATAGCCCTCCTCGCGCAACAACTCCACCGTCGAAATGCGCACCGCTTCATTGTCCTCAACCACCAGAATCCGCTCGTGCCCGCCCCGCTGCTGCACTTCAGGAGTGCTTGTTTCATTGCCCGCCGTGCGCAGGCTGCGCGGGAAGTACAGCTGCACCCGGGTACCTTCGCCGACGACACTGGACATCTCGATGTGTCCGCCGCTCTGTTTGACGAAACCGAACACCATGCTCAAGCCAAGCCCTGTCCCTTGGCCATCCGGTTTGGTGGTGAAGAACGGTTCGAACGCCTGGGCGAGCACCTGCGGTGGCATGCCCGCACCGGTGTCGGCCACCGATACCCGTACATAGTCGCCGGCGACAATACCCTTGCCTGTGCAAAAGGCGCGATCAAGGCGGATGTTTTCTGCGCTCAGGTCGATGATGCCCTCACCCTTCATGGCGTCACGGGCATTGATGGCCAGATTGAGAATGGCATTTTCCAGTTGATTGCGATCGACGAACACCTGCCAAAGGTTGGCGGGCGCACGCATTTGCACCTGGAAGGTTTCACCCAACGCACGCTGCAACAGCTCACCCAGGCCATCGAAAATCTGCTCAGGCGTATAAATGGCTGGGGACAAGGGCTGGCGACGGGCAAACGCGAGCAATTGCGAAGACAGTTTCGCCCCGCGTTCGACGGCGGCAATCGACGCCGCAACCCGGCGCTGGACATTGGCGTTATTCGGCTCATGCCGGGCCAGCAAGTGCAGGTTGCCGGCGATCACCTGCAACAGATTGTTGAAGTCGTGGGCCACGCCGCCGGTCAGGCCGCCGATGGCTTCGAGCTTCTGTGATTGGCGCAATTGTTCTTCCGCCGCCAGCCGTGCCTCGACTTCATCGGCCACGCGTTGCTCCAGGTTGCGGGTGAACCTGAGCAAGGACTCTTCGGCGATCTTGCGTTCATGAATGTCGATCAACACCCCGGGGAAACGAAACGGCTCGCCCTGTTCATTGAACTCGCAACAGCCACTGGCGAGTACCCACAGATAGCTGCCATCAGGGCGGATGACCCGATATTCGGCATTGAAGGGTTCGCCCGTCGCCATCGATTGCCGGACCTGTTCCTGCAGCCAACCGAGGTCGTCACGGTGGATATGCGCTTCAGCGATGTCTTGTGGCAGGTTGTCCAGCAGCTGTTCGGCGGGATAGGAAAAGGTGCGGGCGAAACGCTCATCGCCGCTCAGCACATTGCTCTTCACGTCCCAGACAAACGAACCCAGCAAGGCGCCGGCATTCAACGCCAGGCGTACCCGTTCGTTGTCGGCGCGATAGGCATCTTCGGCGGTCTGGCGACGGCGTTCGGAAATCACCCGCTCGGTGGTCTCGACGACCATCGCCATGACCCCGGCGGGCTGGCCGTCATCATCGGCGACCGGGCTGTAATAGAGGTCCATCCACACGTCTTCCGGGATGCCGCTCCTGAGCAGTACCAATTCTTTATTGCGGTAGGACAAGGTACCGCCGGCCAGGCAGGTATCGACGACATGTCGATTGAATTCGGCGACTTCCGGCCAGCCCAGCTCGACCGGAGAACCCAACAGATAAGGATGACGCCCGCCGGCAAACTCCGAATAGGCATCGTTATAGATCATGTAGCCGGGCCGCCCCCAGAGCATCACCATCGGCAGTGGCGAGGCAAGCATCAGCTGCACCGAGCCGCTCAGGCTCTTGGGCCAGGTATCGATGTTGCCCAGCTCGGTCCGGCTCCAGTCGAACGCACGAATGCGCCCGGCCATTTCGCCGCTCCAGCCGGCACACCCGTGGCTATCCTCTAGAAACTGCATCGGTTGGCCTTATCCAGAAAATCACACCCGTTTGTTTCGAGCATCACGGATGCCATTGGTTTCATAGAGGTATAGCTAATTCTCGCGATCCATCTTGAACGACCAAAACCTGTGGCTGGCAAAAAATCCATGTGGGTGCATGAGCAGTTTCAGACCGGATGATTACACCTCGATCAGGTGTTTAAGCGGGTGATAACCGGTTTTCAACGTAGCGGCCACATCCAGTATCGCCTTCTCGATGCCGTTCAAATGCATGCAGGTCAGTTCGATCGCCGCGCTCTGGTTGCCGGCTTCGATGTACTCGATCAACCGCAGGTGTTCGTCATCGCGACAGGCTTCGTGGCTATCGTCATCCAGCGCGGCGGCGTACAGCGAGGCGCGGGAGATCAGTTTCTGGAACCAGTCCAGCAACACCGGGTTGTTCAGGCTGCGGGCCAGTTTGATGTGGAACTCGCCAAGCAAATGGATCAAGCGCTCGTGATCGCCACTTTGATGCGCCTCGTCCTCCAGCAGCAAGTGATCGCGCAAATCCTGGGTCACGGCGGTATCGCGGCGACGGCACAGTTCGCTGACGATGCCGATTTCGATCAAACGCCGGGTCTCGAACAGCGAACGGATCTCTTCGTCGCTTGGTAACGATACCGACGCACCTTTATTGGGCTCTGTGGTGACCAGGCCATCGGCTTCCAGCTGCTTGAGCGCGGCACGAACCGACGTGCGGCTGACATTGAAAAGTTCGGCCAGCGAGGACTCGCCCAGCTTCATCCCGGGACGCAAGGTGCGCTTGCTGATCGCCTCGTAAACCCCTTGGTAGACACGGTCGACCGTGGTTTCCAGTTTCTTTTCCGCCATTCGATCACTCCTTCAGCGCCATGCAATCAGCCCCAGGCGAATGAACAGCCTTTCAAAAGGGGGTTGCACGAGCAGGTTAATCCGGGTATTTCTAAATTGCATCCAGATTTTGCATACAATAATTAGAGGAATGCACCATTATGGGTCGCCCAGTTGCAATCGAAGTGCGTAACGTCTTTAAACGGTATTCCGACGATCCGGGGCTGGCTCCAGCCCTCGACAACGTTTCAGTCGACATTGCCGATAACGAGTTCTTCACCCTGCTCGGCCCTTCCGGCTGTGGCAAAACCACCCTGCTGCGCACCATCGCCGGCTTCGAACACGTCAGCGACGGCGAAATTCGCCTCGCGGGCGAACCGGTCAATGACTTGCCGCCGTTCAAGCGCCGGGTCAACACGGTTTTCCAGAGCTACGCGCTGTTTCCGCACATGAGTGTTGCGCAGAATATCGCCTTCGGCCTTGAGATGCAGGGTCTTGATCACAAGCAGATCGCGCAGCGGGTCGACGAAATGCTCGCGCTGGTGCAAATGCAGCACCTGGCCAAGCGCAAACCGGCGGAATTGTCCGGTGGCCAGCAACAGCGCGTGGCTCTGGCCCGGGCCCTGGCGCCGAAACCGAAAGTGTTGTTGCTCGACGAACCGCTGTCGGCCCTGGACCTCAAGCTGCGCAAGGAAATGCAGGTCGAACTCAAGCGCGTGCAGAAGGAAGCCGGGATCACCTTCATTTTCGTCACCCACGACCAGGAAGAAGCGCTGACCCTGTCCGATCGTATTGCGGTGATGTCCGCCGGCAAGATCCTGCAGATCGGCACCCCCAATGACATCTACGAACGGCCGCAACATCAGTTTGTCGCGCAGTTCATCGGCGACATCAACTTCCTGCCCGGCCACCTCAAGCGCGGCCAGCAGAACGAAAAACTCTTCGTGCCCAATGGCATGCCGGTGGAAATCCCTTGCCCGGCCCAAGGCTTCGATGGCTCCAGCGTGCAACTGGCGTTCCGTCCGGAGCGTTCGCAACTGGTCGATCCGACGCAACCGCATCACCTGCGCGGGGTGATCGAGGCGGTGTTGTATGTCGGCACCGCGACCCTCTATCAGTGCCGCTTGAACAACGACATCAAGGTCATGCTGCGCGAGAACAACGAAGGCCTGAATCGCGGGCGGGTGGTGGGCGATCGCGTCGCGGTCAACCTGCCGCCCCACGCCTGTTTGCTGATGGAGGCCTGAAATGAGCGTCAGCAGCACTTCTCCCGCCCTCAACCGCGCGCTGTTGCTCAGCCCGGTGGTTCTGACCCTGCTGGCCCTGATCGCCATCCCGCTGGGCATCATGGGCTACATCAGCCTGTTGCCGCGCAACGTGTATGGCGGCGTCGACTGGCAGGCCAACTGGCAACTGCAAAGCTACGTGCAGCTGTTTTTCCAGGAAGGTTTCGACGGCGAACTGGAGCTGAACTGGGTCTACGCCCAAGCGTTGTTGCGCTCGGTGTTCCAGGCCGGTGGCACGACCGTGTTGTGCTTCCTCTTTGGCTTTCCGGTGGCCTTGTGGATGTCGAGCCTGACACCGCGCCGGCGCAACCTGATGGTCTTGCTGATCACCATCCCGTTCTGGACCAACCTGCTGATCCGCAACTACGCCTGGCTGATCATCCTGCGCGAACAGGGCTGGGTCGCCCAAACCCTCAATGCGCTGTTCCCCCAGGCCGGCGGCATCACCCTGCTCTACAACGACTTCGCAGTCAGCGTCGGGCTGGTCTACAGCTTTCTGCCGTTCATGATCCTGCCGATCTACTCGACCCTGGAGAAACTCGACTGGCGCCTGGTGGAAGCCGCCTATGACCTGGGAGCCAATCGCTGGCACGCGCTGAAGCGGATTATTTTGCCGCTGTCGATGCCGGGGGTGATTGCCGGTTCCCTGCTGGTGTTCGTGCCGAGCCTCGGCGCGTTCATTACCCCGGCGATTCTCGGCGGCGGCAAGACGCTGATGATCGGCAACCTGATCCAGCAACAGTTCGGCACCGCGCGCAATTGGCCGCTGGGCAGTTCGCTGTCGTTCCTGTTGCTGGGGATCATGATGCTGTCCCTGGTGCTGTACGCCCTCTATAGCCGCAATGCCACCAAGACCCTGCGTCGGGGAGCCGAAGCATGATCGCCCTGCACCTGAAAAAACTGCCCCTGACCCGTGAAGTCAATCTGTTGATGCTGGCTTATCTGTACCTGCCGATCCTGGTGTTGATTGCCTACAGCTTCAACGCCAACCGCTCGGCCACGGTGTGGACCGAGTTCTCCTTCGCCTGGTACGGGCGGATTCTGGCCAACCCGTCGATCCAGACGGCGGCGCTGAACTCGATCATTGTCGCCAGCATCGCCACGGTCTGCGCCACGGCCATTGCCCTGCTCGCGGCGCTGGCCACCTACCGGCCGTTCTACGGACAGAAAATGGTCGAGGGCGGGATCAACCTGCCGCTGATCCTGCCGGAGATCGTCACGGCGGTCGCCACCTTGTTGCTGTTCATGGCACTGGGGATCAAGCTCGGTTTGCTGACAGTGATCATCGCGCACGTCGGCTTCTGCATTCCCTTCGCGTACCTGCCGATCCGCGCGCGGCTCAATGACCTGGACAAGAGCCTGCTGGAAGCGGCGAACGATCTGTACGCCAACCCGTGGCAGGTGTTTCGCCGGGTGACCTTGCCGCTGCTGTGGCCGGCGGTGTTGTCCGGTTCGGTGCTGGCGTTCGTGGTCAGCCTCGACGATTTCATCATGACCTTCTTCGTCGCCGGGCCGGGTTCGACCACCCTGCCGGTGTACATCTTCTCCGCGATCAAGGCCGGCGTGACGCCGGAGATCAACGCGATTTCGACCCTGATGCTGGTGATTTCCATCGTGCTGGTGGTGCTGGCCTTCTGGCTGGGACAGCGCGGTAAACAACAATGAGCCTGGAGCCTGTTTTTATGAACAAAAAAGTGAAAAGCATGCGTTTCGCCGTTGCCAGTCTGGCCTTGAGTTGCTTCACCGCTTTCAGTGCACACGCCGCCGAGCCCAAGGAACTGTTCTTCTATAACTGGACCGACTACTACCCGGTCGACCTGCTGGCCAAGTTCGAAAAGGAGACCGGGATCAAGGTCACCATGGACGGCTACGACAGCAACGAAACCCTGCTGGCCAAATTGCAGGCCGGGGGCGCGGCGTATGACGTGATCGTGCCGTCACAGTCGATCATGCGCACCCTGATCAACCAGAACCTGCTGCTGGAAATCGACGCCTCGACCCTGCCCAATTTCCAATACGTGAAGCCGGCATTCCGCGACCCGAGTTTCGACCCCGGCCGCAAATTCTCGGCACCGTACCTGTGGGGCAGTACCGGGTTTTCCTATGACAGTGCGCGGGTGCCGGGCGGCAAACTCGACGACTCGTGGAAAGAGTTCTTCGAACCGCGCAAGGAACTGCAAGGCCAGCTCGCCGCACTCGACACCTCCAGCAGCGTGATCAATGCCGCCAGCCATTACCTGAACGTCGACGAATGCAGCGAAAACCCGCAGGACGCCAAGCGCATCCTCGAACTGCTGCAAAAACAGAAACCGTTCCTGAAGATGTACAGCTCGGACAACACCGTCGACCGCATGGCCTCCGGTGAAGTGATCATGATGCAGAACTGGAACGGCTCCACCGCCCGCGCCACGCTGCAGAAGAGCACCATCAAGTACGTCTACCCGCGCGAAGGCCTGGCGATGTTCCGGGACAACTTCGCCGTGCCGAAAAGCGCCCCGCACCCCGGCAACGCGAAGATCTTCATCGACTGGATGATGAAGCCGGAAAACGCCGCCGCCGTGTCCAACGCCATCGCCTATGCCAACGGCATCCAGAGCGACACGTTGATCGACGCCAAATGGCGGGTGATGGACGCCATCAACATGCCCGACGAATTCGCCTCGCGCCTACGCCCCGAGAAAGAGTGCAGCAACAAGGCGCGAGAGCTGCAGGACCGCATCTGGGCGAAGCTCAAGGGCTGATTGCCTGACTTGAGACCGAGTCGCGGCCATCGCGAGCAGGCTCGCTCCCACTGGTGACGCATTCCACATGTGGGAGCGAGCCTGCTCGCGAATAGGCCGGCCCTGACAACATACAACTTGAGGTTTGCAATGAATCAACCCCGCTGGCTGCGCAATGTGCGCCCCTACGGCACCCCCGCCGAAGACCTGCTGATCGAAAACGGCCGGTTCACCCAACGTCGCCCGGCCTCGACCACTGAATTACTCGCCACCGACCTCGATGGCCAAAACCAACTGCTGACCCCGGCCCTGGTGGAAAGCCATGTGCACCTGGACAAAACCCTCTGGGGCCAGCCGTGGCGCCCCAACAGCGCCGGCCCGACCCTCAAGGACTACATCGCCAACGAACGGCGGATCCTGCGTGAAGTCCAAACCCCCATCGCGCAACGGGCCGGAGCCCTGCTGGAAAACTGCATCGCCCGTGGCTCGCTGACCATGCGCTGCCACGTCGACATCGACCCGGAGTTCGGCCTGCGCCACGTCGAAGCCATGCAGCAACTGCAGGAAAAGTACCGCGACCTGATCGACCTGCAACTGGTGGTGTTCCCGCAAACCGGCCTGATCAGCCGCCCCGGCACCGCCGAACTGATGCGCAAAGCCATGGCCCTGGGCGTGGAGAACGTCGGCGGCCTCGACCCGTGTGGCATCGACAACGACCCCATCGCCCAACTCGACTTCGTGTTCAAACTGGCCAGCGAGTTCGACCGTGGCGTGGACATTCACTTGCACGACAAGGGTGAGTTGGGTCTGTGGCAAATCGCGCTGATCGCCGACTACACCGAACACTTCGGGCGTCAGGGCCGGGTGATGATCAGTCATGCCTACTGCCTCGGCATGCTGCCGTGGAGCCAGGTCAAACCCGTCGCCGAACGCCTCGCGGCGCTGGGTATTTCGTTGATGAGCTCGGCACCGGCCGATTGCGCGGTGCCGCCATTCCTGGCCCTGCGCGAAGCCGGGGTGAATGTCTGCCTGGGTTCCGACGGCATTCGCGACGCCTGGTCGCCCATGGGCAACGGCGACATGCTGGAGCGAGCAATGTTGCTGGCATTTCGTTTCGACCTGAACAAGGACGATGAACTGGCGGCGGCGTTCGAAGCGGCGACGGTGAATGGCGCGCGAGCACTGGGCGCTACGGACTATGAGCTGGCGCTGGGCGGGCCGGCGGACTTTCTGTTAATGCCGGTGCAGACCCTGGGTGAAGCCGTGGTTTCGCGGCCGGTTCGCCAGGTTTATCGCGGCGGGCAGTTGATCGCTTCGGGCGGTCGCCTGCTGGACAGTCGTTTGTGAATCGCATCGGGCTTCGAGCCAGTTGCGTGGTCGGCTTCGACGGCACGCAACACGTGCTGTGGCGCGATGGCGAAGTGGTGTTCGAAGGCTCGCGCATTGTGTTTGTCGGGCGCGGTTATCCGGGGCCGGTGGGTCAATGGATCGACTACGGCAATGCGCTGATCGGCCCCGGTTTCATCGATCTGGATGCCTTGGGCGATCTCGACTCGACGGTCCTGACCCTGGACAACGGCGACGAGCGCGACATGGGCCGGATGTGGTCGGCGGACTATCTGGCGCGCGGACCACGGGAGAGCTACAGCCCTGAAGAAGAAGTCTTCAAGTATCGCTACGCCTTCACCCAACTGATCCGCAACGGCATCACCACCGCCATGCCGATCACCTCGATGTACTACCGCCAATGGGCGGAGACCTACGACGAGTTTGCGGCGGTGGCCGGTGTGGCAAGCGAATTGGGACTGCGCACGTATCTCGGCCCTTGCTACATGAGCGGCATGAGTTACTGGCAGGCCGACGGCACGTTGGCGCATCACTGGGATGAAGCCCGGGGCCTGGCCGGACTCGATGCGGCGGAACGGTTTTTCCGGGATTTCGACGGCGCGAACGACGGCCTGATTCGTGGTGCGCTGTTGCCGGACCGCATCCAGACCTGCACGCCGGCGCTGCTGCAACGCACCGCGGCGCTGAGCCGCGAGCTGAACGCACCGATGCGTTTGCATTGTTGCCAGGGGCTCGGCGAAGTGGCGATGGTCGAACAACTGCGAGGCGCGTCACCGCTGGGCTGGTTGCAGCAGCTTGGGCTTTTGAATCCGCGCAGCCTGCTGCCCCACGGCATCTACACCCAGGGCGATGACGACCTGCAGCGGCTGGTGGATGGCGGCGCGAGCCTGGTGCATTGCCCTGTGGTATTTGCCCGGGATGGCGAGGCGCTCAACGCCTTCGGCCGCTATCGGGCCAAGGGCATCAACTTCGCCCTGGGCAGCGACACCTGGCCAGCGGATTTGCTCGACAACATGCGCCAGGGCCTGAACATCGCTCGACTGATGGAGGGCGGCCATTCGCTGACCAGCACACTGGACCTGTACAACGCCGCCACCCTCGGCGGCGCCAAGGCACTGGGGCGTGACGATATCGGTCGCCTGGCGCCGGGGGCCAAGGCCGACATCACCGTGTTCAGCCTGCGCGGCCTGCACCTGGGGCCGCTGTTCGACCCGTTAAAGAACCTGGTGCTGGCCGGACGCGGCGACGACTGCATCGCCAGTTACATCGATGGCCGCTGCGTGATGCAGGACGGCCAGGTCCAGGGTGTCGACTACTCCATCCTGCAACGCCAGGCCCAACAGCAATTCGAAAAACTGATGCGCAGCCACAGCGAGCGGGCCTTTGGCCAACCGGACTGGAAGACCTTGTTCCAACCGGCCATCCCGTTCGCCGACGACTACAGCGCACAGGCGCCACTGAGCGCCATCGATCCACTTCTTTAGAGAATCCTGCCCATGCAAAGCTTCGACTTCAGCACGCTGAGTGCGCGAGACAAATACAAGATTCTGATCGGCAGCGTGGTGCCACGGCCGATTGCCCTGGTCACCACGGTCGACGGTGAAGGCCGGATCAACGCCGCCCCGTTCAGCTTTTTCAATGCACTCTCGGCCGATCCGCCGATCCTCGCCCTGGGCGTGGAAAACTACGGCGACCAGAGCCCCAAGGACACCACGCGCAACATCCAGCTCAACCAGGAATTCACCGTCAACATCGTCAGTGATGCGCTGGTGGACGCCATGAACGTCTGCGCCGTGCCCTTCGCCCCCGGCTTCGACGAACTCACCGCCGCCGGCCTCACCGCCATTCCCGGCACCACGGTCAAATGCCCACGGATCGGCGAAGCGCCGGTGGCGCTGGAATGTCGCCGGATGATGGCGCTGTCCATCGGCCAGTCGCGGGAAATCATCTTCGGCGAAGTGCTGATGGCCCATGTCCGCGATGAACTGATCGACCCGAAAACCCTGTACATCGATCAACTGGGGCTCGACGCGATCGGGCGGATGGGCGGGCATGGCTATGCGCGCACGCGGGATTACTTCGATCTGCCGACACGCTCGTTGCAGGCCTGGACGGAAGCGCCGGGGGGTGGGGAGCGGTTTTGGCCGGTGGCCAAGTAGTACGCTGCGCATATCCCCTGCAGGAGCGAGCTTGTTCGCGAAAAACGTCAACGATAATGCGGGGTGCCTGATGAACTGCGGTGTTCTTGCGCCCATCGCGAGCAAGCTCGCTCCTACAGGGGTGCGTCGTTAGCGGAAATCCCGACTGCGCACGCTGATGCCGTCCAACAGTGGGCTCAGGTCACTCAAGCGCCCGGCAATCAGGTGGCGCACTTCGCCCTCTTTTTCCCAGCGCCCATCGACCTTGAGCAATTGTGAGCCGACCAGCACCTGGCGTTGCCGCTCGGCCAGATCGCGCCAGACCACCACGTTGACGTTGCCGAACTCGTCTTCCAGGGTGACGAAGGTCACGCCGCTGGCCGTGCCTGGTCGCTGCCGTCCCGTCACCAGGCCGGCGACGCTGACTGGCCGCCCGTGCTCGACCGCCAGCAATTCCTTGGAACTGCGGCAGCGCCGTGCCTTCAACTCACCGCGCAACAACGCCAGCGGATGCGGCCCCAAGGTGGTGCCCAGACTGTTGTAATCGGCCAGCAGGTCCTCGCCCACCGTGGGTTTGGGCAGCGACACAGCGCCCTCCTCCTGACTGGGCAGGCCGGCAAACAGGCCAAGCTGCTTTTGCACCCCCGCCACTTCCCAGCGCGCCCGATGCCGATCACCGGCCAACCCCCGCAGCGCACCGGCATCAGCCAGTAGCTCCTGGGCGCGGGCATCGAGTCGCGCCCGTTCGCCAAGGTCGGCGACGTCGGCAAACGCACCGTTCGAACGCGCCGCCTCGATACGCCGGGCATCGTCCTCGCGAAAGCCCTTGATCATGCGCAACCCCAGGCGAATCGCCGGTTGCCCGCCGCTGAGCGGTTCCAGGCTGCAATCCCAGTCGCTGGCCCGCACGTCCACCGGGCGGATCTGCAGATGGTGGCGACGCGCGTCCTGCAGAATCTGGTCCGGGCTGTAGAAACCCATGGGCCAACTGTTGATCAGCGCACAGGCGAAGGCTGCCGGCTCGTGGCATTTCAACCAGCAACTGGCATAGGTCAGCAAGGCAAAACTGGCGGCGTGGGATTCGGGAAAACCGTAACTGCCAAAGCCCTTGATCTGCTCGAAAATCTGCGCGGCGAATTCAGCCGTGTAGCCTTTTTTCTTCATGCCGGCGGCCAGCCGATCCTTGTGCGGCTCCAGCCCGCCATGACGTTTCCAGGCCGCCATGGAGCGGCGTAGCTGGTCAGCCTCGCCGGGGCTGTAGTCGGCGGCGACAATGGCGATCTGCATCACCTGTTCCTGAAACAGTGGAACGCCCAGGGTGCGCTTCAACACCTCCCGTAACTCTTCCGAGGGATAGCTTTCGAGTTCTTCCTTGTTTCGCCGGCGCAGGTACGGATGCACCATGCCGCCCTGGATCGGTCCGGGGCGGACGATGGCCACCTCGATCACCAGGTCATAGAACTTTCGCGGCTTGAGCCTGGGCAGCATCGACATTTGTGCCCGGGATTCGATCTGGAACACGCCGATGGTGTCGGCGCGGCCGATCATGTCGTAGGTTTGCGCGTCTTCGGAGGGGATCGTCGCCAGGCTCAGGTCCAGGTTGCGATGACGGCGCAGTAAATCGAAACAGCGACGAATCGCGCTGAGCATGCCCAAGGCCAGGATATCCACCTTGAGCAACCCGACCGCATCGAGATCGTCCTTGTCCCACTGAATGATGGTGCGCTCGGCCATGGCGGCGTTCTCCACCGGCACCAGATGGTCCAGCGGCTGCTCGGAAATCACGAAGCCGCCGGGGTGCTGGGACAGGTGCCGGGGAAACCCGATCAGTTGCCGGGTCAGGCTGAGGACCCTGCGCAACACCGGGCTGTCAGGGTCGAACCCGCCTTCACGCAGGCGCTCCACGGGCGGAACCTGATCGCTCCAGTGGCCACAGCAGTCGGCCAGGGCGTTGACCTGATCCGGCGGCAAACCCAGTGCCTTGGCCACGTCGCGCACCGCGCCGGCGCCGTGATAGCTGCTGACCACGGCGGTCAGCGCGGCACGCCCCCGGCCATAACGCTGGAACACATACTGCAAGACTTCTTCGCGGCGTTCGTGCTCGAAATCGACGTCGATGTCCGGCGGCTCGTTGCGTTCCTTGGAGAGAAAGCGCTCGAACAGCATGTTCATGCGATCAGGGTCGATCTCGGTGATGCCCAAGGCGAAACACACCGCCGAGTTGGCCGCCGAGCCCCGGCCCTGACACAGAATCTTCTCGCGCCGGGCGAAGGCAACGATGTCCTGCACGGTCAGGAAATAGCTTTCATAACCCAGCTCGGCGATCAGCCCCAGTTCCTTGTCGATCAGGCCGCGCACCTTCTCGCTCGCCCCGCCGGGCCAGCGCTCGCGAATGCCGCGCTCGGTCAACTCGCGCAGCCAGGACGCGGCGCTGTGCCCTTGCGGCACCAACTCTCGCGGATACTGATAACGCAACTGACCGAGGTCGAACGTGCAGCGCCGGGCGATGGCCAGGGTTTCGTCGAGCAAGGCCGCTGGATAGAGATCGCGCAAGACGTCGAGGCTGCGCAGGTGGCGTTCACCGTTGGGGTGCAGGCGCAGCCCAGCATCGGCCACCGGCAGGTGATAGCGGATCGCGGTCATGGTGTCCTGCAAGGCGCGCCGCCCGCGAGCGTGCATGTGTACATCGCCGCTGGCCACCGCAGGAATCCGCAGCGCCCTGGCCAGCGTCAGCAGCGCATCGAGGCGCCGGGCATCGTCCTGACCGCGGTGCAACTGAACCGCCAGCCACAGCCGTTCAGCGAAAACCTGTTTCAGCCAGTCACCCTGTGCGAAATCATCGACCGCGTCCGGCACCCACAGCGCCAGCAGTCCCGGCAGCGGCTCACTGAAGTCCTCGCGCAACACTTGATACTGGCCTTTTTGCGTACGGCGGCGGGCTCGGGTAATCAGTCGGCATAACGCCTGGTAACCCTCGAGGTTCTCCACCAGCAGCACCAGTTTCGGGCCATTCTCAATGCGCACTTCGCTGCCGATGATCAGGGGCAGCTCCAGGGACTTCGCCGCTTGCCAGGCGCGGACGATGCCGGCCAGGGTGCATTCATCGGTGATCGCCAGGGCCTGATAGCCCTGTTTTTTTGCCCGCTGAAACAACTCAAGGGCACTGGAGGCACCGCGCTGGAAACTGAAGTTCGACAGGCAGTGCAGTTCGGCATACCCGGCGCTCATGCGAACCAGCCCTGCAGCCACAGCGGGCCATCCTCGCCGACCGCACGATAAGCCCAGCCCTGCTGGCCGCTACGGGTTTCGATCAGGTAGTAATCGCGGCGCACGTCGTCGCCGTCCCACCAGCCGGACTCGATGCGTTCCGGGCCCATGAGAATGCGCGTCGAGCCTTCGTGTACCGCCAGCGGTTCGGTCAGCAGCCAGCCTGGCCGTTGCACGCTTGGCAATCCGGCGCAGGGCTGGTGGTCGGCACTGGCTTGCCACGCACACTCCGGACGGTGATCGGCCTGAAAGCGCAAGCCGTGCACCGCGTCGTCCCCCAGCCGAGCGCGCAGGCGTTCGCGCAGTTGTTCCCAGGGCAAGGTTTGCTGTGGGCGATCGTCGAACAGCTCCTGAAACTGCGGAACGAAGCTCGGCAAGTCTTCGGCGCGCAGGCGAAAACCGCGCACCGGCGCCTCGACCTGCACTTGCTCCAGCCGCCCCCGCGCCAGTTCGAAGAGCATCGCCGGATCGCGCTCGGCGCTGAGCAGCCCCACCTTGATCAACGTGTCCGGCAAGCCAGCGTGTTCCAGGTGCAGGTCGAAGCGTTGCACGCCGCTGTCGCGCCCGCAGAGAAACGCCGACAGATCGCCGGTCAATCGGCGCAACGGAAACAGCAAGGCCTGATGGGATTGCACATCGAAGTTGAGTTCGATACGCACATCGAAGCGGTCCGGCGGCAGATAAAACGCCAGCGCCAGGCGCCGCAAGCCAAGCAAGGTGTCCAGGTGCTTGAGCACCGGGGCCTCGAAGCGCCGCGCCAGGCTGTGCCGAGGCAACGCCTGCACCTGGCTCAAGGTGCGCAGGCCCATGCGCGACAACGCGGTGGCGACGTTGGCCTCCAGCCCGATGCGGTCGACGGGCAATTGCCCGAGGTGATACTGCAAGGCTTGATCGTCGGGCACCACCAGGCCGTCATGGACGTTGGCCAACATCCGCGCCGCTACCGGGTTGGGCGCGGCGACGATGCGGTGACGGAAACCCAACTCGCCAAGCTCGCTGCGCAAACGCGCCTCGAAGGGCGACCAGCCACCGAACAGCCCCAGGCTGGACTCGATTTCAAACACCAGCGCGCGCGGGTAATGCACGCTGACCTGGGAACTGAAGCGATACGCCCAGGCGGCCAGGAACTGCTGCCAGTGTTCGATTTCAGCCGTGTCGTATTCGGCCGTGGCAAAGCCCTTGCTCAAGGCCTGGGCGGCGCTCATGGACTGGCCGGGACGCAAGCCCAGCGCCCGCGCCGGGCCATTGACCGCCTGCAACACCCGGCGCTGGGCCGGGCCGGTCAGCAACGCCAGCGGCGCCTCGGGGTCGGCGCGCTGACGCAGTACCGCGTCCAGTGCCAATTGCGGGAAAAGAATACAGACCCAGCGCATGGCAACCTCAATGCCCTACGGCAAAGGCAATCGGCGCCGAACGGGCCAGGCCGCCCCGGCACTTGAGCACCCGCAGTTGCGCAGGCTTGGCATTGATGGGGGCATCGATGGCGATGCGCAGGGCCGCTGGCGACGGGTTGATCGCTTCACTGATCGAGCGATAGGCGAACGCCAGGGTCGAGCCGGTTTCCGCCGCCACCTGCAAGCGGCGCAGGGCGCGGTCATCGGCCTTGTGCGGCCAGCACAGCACCGCGCCGCAACTGCCCGAACGCAGGCATTGTTCCGCCGCCCATAGCGCATCGCGTTCGCTGGCCTGGATGATCGACAACTGGCGCAGATCGACCCCGGCGCTCTGCCAGGCCTGGGGATACGGCACATGGGGCGGCGCCACCAGCACAATGCGCTCGCCCGCCGCCGACAGCCGCGCCAGTGCCGGCCACACCAGTTGCAACTCGCCCACGCCCTGCCCGGCCAGGAGGATTTCGGTCAGCGCCGCTTCCGGCCAGCCGCCCGTGGGCAACGCCGCATCCAGCGCGGCATGCCCGGTGGGTTGCGGGCTGACGGCGGGCGGCGCAGGCCGGCCCTTCCAGACCTGGCCGCCATTGAACAGCGTATCCAGCGCAACGACGGCACCCATCAGCCTTGCCTCACCAGACCGCAGAACACCCCTTCGATGGCCAGGTCCCGGTCGGCCTCGACGATGATCGGCTGGTAGGCCGGGTTGCGCGGCAACAGGCGAACCCGGTCGCCGACGCGCTCGAAACGCTTGATGGTCACCTCGCCGTCCAGGCGCGCCACGACGATCTGGCCATTGAGCGCCTCGGGGTTGCGGTGCACGCCCACCAGATCGCCGTCGAGAATGCCGTCCTCGATCATCGAGTCACCGCGGACCCGCAGCATGTAGTCCGGCACCCGGGAGAAAATCGACGGGTCGAGCAGCAGGCGGCTATGGATTTCGGCATCGGCGCCAATGGGCGCACCGGCCGCCACCCGACCGAGCACCGGGATGTCCAGCAGTTCGGGACGCGGTGGCTGCCCGAGCAGGCGAATGCCCCGGGCCTGATGCGGATTGACCTCGATAAACCCGGCTTCGGTGAGCGCCAGCACATGCTTGCGCGCCACGCTGCGGGAGGCGAAACCGAACGCCTCGCTGATCTCGGCGAGGCTCGGGGACTGACCGTGTTCGGCGATGCGCTCGCGGATAAAGGTCAGGATGGCAGTACGGCGGGGAGTGAGAGTCGTCATGGAGTACATTTGTACTCTTTTCGGTTTTTTCTTACAAGGACTTCTGTAGGAGCAGCCGACCGACTGCTCTTACAGACCACGTGAAGCCAGAAACCCTGCGATGTAATCGATAAACGCCAGCACTTTGGCCGTGGCCCGCCGATGGCTGGGGTACACCGCCAGAATGTGCGGGCCAAAGCTGTCCGGGTCGATGTCGTAGTCGGCCATCACCTGCACCAGTCGCCCGTCGGCGAGGTACGGCGCGGCACTCCACAGCGGGGTGTGCAGCAGACCTCGTCCGGCCAAGGCATTGGCCAGCAACAGATCGTAATTGTCGCTGCGCAATCGTGGCGTCTGGGGCTGCGGCAGACTCAGGCGCTGGCCGTCGCGCTCGACCCACCAGAATTCGCGGCTGAGCAATGGGTGGCGATACAACAACCATTCGTGCTGATCAAGGGTTTGCGGGGTGACCGGCAGCCCCTTGCGCGCCAGATATTCCGGGCTGCCACACAACGCCAGGCGATTGCTGCCGACCACCCGGGCGATCAGCCCCGGCAAGTCGTCATGCCCTTCGCGCAACGCCAGGTCGTAGCCGCTTTCGAGCAAATTGACGAACGCATCGCACAGGTCCACTTGCAGGTCGATCTGCGGGTATTGCTCAAGAAAACCGCCCACGACCTGGTCAAGAAAAGCCTGTCCATAAGCCAGCGGTGCGGTGATTTTCAGACTGCCGCGCAAGCCGTGCTGCAACTGCTCGATCTCCTCGCCCGCCTCGTCCAGCCGCTGCAAGACCTGACGCGCGGTTTCCAGGTAAAGACGTCCGGATTCCGTGAGCGAAATCCGCCGGGTGCTGCGCTCGAACAAACGCGCACCCAGCTCCGTCTCCAGGTGGTTGACCGCTTTGGTCAGGGCCGATGGGGTCTTGCCCAACTGCTCGGCGGCGCGACTGAAACTGCCCAGTTGCGCGGTGACCACGAACATTTTCAGTGCACCCAACTTGTCCATTCTTTTTCCATTCAGGCAAAAACGTTTTTCGTGAGTGAGGCGTTCTGCCGACGGCGGCAAGCCACTAATCTGGCCATCAGACGCAATAACAAGGAAACATTCAATGAAAAGATTCATCCCGAATCTACTGATGGTGGCAATGAGTTTTGCCTCGTTGGAAGCCATGGCGGCGACTGATCTGGTGTTGTTCAACGGCAAGATTTTCACTGCCGACCGCAACCAGCCCAAGGTTCAGGCCCTGGCGGTGCAGAACGGCAAAGTGTTGCAAGTGGGCAGCGATGTGCAGATCAAGGCCTTGATCGACTCAGGGACCCAAGTCATCGACCTGGGTGGCAAGACCCTGATGCCCGGCCTGATCGACAGTCATTCCCACGCGATTTTCGGCGGCCTGGAAATGGTCGCGGCCAACATGGAAGACGAGGTGGTCGAGCTCGACGAACTGGAAAAACGCCTGCGTGCCTGGCGTGACGACGGCAAGGCCCGGCATGGCGATGTCCTGACCGTGGCTGGCATGAGCTCGGCCTACTGGGCGCAGTCCGAAGCCCTGGGCAAGACATTCAACAGCGGCGAATGGGCCGACGTACCGGTGGTGTTTACCGGCAGCGATCACCACACGGCCTGGGCCAACAATGTGATGCTCAAGCGCGCCGGCATCGATGCGACGCTGCTGAAAAACCTGCCGGACGCCGAGAAAGGCACCATCGGCAAACTCGCCGATGGCAGCCCCAACGGATTTCTGGTGGACGCCGGTTGGGACCGGGTGTCCTCGAAAATGCCGTCACCGAGTGCCGCCGACATGCTCAAGGCGGCGCAAACCGCGGTGAGCTACAACAACAGCCTCGGCATCACGGCGTGGATGGACCCCGCGGCCAACGCCGCGCCTGGCGAACCGCTGTTCGCCCTCAAGCCCACGGAGAAAACCGTGGGCGTGCTGCCGGTGTACAAAGCCCTGTCCGAAAGCGGCGGCATGACCGCCCACGTCGCGGCGTTGCTGGTGGCCAATCCGAAAAGCGTGCCGGCCGATCTCGACACCCTGGACAAGGTCCGCCAGCAGTTCCAGGGCATTCCCAACCTGACGCTGCCGGGCCTGAAGATCTTCGCCGACGGCGTGATCGAGTACCCGGCGCAGAGCGCAGCGATGATCGATCCATACACCAACTCGCACAAACCGGGCGAACTGCTGATCGATCCCAAGCACTTCGGTGAGCTGGTCAGCGCCATCGATCAACGGGGCTGGCTGGTGCACATCCACGCCATCGGCGACCGCGCGGTACGCGAATCGCTGAACGGCATCGCCCAAGCGCGCAAGGACCGCCAGAGCGGTGTGACCCACTCGATCACGCACTTGCAGATCGTCAATCCGAAAGAGTTCGCCCGCTTCAAACCGCTCGATGTCATCGCTTCGATGCAACTGCTGTGGGCCAGTGCCGACGACTACACCACGGACATGATCAAGCCTTACGTCAGTGCCCTGGCGTTCCGTTACCAATACCCGGCGCACTCCTTGCTCAAGCAAGGCGCAACCATCGCCGGGGCCAGCGACTGGCCGGTGTCTTCGCCCAACCCATGGAACGCCATGGCCCAGGCCATGACCCGGGTCGGCCCAATGGGCGTGCTCAACGCCGATGAACGCATCGACCGCGAAACCATGTTCTACGCCTATACCCTCAACGCCGCCCGCACCATTGGCCTGGACAAACAGATCGGTTCGTTGACCGCTGGCAAACAGGCCGACTTCATCGTGGTCGACCGCGATGTGTTCAGCGTCGACGAAAAAGCCCTGCACGACACCCAAGTGCTGCAAACCTGGTTCGCCGGTCGTCAGGTCTACGCACCAACCCTCTAAGAAAAACAGCAACCCCTCCGCTACCCGACTCCGTGTTTCTCAACACGGGGCCAGGCGCAGCCATGCCCGACTTCTGCCTATAACAATCACAATAGCGGGACGTACCCCATGAAAGCTTTCACCCTGTTCGCCCTCGGCTCCTTGAGTCTGCTGCCTTTAAGCAGCCAGGCCGTGCCCTTGAATGATGATTTCTCGTTGCTGCTGGACGTCAACCTGGCCAGCGACTACCGCAGCCGTGGCATTTCGCAAACCCAGAACGACCCGGCCCTGCAGGCCGGCGCAACCCTGACCCACAGCAGTGGCCTGTACCTGGGCGCATGGAGTTCCAACGTCGATTTTGGTGGCGGCCTGAAGACCCGACAAGAGATCGACTACTACGCCGGTTGGCTGTGGCAAGCCACCGATGCGGTCAATCTCGACCTTGGTTATCTCAAATACAGTTACCCGAAAGAGAGCCAGTTCAATCAGAGCGAGGTCTACGGCATTCTCAGCGTTTATGGGGTAAAGCTCGGGGCCTATTACTCCGACGATGCGCCGGGCATAGACAGCCAGCAGAACTCGCTCTACACCTACGTCGGTTACGAAACCGAGTTGCCCTATGACACCGGCCTGAAATTGCGTTACGGCAACATGGACTTCAAGGACCCGACCCTGTATTCGAACTCGGGTGAAGCCGAGGATTCGTACCGCGAATGGGAAGTCCGACTGACCCACGAACTGGCCGGTGTAACGCTGGGCCTGAGCTACGTCGACACCAACCTGTCGAAGAGCCAGTGCGCCAGCAATTGGGGGTTCGATGATGTGTGCAGCGCGACGGTAGTGGCGAGCATCAGCAAGTCTTTCTGACCACCACGGATCCCTGTGGGAGCGAGCTTGCCCGCGATAAGCGCCATCCAGTCAATATCAATAGCGACCGTCAGGCCGCCATCGCGAGCAGGCTCGCTCCCACCGTTAGATTCCGGTGGGTTCGGGGGCGAGTTGTGCCAGATAGGGCCAGGGATAGATGCCGCGATCGTGGCCGTCGCTGAAGATCAGTTGCAATCCATACCCCTGCGAGTGCAAATCGATAACCCGATCCTGCGCATCAACCCGCGAAATCTTGAGCACTCCTTGGTATGAGCGTAAAGGACGCCAAACCAATTAACAGTGTGCCTACGGCACTGAGAATTGCCGTGAGGGAAAGGGTCTGGGAATAACCGACCATCCCGCCGACGATTCCGCTACCGAGAAAAATGAAGGGGTGTACGCCACTGGTAAAGAGCGTATCGACTGCCACCACTTTACCGAGGTCCTTTTCGGGAGCCAGTGTCTGCATCGCTGTAGCCCATCCAGTCAACCAGGACGCTTCGACGACACCTACCAGAGTCGCCCCCAGTATCGCCATCCAGGACGAGCTTCCCATGCCGAGTAGTGCCATCGCGCCAGCCAAAAACAGGCCGCAGGTCACTGCAAGTCCGATCAGTCGTTCATGCCCGGAAACAAGCACCGTGACGATTGATCCGATGCACGCACCGAATCCCGAGGCGGCCAGACACACACCCCACATTTCTTCGTTGAATCGATTGCTGATGGCATAGGGAGCGACGACCAGGAAAATCGGGAAACACAATACGTTCACCACGAGGGTAGCCGCGAAGCCAAGCAAAAGTTTGGAGTTGCCGGCAACGATGGCAATGCCATTGACCGTTTCCCGGATCGAGAACTCCTCCTCAAACTCACAGGGCTCAAAATTGGGCAACATCGCCGTGTAAATGGCGGCGCAGAAGAATGTCAAACCATCGATCAATATGCCCCAGACCGGATCCCAGAAAATGATGAATACTCCCAGCGTCGCGGGAAACAGCACAGCGACCAGATTGTCGACAAAGTTCATCGCACCATTGCCCGCCACCAGTGCTTGCTTGGGCAGTAATTTGGCAAGCAGTACTTGGGCGCACGGACGGGAAACCCCAATGCCGATGCCAAATATCAGGTAGGCAAAGACCAAGCACCACCACGGTGTACCGGAGAAGAACAGCGCCACTGCGGCCAGTTGCGCACAACCCCTCGCCGTGTCGGTGTAAATCAGTACTTGCTTCGGCGACTTTCGATCCGCCAGCAAGCCTCCGGCCAGGGCCCCGATCACGCTCCCTACCCCGACTGCCGCCATAACAAAACCAAATACTTCTGCTCCGTAGCCGGTCCGGATAAGCGCTATCGGCAGTGCGGCTAGACAAATAGCGTCGCCGGCCATCGAGAGACTTTGGCCTATCAGCAATTTGCGAAAAGACGAGACGCTCAACGCTTCGGTATAAGGTGATAAGCGTTCGGCAATGGAGATCATAAGCAATCCTCCTTGAGACCTATGCTTGCGTCCTGGTTTAAGTGCGTAGCGAGCTTCACCCCCCCTCTCCGGACTTCAAGTTCTCCTCGACCGAGAATCGAGACCTTGAGCCGCTGTCCACGGAAGCGGTATGTCAGTCGATACTTCATTGGCTGACCCACCCCTAAGCTAGCTGTTCGACAACCCGCAAACGCAATGCTCTGCACTCCTTACTCTAACGAAGCGGACAATCAAAAAATAGGGCCTACCGTTCGTCGTATTTTTTAAAAAATCAGCACTTGAAAAAATAAAAAATCATAAAAAAAACACAAACCGCACATTTAATCCTACAGAAATACCCTACTCGACATAGCAAGACCATTTCTACTTACCGAAAACTAAAATACGGTTTGAAAAAGAAATTTCAAAATTCCACGCCAGACACTGTCCGCACTAAAACCAAACCAAACCACCAAGACTCCAAATCTCATGCAGGGCACTTCTTGAAAGTGTGTAGGAATACCCCTACAACACAAAAAACCCCTCACTTGCACACAACAGAAAAATCAACTAACTCTTGCAACACCACTTAATTTCAAGTGGCAAACACAACGAGTAAAAACAAAATGAAAAACAACGAACTTGGAAAAATGCTATTCAATTTTAGAAATGATGTTGGATCGAGTTCCAATCCACAAGTCGCTGGTGGTTCCGGAAGTGCAGGAGGTTGCGGGGGCAGCGGTGGATGTGGTGGGGGTGGCGGAGCAGGTGGTCTCCCTGACCCACCACAACAGCGATGACGACAAAATTTACCCAAGTCGAGACACGTGTGGATGCAGCTTTCATTGGAATCCAGAACTTGCGATTCTTGGCTCTATTAAAGAATCATTAGAACGCCAATTTCTCACTCGATTCTGGCTAACCAAACAATGCATAGAGACAATCAAACCAGCCGAGATATCAGCTACGATAAAAACGCTCCCTTCATACGGCCTATTCAATGCACTGACAAAATCAGGACAACTATTAATAATTGACATTTCCGATGATGATTTTCCAGGAGTTTGCTTACTAACAGTTTACGGGAGCAATGACTCCAGTAGAAATGTTCACTACTGTGCAGGAATGTCTTATTCAGAAAGTCGAGCAGAAGCATTGAACAAGTCAATTTTGGAGTTATGGCAAACATTTCGATTCATGAATTTATTCAGCGTTTTTCACGGCGACTCAGACACTCTTAAGGACTCTTACATCCGCCACTTTGTAAAATGCAACCACTATAAAACCTTTCAAGAAATCACGTCACAACTAAACTACCGCTCACGCACATCACACAACAAAAGCACACATTGCAAGTTAAATACTGAAAATTTGATTGGATGTTTGAGACAGAAGAACCTCGAAGGGTACCTCTACGTAAAAACAACTCAAATAGAAGGAACCAACTACACATTTTGCAAATTCACTTCGCCCTGTATATTTATGCACATGAACAATTCAGCAGACATAAACATAATCAACGATTACTCAGACTCTTTTCGTCTCGAAATACATAACGAAAGAAAAGAAACAATGGTTCCATTCCCATAGAGAATTCAATCATGACTAAAAATATCTGGCCCAGAATTTTTTCCCTGACCTCCATTTTCATCAAAGAACAATTAAAAGAACCCATCTCATTATTTTGGATCATGATATCACCTTGCGCGATGTTCTATTTTTTTGCAGCAACCAGGCAAGACGCCAACTATTTTTCCAGTAACTACATTACAGTCTCAGCATGGTTTTATGCCTATATCTCCTCGAGCGTTGCATTATTCGGATTCGCCTTTTACATAATCGGAAGAAGGGAAAGCGGATTCACCCGATCATTTATTTACTCCAAGGACTCAAAACTAATTTTCCTTTCATCACACTTCATTACCTACTCACTAATATCGACATCCTATTGTGCGACCTTTTACCTAATTACGAAATTTCCATTTGGAAACTACAACCTCAATGAATTACTAAATATCACACTACGCTTCTACGTCTGCTTCATCATGTTCTGCACTCTCGGGGCTGTATTTTCATGGCTACCGATCAACTTTCAGAACTCGAACACGTTGCTTTCCATCTTTTCGTTCTGCATGCTAATTCTCGGAGTAATGAGTACCGGCACAGCAAACCACATCACTGACACCTTGAATCTTGCAAACCCACTAACGCTTGCAAGCAAAATAATGGAACAAGGCCTTCAATCCAATAAGCCCACCACAATCGCAATAGTTACTTTATTCACTTTTACACTGTTTAAGACATTCAAATATCTTAGAATAAATCCTGTATGGAGCCGATACTGATGAAAAAGTTCAGGGCGCAAAACATTGATTTCTCCTATTCAACCACCCCCCTCTTAACCCAGGCGTCTCTTGAGGTTATTCAAGGCGATATTGTCGGAATTCTCGGGCCCAATGGCTCTGGAAAAACAACTTTTTCGATATCATCTGTGACCTTAAAAAAGCAAAGTGCGGCTTCATAAAAAACGACTTTAGTCATTTCTTATACCTTTCTCAGATCATTACCACTTCTCCACCGTTGCGCATGCGTGACATTTTTAAAATGGTGACTGCGCTGTCATCAAGCGAGCCAATGACACAAGATAAAACCCTAAAAAAATTAAGCGCGTGGAGCCCTGCGATAGTTGACCGGTACCGAGATATCTGGAACAAAAAATCATCGCTATGCAGCTACGGAGAAACACGTTGGTTCTTTACTCTTTCTCTTCTTTCAATCTCTGCAGACTTCGTGATTCTCGACGAACCTACTGCTGGTGTAGATCCAGAATTTCGTCACTATATTTGGCAATGTCTTCACGGCGCTGCCAGAGAGGGCACCGCCATTCTAGTTTCCTCGCACAATGTTGATGAAGTCATTAACCATTGTGATTATTTTTACATGATTAGTCAGCAACGCTTCAATCGCTTTGCCAACGGTAGTGAGTTCATGCACAAGTATGGAGCAAAGACTGTGGACGATGCATTTATCCGAGCCATTACTGAACCTGCATTCGCGACATAAACAACTGGAACCGCACATAGGGGGGAAATGCTCCAGACTGAATATTCAGTCCCTAAGTCCAGCCAGATAGGCCCACGGATAAATCCCCCGCTCATGCCCATCACTGAACACCAACTGCAATCCATACCCCTGCGAATTCACTTCGACCACCTGAATGCGAGCATCAACCAGCGGCGCCATTCCCCGCATTCGAAACGCCCGGCATTGCGAACACGGGCATTGGCGACGCAACTCGACGTGGTCCAACCGCTGTTCGCGACCGTCCGGCCAGTTCAGGCGCAATTGTTGTTTGCTTCGGGAATTGCCGATGGCCAGCGGGTTCATTGCAGTTGACTCAAGGCGATGCGCACCGCCTTGCGCACTTCCGGGTCGCCGTCGTCCTGGGCGGCCAACAGCGGCGCGATGGCATCCCGCTCGTTCAACTCGCCCAAGGCCAGCGCGGCTTCCTTGCGCAGATTGCTGATGCGGTGGCCGAGGGTTTCGATCAAGGCTTCCAGGGCCGGGGCATAACGTAAACGCCCGAGGCTGCGGGTGGCGCGCAGGCGGACTTGCCAGTAATCGTCGCCCAAGGCTTCGACCAGCGCGGCACCGGCATCGGCGTGCCCGACCTTGCCCAGCGTGGTGGCGGCCTCTTCGCGCACTTGCCAGGCCTGGTCCTGCAGCGCCTGTCGCAGGGCCGGCAGCACCTGTGCGTCTGACGCCAGCCCCAACGCCCCGGTGGCCGCGCGACGGACGTCGGTGTCCGGGTCATCACTGGCCAGCCGTGCCAGGGCCGGCAAGGCATCGAGCTGCTTGAGCCAGCCCAGCACGCCGACCGCTTCACGGCGGACGTTGGCGTCGTGATCGTCCAGCGCCAGCAAGGCCGCCGGGGCGGCTTGGGGAAAGCGCAACTCGCGCAAGGCCCTGAATGCAGCGATGCGCACGCCGATGTCGGCATGCACGGTCCACGGCAGAATCACCCTGCCGGCCGCTTCGCTCTTGAGCAGGCTGAGGCTTTGCGCGGCGGCGGCTTGCACCGCTGGCGCGGGATCGGTCAGGGCCTGGCACAGCGCCTCGACCACGGGCCCGTCCTCCCAGGCTTCGAGCAAGCGCGCGGCTTCGGCGCGAACCTCCTCGGCCGGGTCGTGCGCCAGGCGATCGACCAGCCACAGCAGGCCATCGGGTTCTTCCAGGTCAGCCAGGTCGATCAGCGCGATGCGGCGCACGCCGGCATCCTCATCGGTCAGGCGTGGTTGCAGGGCAAGAATGTCGTCGTTATCGGTTACATCAAAGAGTGAGGTCATAGGGCAAATCGCGGCAGTTTGTTTTCAGGAGGAAGTCCGAGAGGGTTCAGGCGCGGTAGCTGCCGACCGTCTTCGTGACGCAGAAGCTCGAGGCAATGACGCTTCAAGCGCGAGAACTCGTGGCTCGTCACCAGCTCGGTGGTGCGTGGCCGCGGGAAGTCCAGGTGCAGGTCTTCGATGATCCGGCCGGGGCGCGAGCTCATCACCAGCAAGCGATCGGCAAGGAACAGCGCTTCGTCGATGTCGTGGGTCACGAACACCACGGTGGTGCGAATCCGTGTCCAGATGTCCAGCAGCAGTTCCTGCATGTTCAAGCGAGTCAGGGCGTCGAGGGCACCGAAGGGTTCGTCCATCAACAACAACCGTGGACGATTGACCAGCACCCGGGCGATTTCCACCCGCTGCTGCATGCCGCCGGACAGTTGATCCGGCCAGCGCTCGGCAAAGCCTTCAAGGCCCACCAGGGCGAGGATTTCATCGGCGGCCCGGTGCCGTTCGGCTTTACCGATGCCGCGCATTTTCAGGCCGAAGGCGACGTTGTCGCGCACCGTGCGCCAAGGGAACAGCGTGTGCTGCTGGAACACCATGCCGCGCTGTGGCGACGGGCCAGACACCGGCGCGCCGTCTACATTGAGGACGCCGGTGCGAGGTTGCAGGTGACCGGCCAGCGCACCGAGCAAGGTGGATTTTCCGCAACCGGACGGCCCGAGGATGCACACGAACTGTCCCGGTTCGATCTGGCAATCGAGCCCCTGCACCGCTTCAAAAGCGTCGTTGCCCTCGCCCAGGCTGATCGACAGGGCGTGAATATCGATGCGCCCTTGCGGGTGTTGAAAGACGCTCATCAGGCTTTTCCTCGTGGTCGATGCCAAGGCGTGAACAGACCGCCGAGGCGCTTGATCAACAGGCTGCTGCCCATCCCGAGCACCCCGATCAGCAACATGCCGACCACGATGTCGGCGTAGTTCTGGATGGTGTAGGACTCCCAGGTGTAATAGCCGATGCCGTATTGGCCGGAGATCATCTCGGCGGTCACCAGGCAAAACCACGAGGTGCCCATGCCGATGGCCAGGCCCGTGATGATGCTTGGCGCAGCCCCCGGCAGGATCACTTCCAGCAGAATCGCCCGCCGCCCTGCCCCGAGGCTTTTCGCCGAGGCGATCAGCCGTGGATCGACACCTTCGACGCCATGCACGGTGTTGAGCAGGATCGGAAACAACGCGCCGGTGAAGGTGATGAAGACCATCGACAGTTCTGACGAGGGGAACATCAGGATCGCCAGGGGAATCCAGGCCACGGCCGGTATCGGCCGCAGTACTTCCAGCGGCGGCAGCAACAGGTCTTCGGCCCATTTCGAACGGCCGATGGCCAGTCCCAGGGCAATGCCGATGACCAGTGCCGCGAGGTATCCGGCGAACACCCGGCCAAGGCTGCTGCTCAAATGCCGGGCCAATTTGCCGGAGTCACCGAGACCGAAAGCTGCCTGAATCACGGCCAGCGGTGTTGGCACATTGGCGAATGTCACCAGGCCAAGGTTCCAGTGATGGCTGGCGGCGAGCTGCCAGAACAGCAGGCAGAGCAGCAAGGATGCGGCTCGGGGTGGCCAGCGCTTAAAGGGTCCGTTCACAATTGTTCCTCTCAACCGATTCCCTGTAGGAGCGAGCAGGCTCGCTCCTACAGGGGGACTGCGGTGTTTTTGGATTAGCGCACGGCCACGGCCTGGGTGGTGGCATCGGTGAAGTCGAATACCTTGCCACCCTGGGCCGTGGCGAATTGTTGGGCCTGGCCCTTGAGCAGGAACGCGCTGAGGCGCCCTTTCGCATCACTGGCAAACCACGCCTGATCCGCCAGCAACTTGATGCCGCTGTCGCTGGCCTGGGCATACACCGCGCGGATGTTCTTTCCTTCCTGCTTGAGGCTGGCCAGCGCGGTGAACGCTGCTTCCGCCGACGCGTACTGACGGACTTTCGGTTCGCCACGCACCCAGATCTCGGCCACGTGGCTGAAGTCGGTGATGGCTTTGCCAGTGGACGCATCGACCGCTTTGAGCGGGGTTTGCGCGTAGTTGGCCAGTTGCGCGTTGTAGTCCAGTTTCGAGGCCTTGAAGGCGGCGCGGATGTACTGGTCGTCGATGAAGGTATTCAGATCGAGCCCGCGATCAGCCTTTTTCAGCAGCTTGAGGGTGTCGATGGCGGTGCCGACGGCCTGGCGATATTCCGGTTTCCAGCTCAGTTCGCGGGTCTGGACGCCCAACGGGCCGTGGAACAGGTAATTGACCTCGGCATCGACCCCGGTGACCTTGGCGATCAGTTCGCTGTACTTCTCCGGTTCGGCGGCGAGCAATTGATTGGCCTCGATGCTGGCGCGCAGGTAGGCGACGACGATCTCCGGGTATTTTTTCGCGTAGCTCTGGTCAACCAGCGCACCGTGGAAGGTTGGTGCCCCGGCCTGAGAACCGTCATAGATCTTGCGTGCGAACCCGCGGCTCGGGAACAGCTCGGCGAACGGCACGAAGTCGGCATGGGCGTCGATCTTGCCGGCCTGCAAGGCGGAGCCGGCGACTTCCGGTGGCTGGGCAATGATGTTCACGTCCTTGAGCGGGTCCCAACCCTGGGCCGCCACGGCACGCAGCAACATGCCATGGGCGGTCGAGGCGAACGGCACGGAAATGGTCTTGCCCTTGAGCTCGGCCAGCGACTGCACGCCCGAGGCACTCGGCACCACGATGCCGTTGCCACTGCCCTTGATGCTGCCCGACAGTACGCTGATGAACAGGCTGTGTTTGCCCGCCGTTTCGAACGCCACACCGTTGAACGAACCGGGGAAATCGGCCATGGCGCCGAAATCGAGTTTGCCGGCAACCATCTCGTTGGTCAGGGGCGCGCCGCTGGTGAAGTTCTTCCACTCCACGTCGTACTTCGCGTCCTTGTACTGCCCGTCGTGGGGCAGGTATTTGTCGAGCAGGCCCAGTTCGCGGATCAACAGACCGCCAGCGGCGCAGTTGATCGTGGTGTCCTGGGTGCCGATGGCAATGCGGATGGTTTCGGCTGAGGCCGACAAAGTGAATGAGGCCAGTACCAGACCGGCAAATGCTGCACGCAATAACATGGTGTTTCCCCTCGAATCATTTATAGGATGTTCGTCTCCGCCACGATCAGGGCGTGGTGGGAAACGAGGGGTGTTTGAAACAGGCGTCCGGTGGTTGCCGGATGGCTTTTGGGTTGTTTGTACCGGCCTCATCGCGAGCAAGCTCGCTCCCACAAGTTTCGTGGGTACAACCAAGACCTGTGGTCGACAGAGACACTGTGGGAGCGAGCTTGCTCGCGATGGCGTCCTGTCATTCAGCGCAACAGATAAGGGATGTCCACTTTCACTGCCCCGGTCGGGCAATCCTTCTCACAGGGCATGCAGTACCAGCACTCATCGAAGGCCATGTAGGCCTTTTGCGTGGCCGGGTTGATGGCCAGCAAGTCCATTGGGCAAACGTCGACGCACACGGTGCAGCCTTTGTGGGCGATGCACAGGTCCTCGTCGACGGTGACCGGCGCGTTGGAGCGGAAGAAGATTTCCTGGGGTTGATAGGCCATGTTCGGTCTCTCTTTTGTTGACGGCATCAAGCCGCGTCGGCACCGACTCGCAACCGGTCGTAGGCCTGCATTTCATCGGCGTCGAGCGGGATGATGTAAGGCTCGACGGCTTTTTTGAAACTGGTCATCAGGCCGTTTTCATCTTTCTTCAGGTGGCAATGGCAGAACCAGTCGTTGTCGTTGCGTTGCGGGTGGTCGACCCGATAGTGGTAAAGCCCCCAGCGACTTTCAGCGCGGAACAACGAGGCCCGGGCGGCCATCTCGGCGCAGTCGCGGATCATGCTGACTTCCATGGCTCGCATCAGTTCGTGGGCGTTGCGGGCCTTGATCTGATCGAGGTCGCGCTGGATATCGCCGAAGCGCTGCAGGCCGATTTGCATTTTCTTGGTCACTTTCGGCGGTTGCAGGTAGTCGTTGACGAAGCGCCGTAATTTGTACTCGACCTGGGCCGGTGGCAGGCCGTGTTCGCGGTCCAGTGGCGCGTAGACCCGTTGTTTCTCGGTTTCGATCTGCGCGGCATCGAGCGCCGAAAACTCACGCCCGGCGACGAAATCCGCCGCATTGGTCCCGGCAAACCAGCCGTAAGTGAACGCGCCGAGCATGTAGTTGTGCGGCACTGCTGCCATGTCCCCCGCCGAGTACAACCCCTTGACCGAGGTTTCGGCTCGTTCGTTGACCCAGACGCCCGACGCCGAATGCCCGCTGCAAAAACCGATCTCGGAGATGTGCATCTCGACCATCTGCGTGCGGTAGTCGGTGCCGCGATTGGCGTGGAACTGGCCGCGACTCGGGCGCTCGTTGCTGTGCAGGATCTCTTCGATGTTCTGGATGGTTTCCTCGGCCAGGTGATCGAGCTTAAGGAACACCGGGCCATTGCCGCTTTCCAGTTCCTGGTGGAACTCCCACATCATCTGCCCGCTCCAGTAGTCGCACTCGATGAAGCGTTCGCCCTTGTTGTTGGCGGTGTAGCCACCCAGCGGACCGGTGACATAAGCGCAGGCCGGGCCGTTGTAGTCCTTGATCAGCGGATTGATCTGGAAGCATTCCAGGTTCGCCAGTTCGGCCCCGGCGTGATAGGCCATGGCGTAGCCGTCGCCGGCATTGGTCGGGTTTTCGTAAGTGCCCATCAGGTAGCCCGAGGACGGCAGGCCCAAACGCCCGGCGGCGCCGCACGCGAGGATCACCGCCTTGGCCTTGATCACATGGAAGTCGGCCGTGCGGCAATCGAAGCCCATCACACCGTTGACCGCGCCCTCTTCGTCCTTGAGCAAACGGGTACAGACCAGGCGATTGGTGATGCTCACCCGCGCCCGCTTCAACTGGCGATACAGCACTTTCTTGATGTCATGCCCTTCAGGCATCGGCAGCACGTAGGCGCCCATGTGGTGGACCTTTTTCACCGCGTAGTCGCCGGTTTCGTCCTTTTCGAACTTCACGCCCCAGCGGTCCAGTTGCTCGATAGTTTCGAAGCTGTGGGTCGCATAGGCATAGACCGCCGCCTGGTTGACGATGCCGTCGTTGGCGATGGTGATTTCCTTGGTGTACTGCTCTGGCGTCGAGTGGCCGGGGATGATCGCGTTGTTCAGGCCGTCCATGCCCATGCTGATCGCGCCGCTGCGCTTGACGTTGGCCTTGTCGATCAACAGCACCCGCAGCTCACGGTTGCGTTCCTTGGCCTTGATCGCCGCCATGGGCCCGGCGGTGCCACCGCCGATCACCACGATGTCGTATTCCTGCTCCAACGTATTTCGGCTCATGCCTGCTCCCCTTTTTGCCGGTCAATCCGCAGGCGGTACTGGAACGCGTCGCCTCGGTAGTAAAGGTGTTCGAAGTCCAGAGGCCGGCCTTCAGCGTCGTGGGTCAGACGCTCGATGCGCATGATCGGCGAGCCGGGTTCGACGTTCAGCGCCTGGGTCAGATCGCTGTCGGCCAGCACCGCATCGATGGCCAGATCGGCGTGACCGAGGGCCAGGCCGCAGTCGTTTTCGAGGATCAGGAAGATGTCGCGGGTGACCAGGTCTGCCTTCTCCAGGCGCTCGCCGATGGCTTTGGGCAGGTAGGTGATTTCCAGCGAAATCGGCTCGCGATTGATCAACCGCACCCGTTTGATCTGCGCCACGGTTTCACCCTCGGCGACCTGCAAACGCTCGGCCACCAGTTTGTCGGCGGCAATGAACTTGAAACTGCGCAGGCGGTTGATCACCTCGTAGCCGCGACCGGTCATGGACTCGGCCAGGCCTTGCAGGGTGCTGACGTTCTGGAAGGTCTTGGGTTTGGCGACGAAGGTGCCCTTGCCGTGGATCTTGAAAATCAGCCCTTCCTTTTGCAGGTCACCGAGGGCCTGGCGCACGGTGATGCGGCTGACCTTGAACAGCGCGCCGAGCTCGCTTTCCGAAGGCATCTGGCTGTCTTGCGGGTACTGGCCATCGAGGATGCGGGCGCGCAATACATCCCGCAGCTGGGTGTGCAAGGGAACGCTAGTGAGGGATAGAACGTTATCGGTCATGAAGATCACTTGTCATAACGAGTTATGACGTGATCTTAGGGTTCTAAAGAGAGGGCTGAGAAATACTGTTTGGGAATAATGTTAGAGCGCACGATCAATCGTGCGCTGAAACACCTGTGGCGAGGGAGCAAGCTCCCTCGCTACAAAAGCCAGCTCGTGGTCTGTCAGTCGATACGCAGTGCACGCAGGTCCAGTCGACCGTCCTTGAGCGGCGGGCACCAGTAATAGCCGCCGGTAATCGGCCGGCTGATGCGGTACAAACCGTCGGTAATGCCGTCTTCCAGGCCGCTCATGCGCCGCAGCTGGACTTCAAAGGCGTCCAGGGAAAAACCGAAGGCGAGGAACATCAGGCCAGCGCGGTCGCCCTCGATCCACGGCATCGAGCGACGGATGATGAACGCCTCGGGAGCGAAGCTTTCCTGGGCAGTGCGCTTGACGTGGGCGGAGATCGGCGCGTCATCGAGTTCTTCGTTGTCGCTCAGGCGTCGGCCCATGATGTGGTCGGTTTCATGGGAAGGCAGCGCGTGGAAGCCCTTCAAATCGTGCTGCCATTGCTGGATCGCGGCAAAGCTGCCACCGACCGTGCCGTCAACGCCTTCAGCCACCAGCGCGGCAGCCGCAGCGGCCTCGTCCCGGGGGTTTTCGGTGCCGTCTTCGTAGCCGGTCAGGTCATGGCCGTCGCGATGGCGGAAGCCTTCGGTCATCTGCACCAGGCGCAAGGCCGGCGCCAAGGCCGCTTCAAGGGCGTTGCTGCGATTGAGCAGCTCACCACGGTCGACGCCATGCAACCAGCACCACAGCGCGTGTTGGGTCGACGGGTTGTCAACGCCTACGCCCGTCAGCGCCGGGAACACCCGCAGCCCTTCAATGTTGCCGTTCAGGGCCTTGACCAGGGACTCACCGAAGCCGACCACGGCCGACTGGCCGTCCACCAGTTGCATCAAATTGTCGAGCGCCGCCGGCAGCGCAGCGGCGGATTCGAGGGCGAAGAACATATGACGAGCTTGAGGCGGAACAGGGGTGGCGAGAATGCCCGGCTGGTAATGACTCATATGAACTCCTTATGAAAGAGCGCGAAGTTTAACCGCAGCACCGGCCCTTGTGTGTGCTCAGGTCAATGTCCATGTACAAGAACTGCGCAAAGCGGTCTACGCTAGAGACACAATATCCAGACCCTCAACCCCTCTACTCTGCCTGTCGCCGCGCGATCGACTCAAAATCCGGGGCATTGAACGTTGAATGTAGGAGCGAGTTCGCTCGCGAAAAACCCAAAACCACCGCGGGGCGTCTGACTTTACGCGTTATCGTTCACGACCTTCGCGAGCGAGCCCGCGCCTACCGTGGCCGGGGCTCGCCAACATCTGATACGGGGTAGCGACATGACCACAGCGAACATCCTTGGCAATCTGTTTCCCGAGGCCGGCAGCATCCCGGAAAAATACCGCCTCGACAGCCCGACCGAACAACGTGAATACCTGGTCGACGGCGTATTGAAAACCTGGCCCGGCCCCCTCGCCCAGGTCCGCAGCCCGGTGTATTTCAGTGGCCCGAATGGCGATGAACAAGTCATCCTCGGCAGCACGCCATTGCTCGATGCCGAGACCGCCTTGACCGCCCTCGACGCCGCCGTCCGCGCTTATGACCGAGGCCAGGGCTTGTGGCCGACCCTGCGCGTGGCCGAGCGCATCCAGCACGTCGAATCCTTCCTCGCCCGCATGCGTGAACAGCGCGAGGCGGTGGTCAAGTTGCTGATGTGGGAAATCGGCAAAAACCTCAAGGACTCGGAGAAAGAGTTCGACCGCACCTGCGATTACATCGTCGACACCATCAATGCCCTCAAGGAGCTCGATCGTCGCTCCAGCCGCTTCGAACTGGAGCAGGACACCCTCGGCCAGATCCGCCGCGTTCCGATGGGCGTGGCCTTGTGCATGGGCCCTTACAACTACCCGCTGAACGAAACCTTCACCACGCTGATCCCGGCGCTGATCATGGGCAACACCGTGGTGTTCAAACCGGCCAAACTCGGTGTGCTGCTGATTCGCCCATTGCTGGAAGCCTTCCGCGACAGCTTTCCGGCCGGGGTGATCAACGTCATTTACGGCAGTGGTCGCGAGACCGTCAGCGCCCTGATGGCCAGTGGCAAGATCGATATCTTTGCGTTCATCGGCACCAATAAAGCCGCCAGTGACCTGAAAAAGCTCCATCCAAAACCCCACCGTTTGCGCGCGGCGCTGGGCCTGGATGCGAAGAATCCCGGCATCGTCCTGCCGGAAGTGGATCTGGACAATGCGGTCAATGAAGCGGTCACCGGGTCCCTGTCGTTCAATGGCCAGCGCTGCACGGCGCTGAAAATTCTCTTTGTCCACGAAGACGTCGTCGAACGCTTCATCGAGAAATTCAACGCCAGGCTCGCCACGCTTAAACCCGGCATGCCTTGGGAAAGCGGCGTTGCCCTGACGCCGTTGCCGGAGTCGGGCAAGGTCGCCTACCTGCATGCACTGGTGGCGGATGCGCTCGACAAGGGGGCGATGGTGGTCAACCCCCATGGTGGCCAGTCACGCGCGTCGTTCTTCTATCCCGCGCTGCTGTACCCGGTGACGCCGCAAATGCGCGTCTATCAGGAAGAGCAGTTCGGCCCGGTTGTACCTATCGTGCCGTACCGGCACCTGGATACGGTGATCGATTACGTCCTGGAGTCGGACTTCGGCCAGCAGTTGAGCATCTTCGGCACCAACCCGGTGGCGGTCGGGCGGCTGGTGGACACCTTTGCCAACCAGGTCGGACGCATCAACCTCAACGCCCAATGCCAGCGCGGCCCCGACACCTACCCTTTCAACGGCCGCAAGAACTCGGCCGAGGGCACTTTGTCGGTGCATGACGCCCTGCGGGTGTTTTCGATCCGGACGCTGGTCGCGACCAAATTCCATGAGAGCAACAAGGAACTGATCAGCGAGATCATCAGCGGCCGCAGTTCAAGCTTCCTGACCACCGATTACATTTTCTGAGGAGTGCCGACCTGAGCCAGTCCAGAACCCTTCAACTGCCACCACTGCTGCGCCGTTTACTGCGTCCGCTGCTGGACCCGTACCGGCGCTATCGTCATGCCAGGGTCATCCACGCCGTTCGGGTATCACTGGGGTTGCTGGCGTCGATCCTGCTGACCACCGGCATCCACCTGCCCCACGGCGAGTGGGCGTCGGTGACGATGCTGGTGGTGATCGGCGGCTTGCAACACCACGGCAACATCGGCAAAAAATCCGCCGAGCGGGCCATCGGCACCCTGGTCGGGGCGACGATCGGCCTGGCCTTGGTGGTGCAACAGGCGTGGCTTGGCATGCCGTGGCTGACCTATTTCGCCATGGCGGTGATTTGCGGTTTTTTCTCGTACCACGCCATCGGCAAGGGCGGTTATACGGCCCTGCTGGCCGCGATTACCGTGTTCATCGTCGCCGGTCATGGTGACAATCCGGTTTCCGATGGACTGTGGCGCGGGGTCGATATCCTCATCGGTATCGCCCTGGCCCTGGCGTTTTCCTTCGCCCTGCCGCTCTACGCGGTCTATTCCTGGCGCTACAACCTGGCCGATGCCTTGCGTGATTGCGCGACGATCTACGGACGCATCACCCACGGTGAACCCGTCACGGCGGACGAACATCTCAAGCTCATGGGGCGCCTGAACACGGTGATGGTGCAGTTGCGCTCACTGATGCCCTCGGTGTCCAAGGAAGTGAAGATTTCCATGACCGAACTCGATGCCATCCAGCGTCACTTGCGCATGTGCGTCAGCACACTGGAGATTCTTGGCAACATCCGGCCGGATGCCAGTGACCCGGACGCCATGGCCCATCTGCAATCGGCGCTGAAGGCGGAACATCGACTGATTCGCGTGCAATTGATCGGCATGGCCCGGGCACTGAAGTCCGGCGTGTCCCAGCGGCTCAACCGGCCTGTTGAAGGGCTGCCGGATTCAAGCCTGGACACACCGGTCTATAGCTCGCTGGACGGTTATCGTTTGCTGGTCCGGCAGTTGGCGGCCAACATCGGCGAGATGCGCCAGCGCCTGGCGACTACTGCGCCGCGCTGGAACATCTGACGCCTGATCACTGTGCAACCGTGCGGCGCAACTTCAGGCCCCAGCCCTGTTGCATCCCCGCCGCCGCCAGCAGAATCGCGGCCACGCCGATCCATTGCAGGGGTTCCAGGCGATGACCGAAGGCAAACCAGTCGACAAAGATCGCCGCGATCGGATAGATGAATGACAGCGCGCCGGTCAGTGCGGTGGGCAGTTTCTGGATCGCGCCGTATAGCAGTACATACATCACGCCAGTGTGCACGATGCCCAGGGTGACCAGGCTGGCCCAGGCACTCGGTGCCTGCGGCAGCGCCGAAAAGTGCGCGAACGGCGCCAGCAGGAGCACCCCGGTGCTGACTTGAATCAGTGCGATCAGATGCGGCGGCGTGCCGGTCAGGCGTTTGATGATCAACGCGGCAATCGCATAAAGAAATGCAGCACCCAGCGCCAGAACAATGCCGATCAGGTACTCGTTACCGCTCTCGCCCTGCCCGCCATGGGCACTGACAATCGCCAGCATCCCGAGAAACGAAACGCCCAGCCAGGCCATCTTCTGCAGGGTGATCTTCTCGTTGAGGAACAGCGCGGCCAAGCCCACCAGCATGAACGGCTGCACGTTATAGACAGCGGTGCCAATGGCAATCGAAGCGCGGGAATAGGAGGCGAACAACAGTACCCAGTTGCCGACAATTGCCACGCCGCTGAGCACGGCCAGCAGGAAGGTGGTGCGGGTCAGGATACCGGGGCGCAGGAAACCGAATGCGGCGCAAATCAGCAACAAGGTGCCGGCACCGAACAGGCAGCGCCAGAACACCACATCCAGTACCGGTTGCCCGGACACCAGCACAAACCAGCCGATGGTCCCGGAGATCAGCATGGCGGCGGTCATTTCGAACGAGCCGCGACGTATTGTTTTGTCCATCATCAGACTCCTGTGTTTGAGCCAAAATTATGCCCAGTCCACCGGGAGGTTCTCCAGCGCATAAATCAGGCTAAACTGGATTTCTTCCTTTTTTATAAAGGTGATTTTAAAGAGATGCCTAATCGAGGATTGCACCATGACCGATGACATCGACCAAGTGTTGATCACGGCGCTGATGGAAGATTCACGACGCTCGCTCAAGGCCCTGGCGCAGATCAGCGGCCTGTCATCGCCCAGCGTCGCCGAGCGCCTGCGTCGACTCGAAGAGCGTGGCGTGCTCAAGGGTTATACCGTCGAAATCGACCCGAAATGCTTTGGTTACCAGCTTCAGGCGATCGTGCGTATTCGCCCGCTGCCGGGCCAGTTGCAGGAAGTCGAACGGCAGATACAGGCCATCCCCGAATTCACCGAATGCGACAAGGTCACCGGCGACGACTGCTTCATCGCGCGCCTGCATGTACGTTCGATGGAACAGCTGGACACCCTGCTTGACCGGCTCAATACCCACGCCGAAACCAATACGGCAATCGTCAAGAAAACCCCGGTCAAACGCCGGTTGCCGCCAATGGCCTAGTGGTTTTTCGGGAAAATAACAGGCAAGAAAAAACCCGCCGAAGCGGGTTTTTTACTCAAGGCTGGCGATCAATCATCGCGACCCATGATGCCAAACAGCTGCAACAAGCTGATGAACAGGTTGTAGATCGATACATACAGGCTGATGGTCGCCATGATGTAGTTGCGCTCGCCGCCGTGAATGATGGCGCTGGTCTGGAACAGAATGCAGACCGAAGAGAACAGCACGAAACCGGCGCTGATCGCCAGTTGCAGACCGCTGATCTTGAAGAACATGCCCGCCAGCGTTGCACCCAGCAGCACAAAGAAGCCGGCGGTGATGAAACCGCCGAGGAAGCTCATGTCCTTGCGGGTAATCAACACGTAGGCCGACAGGCCACCAAACACCAGTGCGGTCATCGCGAAGGCCGAGCTGACCACTTCAGCGCCGCCCTGCATGCCCAGGTAACGGTTGAGGATCGGGCCGAGCAGGAAGCCCATGAAACCGGTCAGGGCAAATGCCGACACCAGGCCCCAGGCGGAATCGCGGAGTTTGTTGGTGAGGAAGAAAAGCCCGTAGAAGCCGATCAGCACCACGAAAATGTTTGGATAACCGACACGCATCTGCTGGGCAACGAAGGCCATCACACCGCTGAATGCGAGCGTGAGTGCAAGCAAGCCGTATGTGTTGCGCAGGACGCGGCTAACCTCTAGCTGCTCAGCCTGCAAGCTGTTATTAACTGCGTAATCCTGTTCGCGCATGGCGACACTCCTGTTGGTTTGAAACGTTCAGTCGCAAAGATCATAACAGACGCTCTGTAACAAGCTATGCAGAGAGTTTGACAGTGTGTTTCATTCAGGTATTATGGCGCCCGCAACACAAACGGAGGTGTGGCCGAGTGGTTTAAGGCAACGGTCTTGAAAACCGTCGACTGTAACAGGTCCATGAGTTCGAATCCCATCGCCTCCGCCATCTTTATACGACAAAGCCCTGATTATTCAGGGCTTTGTCGTTTCTGGGGTTTGGTAAAAATACTGGGAACCGGAATGTGTTCCATAACTTTTATGGGCGCGTTCCAGAACTAAGCCGCTCTATCACTTCCCCCGGCGTCCTGCCGACAGTAAAAAATCCTTCACGAAACGCGGTGCTACGCTGACCTCAAAACCGAGGATTTGCGATGCCCAACAATATCGTCCCAGGCCATCTCGGCGGCCTGTTGTTTCTCTAGTGCCATGCGCACCTGCGTAACTGCGCAGTAGCCGCGTTGCTGATGGCGGTCAGGTCGTTCTTGTTCCGGCAGCTGAACTGGTACGGCTCCCGGCATACGCCGACATACCCCTCCCCCCAGTACCTGACATTGCCGTCGTCCACGCGACTACGGATCGTCCAGGCGACGGCGATTTGACCGGCCAGGCTTTCGCCGCGAGCCGCCCCCCCCAAAGTGTGCGGGCGAGGATGTCGCGGTCTTTTTCAGTTGCGGTCATTACTTTTCTCCAGGCGAAAAGAAGCCCGCTCAAGGCGGGCTGGATAGCGGAAATTTGTAGTCTATGGTCGTAGTGATTCATGGTCTGGACGCGGATATCATGCCGGCCAAGTCCTCCTAATCAACGCCCCGACAGGAGGAAATAGAAACCCCGAAGCCCGCGAAACTTCGGGGTTTTGCTTTTTGGATGCTCGCTGGTAGGATTCTTCGCAAGCTTGTACTCCCCCTTCGAGGAAGCTCGAAGCCCAGAAGGGTCAACCTCGGGGCTTTGCCTTTTCAATCTCCAGACGAAGAAAACCCCGAACCTGGCGCCGCGAATTCGCACGCCGGCCCGGAACAGTCAGGCTCGCCATCGCGCCACACCCTCCGCACGCCCCCCTGTACAGCACTGCGTCTGCCTCCTTGCGGGTGAGTCTCCGAAATTCAGCACGGGTCAGGTGTAGATCCGGCGCTCGCGCGCGGTACCCACCGCAAACGATCAGGGCAGATGAGACCTTCATAGGCGAACGTGATACTGGTGTGGAATGCTCATCTGGTCTGAGCTGACGCGACGAGAACTTGTAACCGATCTGGCTTAAGGATTGACCAGGATGGCGCACTCACTCCATTACCCAGCAAATGGACACTCAATGAAGAAGACGCAGACGGACAGCAAAACAGCAGTGACTGCTTCAGACATTGAACGATCTATCCAAGCCCTGAACAAAATGGCGGAACGCCTGTGGGGGGATAGTCGGGAAGCTGAAGCGAAAGCCCTCCTCGATGCCCTGGACGCATTAAACCGGGCCCTCGATCGGATCAGGATTGGTGAAAGTCGCAAGACTCTCCATTGAGGTTGCAAATCAACTGGCAGCTGGCGGGTCATGCGGACGAAGTGAAATCAGGAAGGATTGTGCGAGGCGATGCGTGGCGTCACGTTGAAACCATCACGAACGGCCCACCGCCCTTCTCAAATCAACAAGCCGGTGTCTTCTCGCAGCTCTCGACGTGTTGCATCCAGATGACGTTCTTGCATCTCTCAGTCCAGCGGCAGTTGAAGCCGTGTCTGCCCGGGAACACCACCCTCGATGGCGACATACCCTTAACCTGCAAACCCTCAAAGCAAGCGTTAAATGGCAGAATCCCCTCAATTTGATCAATTCGGAGACAACAATGCTTCGCGTGTTTGAACGAAGACTCGACCCATTCCCCCCCGACGAAGCACCACCACCGCCTATCGGCCTGGTGCCGTTCCTGTGGGCCTGCACCCGAGGCGCCCGTGGCTATATCCTTGCGCTTGCCTTTCTGAGTGCCAGTGTGTCGATCTACGAAGCCTGGTTGTTTTCCTTTCTTGGGCAGGTCGTGGATCTGCTCTCGACCTGGCAGGCCGGCGATGGTGTGAACGGACAAGAACGTCGAGTTCTGTGGGGTATCGCAATCGTATTGCTCATCAGCATTGGGCTGGTGGCGCTTCGCACCATGGTGCAACACCAGATTTTGGCGATTAATCTGCCGCTGCGGCTGCGCTGGGACTTCCATCGGCTGATGTTGCGGCAAAGCCTTTCATTCTTTTCCGATGAGTTCTCCGGCCGGGTCACGACCAAGGTGATGCAGACTGCACTGGCCGTGCGCGAAGTCCTGTTCACCCTCATCGAAATCGCACCCGGCATCGGCGTTTACTTCATTGCGATCATCGCCCTGGCCGGTGGCTTCGCCCTGAAACTCATGCTGCCTTTCATTGCCTGGGTCGCGTTGTTCGGGCTGGCCATGCTGTACTTTGTGCCACGCCTGGGCCAAGTCGGGCAGGAACAGGCCGATGCACGATCGTCGATGACGGGGCGTATTTCGGATGCCTACACCAACATCACCACCGTGAAACTGTTCTCGCACTCCAAACGTGAAGCGCACTTCGCGCGCGCGGCGATGGAGGATTTCAAACACACCGGTTTTCGCCAGATGCGCCTGGTCAGCCAGTTCGAGATCGTCAATCAGGCACTGGTGGTTGCGCTTATCCTCGGAGCAGGCGGCTATGCCCTGTGGCTGTGGCACCAGGGCGAAGTCGGCACGGGGGCTGTGGCGGCGATTACTGCCATGGCGTTGCGTATCAATGGCATGTCGCATTGGATCATGTGGCAAATGGCTTCGTTGTTCGAAAACATCGGTACCGTGCAGGATGGCATGGCCACCCTGACCCGCGGCCCCAAGGTGCAGGATGCGCCAAACGCCGGCGTGCTGGTGCCCTCTGGCGGCGCGGTGACCTTTGACAACGTGAGCTTCAACTACAACGGTGAACGCCAAGTGCTCGACGGATTGAGCCTGAACATCCGCCCGGGCGAAAAAATCGGCCTGGTGGGCCGTTCCGGTGCCGGCAAATCCACTCTGATCAATCTGCTGCTGCGATTCTATGACGTAGACAGCGGTGAGATTCGCATCGACGGTCAAAACATCGCTCAGGTGACCCAAGACAGTCTGCGCAGTGCTATCGGCATGGTCACTCAGGACACTTCTCTGTTGCACCGCTCCATTCACGACAACATCGCCTACGGCCGCCCGGACGCGACCGACGCGCAGGTCCGCAGCGCCGCAGCCAATGCCCAGGCCGACGGTTTCATCAGCCAACTGAGCGACCGGCAAGGCCGTACCGGCTATGACACCCTGGTGGGTGAGCGCGGCATCAAGCTTTCGGGCGGCCAGCGCCAACGCATTGCCATCGCCCGGGTGATGCTCAAGAACGCCCCGATCCTGTTACTTGACGAGGCCACCAGTGCCCTGGATTCCGAAGTCGAAGTCGCCATCCAGGAAAGCCTCGATGAAATGATGAAGGGCAAGACCGTCATAGCGATCGCCCATCGATTGTCGACGATCGCCGCCATGGATCGGCTCATTGTCATGGACGAGGGGCGCATCATCGAACAAGGCACCCACGCCGAACTGCTGGGAAGAAACGGCACCTATGCGCGACTGTGGCAGCATCAAAGCGGTGGGTTTCTGGGTGAGGATGAGGGGGTGGTTGAGACGATGGATCAGGTATGAGTGTGAACGGTCGAGAGCGGTGATCGGCGAACAGCTGCAGTCCAGTCGTGCAGAGATCCCCAGCGGCAACAAGGTCCATTGGCACGGTCTCACGAGATCATCGCAAATCGTGGCGACTGCCTGTCCGGTTTTTGGGGTTGGCTGCTTAAATCTTGAACGATTGAAGACCGTCCGATGTCACTCGTTAGCGGTGACTTTAATCAGCGGCCTGGCAGGTCGCGGAGGATCTCGAATGATCAGGTCAGAAGCTGTCGACGCCCCCTTGCAAACCCTGTTGCTCGAACGCAACGGTTGGGTTCCGAACAACCCTCGCCTGCGGGTGCTGATTTACATCAAGGCCATTGCCGCCAAAGGCAAAGATCCGGCGGCTTTGTTCGAACAAATCTTCAGCGCCCATGGCTGGCCGCCGCAATGGCGTGACGGGGTTTACGACTATCATCACTATCACACCCAGGGCCATGAAGTGCTGGGTATCGCCAGAGGTTACGCTCGCCTGATGCTTGGCGGCCCGGACGGGCGGGTGCTGGAAGTCAGCGACGGCGATGTGTTGCTGTTACCCGCCGGCACCGGCCACTGCAACATCGAATCGAGCGATGATTTTCTGGTGGTTGGAGCGTACCCACCGGGCCAGCACGCTGACATCTGTCGCGAAGCGCCGAATCCTGCGCAGTTGGCGAATATCGACAAGCTACCCTTTCCCGGCCAGGACCCTGTGCAAGGCCCCCATGGCGCGGTAAACCGCTACTGGTTGTGAACCGGATGCCAAAGGCCTCAATAGGTTGCTGGAAGGCAACAGATAAATAAGGAATGCCAACTGGCGAGCGCCCGAGCGTTGTTGCCCTCGTGCAGAGTGACACCTCCGAAAGCCGTGTGACGGTGAAAGTCAGAAACACGGTGAGCTTCATCAAAGCCGACGCCATCCCGACCACCCACATCGGACGACAAAATGCCCGCCCCGCAATCCACTCTCCTGCAAAGCTGGAACCACAACGCCCAGGCCTGGATCGAAGCGATCCGCACCGGCGCCATTGAAAGCCGCCTTGCCGTCACCGACCAGGCCATCCTGCTCGCGGTGCTGGGGCGCCAACCCGAACGCGTGCTCGACCTGGGCTGCGGCGAAGGCTGGTTGTTGCGTGAACTCGAAAAACGGGCGATCAACGCGGTCGGTGTGGATGGCGATGCGACGCTGGTCGATGCAACGCAGGCGGCCGGCTCTTCGCCGGTACATCTGGCAACCTATGAAGAGTTGGCAGAGGCGACGGTGAACATCGGCAGTCAATACGATCTGATCTGCGCCAACTTCGCCTTGCTCCATCAGGACATCATTCCTTTGCTCGCCGCAATGAATGCCCTGCTCGTCCCTGGCGGGGGGCTGGTGATACAGACGCTGCATCCCTGGACGGCGGCGGCTGGCGACTATCAGGATGGTTGGCGCGAAGAGCGCTTCGCCGGGTTCAAGGGTGAGTGGCAACCCATGCCGTGGTACTTCCGGACCTTGAGCAGTTGGCTCAATGCGCTGGACATGGCCGGGTTTCAGCTGGTCAATCTGCAGGAGCCGCAACACCCGCAAAGCCCTGTACCGCAGTCGTTGCTCCTGGTGGCCGAACCACGGCGATGAGCCTCGACCCTTGCTTGGGTGCGCTGGTTGGTGAAAGCCTGATGCGATAGGCCCTGCGGCCAGCCCGTGATCGTTTTTCAATCGGTTACTTTCTTGTCATAAATTGTCTCAGTTAAGCCAAATGAAAGGATTGAAATAGTGGCTGCGTGCCGGTATTGATGACTTTTAAACAAATACAAGGACGTCACCATGTCAGGCGCAAAACGAAACGCCCTAACCGCTGACTCATCCCCGAACGCCCAGGCCGGCAGACGCTTTATCGCGGTATCCGCGGAAATAGAACTGATTGCGGCGAGAGGGCCGAGTCCGGCGGATTTGTATCTTGAAGAAGAATCCAACAACCTTGCGAAATACGCTGCACAGAACCGAGCGGCCGCACGCAGCAAATGAGCCATCAGCGCACCGGCCAGTCAAAGGGTTCGAACTGGCCTTTCGTTCATTTCCTCCATCATTCGTAATACGAAAAAAAGCCCTGATTATTCAGGGCTTTTGGTTTTCTACCCAGCGTTCAACGGACCGGCAGGCACCAGGGTGTCGATTCGACCGCTAACCGCGTCGCAAACCAGGCCGGACACGCTGAAACCATCCCTTCAGGACTGCATTTGCGCCGCCAGCCATTTCACCAATGCCGCCGCGGGCATTTCCCGGGCCAGCGGTGCGCCCTGCCCGGCCCATTGCACGGCGAAGTCCGTGTTACCCCTGGCGTTTGCCGCCGCATTGAGTGCCTTGTTGGCGTCGTAGGTCAGCGGATAGTCCGGCAGCGCCACGGCCCCCGTCGCCAGTGAGGTGAAGTTGCGATTGACCATGCCCCTTGCAGGACGGCCCGAAATGACGCTGGTGACTTGCGTCTGATGCGCTCGCGGACCTTTCAATGCCTCCCGATAGGCACCATTGGCGCAGGATTCAGGACAGAGAATAAATGCCGTTCCCAACTGTGCGGCGCTGGCCCCCAGTTGCATGACCGCGTTGATGCCTGCGCCGTCCATGATGCCGCCGGCAGCGATGATCGGCAGTCGGCAGCCGGCACTCAGCACCCGCACCAGGGCCAAAGTGCCCATTTCACTGTCCTGCCGTGGGTCGAAAACACCGCGATGGCCACCCGCCTCGTATCCTTGCGCCACTAATGCATCTACCCCAGCCCCCTCCGCCATCCGCGCTTCGGCCAGACTGGTGACGGAACAAAACAGGACGATGCCGGCGCCCTTGAGCGCGTCGATGGCCGGTTGCGGCGGCAAGCCGAAATGGAAGCTGACCACCGCCGGTTTTTCTTCCAGCAACATGTGCAGCATGTCCGGGTCTTCGACGAACGAGGTGTAGATCTCACGCAGCGCCGTCGGTGCGGGCGCATCGAATTCGCTAAAAAAAGGGGCAAGAACATCCAGCCACTGCGACTCCCGAACAGGGTCATGCACGGCAGGCCGATGGCAGAACAGGTTCACATTGAAAGGTTTATCCGTCAGTGCGGCGGTTTCCCGCAACATGACGCGCGCCTGCTCGACGCTGCTCGCCCCGATACCAATCGAACCCAGCCCGCCCGCATTCGATACCGCTGCCGCGAGCCTGGGCGTGGAGACACCGACCATGGGCGACTGGACGATGGGCAGTTCGATGTTCAACAGGGACAACAGTGGATTGGACATAAAGCACACCTTGGAAAAAACCGGGAGCGAGGAGTTCGCCCCCCCGGGACAACGGACGGCGTGCAAGCCCGCGCCTACACGCCCTCCAACCCAAAAAACTCAATATCTACTTGGAGGTCGGCATGGCGAACTCGGCGCCTTTGGCGATGCTGTTCGGCCAGCGTTGCATGATCGATTTCTGCTTGGTGTAGAAGCGCACCCCCTCTTCGCCATAGGCATGGGTGTCGCCGAACAGCGAGCGCTTCCAGCCGCCGAAACCGTGCCAGGCCATGGGCACGGGGATCGGCACATTGATGCCGACCATGCCGACTTGAATGCGGCTGGCGAATTCACGGGCAATGTGGCCGTCACGGGTGTAGCACGCGGTGCCGTTGCCGAATTCGTGGGCATTGACCAGATCGATCGCTTCAGCAAAGTCCTTGACGCGCATGCAGGCCAGCACCGGGCCGAAGATCTCCTCCTGGTAGATCTTCATGTCGGCGGTGACATGGTCGAACACCGTGCCGCCGAGCCAGAACCCTTCGGCGCAATTCGCACCGGCCTGGGCGCCGTCAAAGCCACGACCGTCGACCAGTAACTCGGCCCCTTCCTCGATACCCTGCTCGATGTATCCGGTAATGCGCTGGTGCGCCGCCTTCGAGACAATCGGGCCCATCTCGGCCGCGAGGTTCGTGCCCTCGAGGACTTTCAATGTGCGGGTTCGCTCCACCAGTTTCGGCATGACCTTGTCCGCAACGTCACCGACGAACACCGCTACCGAAATCGCCATGCAACGCTCGCCAGCGGAGCCGAAAGCCGCACCCATCAGTGCGTCGACCACCTGGTCGATATCGGCATCGGGCATCACCACCATGTGGTTCTTCGCCCCGCCCTGCGCCTGTACGCGCTTGCCGTGGCGGGCACCGGTCTCGTAGATGTGGTTGGCGATCGGCGTCGATCCGACAAAGCTCACGGCCTTCACATCCGGGTGATCGAGCAGTGCATCGACCGCGTCTTTATCGCCCTGCACCACGTTGAACACGCCATCGGGCAACCCAGCCTCCTTGAACAGCTCGGCGATCAGCAGCGAGGGCGAAGGGTCGATCGGACTCGGCTTGAGCACGAAGGTGTTGCCGCAGGCGATAGCCACCGGGAACATCCACATCGGCACCATCACCGGGAAGTTGAACGGGGTGATGCCGGCGACCACACCCAGCGCCTGGCGCATGGTCCAGTTGTCGATGTTGGTCGAGACCTGCTCGGTGTAGTCACCCTTGAGTAACTGCGGAATACCGCAGGCGAATTCGACCACTTCGATACCACGCGTCACTTCGCCCTGGGCGTCGGTGAAGACTTTGCCGTGCTCGCGGGTAATCATCCGCGCCAGGGTGTCGCGGTGCTCGTTGAGCAAGGCCAGGAACTTGAACAGGATGCGGGCGCGGCGCAGCGCAGGCGTTGCCGACCAGGCCGGGAATGCAGCCGCTGCCGACTGCACCGCCGCGTCGACTTCCGAGGCATTGGCCAAGGCCACCTTGCCGATGACCGAACCGGTGGCGGGGTTGGTGACGTTCTGGGTACGACCGGAATGACCTGGCGTCGTGCGGCCGTGAATGTAGTGGGCGATCTCTGCTGGCTGGTTGCTCATGGCGGGTGTCCCCTGGTGATGGATAAGAGCCATCTCTTGTTGTTGTCGGGTGCCAGGCGGGTTGTCTGCGTGCCTGGCAGGGCCAAGGTAGGCCCGCCAAAGAATCATGTAAAATGATGATTAATGATCTTATGAATCACTAATTGTGAGAGCTTTTCCGCAGCCAGTTCGCCCGTTGGGTCAGGCGCCGCTGCCAGTCATCCGCCAGGCCAGGGGCTGCCGCCAATGCCAGCAGATCGTCGATCACCGGCCGATGCGACAGCTGCACGTGCCAGAACCGGTCGATGGAAAAGCGTTCGGTGTGCCTTTCCAGCAGTTCGAAGCGGTGCCCCGCTTCAATGAAACCCGGCTGGAGAACCCGGTAATACCACCCGGTGATTCGCTCCCTGGCGACAAACATCGACAGGTGCTCGGCATCGAAACGGTGATTGATCTTCCAGCACGGACTACGTGGCTGGGATACCTGCACCACGCTGCTGCCGATCTGGAATACGTCACCGATGTGCACGCTGCATTCGGATAGCCCCAGGGCCGAAATATTCTCGCCCAGGCTGCCCGCCACCAGTTGTCCGGCGCTGTGGGCGAAGGCTTGCGCCAGTCGCTCGTAATGCTGCGCCGCATAGTGATGCAACGCTTTTTCCGGGCCGCCGTGCACCCTCGTATCGCCGTGCTCATCGCCGACAATGCCGTGCAACTCCACGCGGGCCGGGCCGGAGATTCGGCGTTTGAACATACCTGTGCGCTGACCTTCGGGCTGCAACACCTCCAGCCCTCCGGCAAAGACATGGTCGATTTTCGAAGTCAGTGTCATCGTCGAACTACGCTCATCAGTCGGTTTCGATCACTTTACTAACCGTCGTTAAAGGCCGTAAAGTGATCGATAATCATGTCAGTAATCACTTTTTATGATGCCTGGAGACGTTCATGGAAATGCGCCAACTGAAGATTTTCTGCGCCGTGGCTGAGCTGGGCAGCTTCACTGCCGCTGCAGTACAGGTGAATACGGTGCAATCCAACGTCACCATGCGCGTGAAAGAGCTGGAGGCCGAACTGAACCGGGAACTGTTTATCCGCAAGAAGTCCGGGGTGGTGCTGACCTCGGCGGGTGAGACGTTTCTCGGCTATGCGCGGCGCATCCTGCAACTGACCGATGAAAGTCGCAGCGCGCTGATGGACACCGGTAGCCCGACCGGCCTGCTGCGTTTGGGCTCGATGGAAACCACTGCCGCCATCCGCTTGCCGCAGGTGCTGACCAAGTACCGCGAGCAATACCCCGACGTCCAGCTGTCGCTGCTGACTGGCACGACGGTGGAGCTGATCAAGGCGATTGAAGCCCATCGACTCGACGGCGCCTTCGTCGGTGGCTTCCACCAGAATTCGGCGTTGTCCCAGGAGGAAGTGTTTTCAGAAGAACTGGTACTGGTCAGCAGCAACCACTTCGAAACGCTACCCGCGCTGATCGAGAAAATGCCCCAGCAAACGGTGCTGGTGTTCCGCACCGGCTGCTTCTATCGCTCGACCCTGGAAAACTGGTTCTATCAGGTCGGGCTGGTACCCAACCAGATCATGGAACTGGGCACCCTCGACGGGATCCTCTCGTGTGTTGCCGCAGGCATGGGCGTGACCCTGCTGCCCAAGGCCATCGCGGAAAGTTGCAGCGTGCGGCATGCGATTCGCTGCCACACGCTGCCGCCAGAATTCGCCCATGTGTCCACCGTGTTCATCCGCCGCAACGACTCGATGATCACCTCGGCCATGAGCGCCTTCATCGGCCTGGCACAACAACAGATAGCCCGCCCGGCTGCGGTGTAAATGCCCCCCTGTATTGCACTGTGGGAGCGAGCCTGCTCGCGATGACGTCAGCTCTGCCAACATCAATGTTGGATGTACTGACGCCCTCGCCGGCAAGTTAGCTGTGTAACCGGAGTTCCGGTTCGACCAATGACCAGGGCTGCACTGGGTTTGTCGTCACCGGCAACCCGCGCACCAGCTCCGCCACGCGCTCGGCGGCCGGGACGACACCGTGGATCTTGCCCACGCCCTGCCCCGCGTACAGCGACAGCTTTTTCGCCATGCGCGGTTTGTCGATGGCGCGGGCCCCGCCGCCGATGAGCCGCAGCAGGTTCCATTTGTCCCGGTTGGGGATCACCCGGTGTGGTGTGCCCCAGGTCCAGCCGAACGAGTAGCCGGTACGGTACTCGGTGTCATCGGTGGTCGCCTCGACGATTTTCTGCTTGTACAGCGGATGGGCGTTTGACTCATCGGTGGCGATAAACGCCGTGCCCACCAATACCCCCGCCGCGCCGAGCGACATCAGCGCGCGGACGTCTTCGCCATTGACGATACCGCCGGCGGCCAACACCGGCCGGCCCTGCGAGACCGCCAGGATCGACGTCAACAGCGGCATGATGCCAATCGTGCCGCGATTCAAGTGCCCGCCACTCTCACTGCCCTGGGCCGCGATAATGTCTGCGCCCTGGGCGATGGCAATGCGGGCCAGCTCCACCGACCCCGCTTGCACCATGACCACCAGTCCGGCGTCTTTCGCCCGGGCAATCATGTCGGCGGCATACTTTTCGGCGTAGAATAGCGACAGCAGTTTGGGCTTCTCCTTGAGGATCACCTGAAACTGCGCTTCGAACACGTCCGGCCCGCCGAACTGCGGAACCAGATTGACGCCAAAGGGCTGATCGGTGAGCGCGCGGGTTTCCTGAATCCAGCGGCGCAAGGCCAACGGCGGCAAACGCAAGCCGCCAATCACACCCATGCCCCCGGCATTGGCCACCGCAGCGACCAGTGGCGGGCCGGAAATCGCGGCCATCCCACCGAGGAAAATCGGGTACTTCACGCCGCAGAGCCGGGTGATGGCGTTACCGGCAAAATCGAATCTGGCTTCGTTCATGACTCACAGCTCCACATGTTTTCCAAGCATCCGCTTGAGCGTGTCGTTCTTCAGGAGAAAGTGGTTCTTCACCGCGCCGAACACATGCAAGGCAAGGCCGGCGAGGAAGGCCGAAGCACCGATGTTGAACAGCACGTCGACGACTTCCTTCAACACCGCGTTGACCGGCAGCACTGTCGGAATCGACCATCCCCCCGGCAGTTCCACCCCTTCGCCGGCAGCGGCCCGTGAAGCCCACACGGCCACCGGGAGCAGCACCATGGCCAGGGCGAGTGCCACCGCCACCGAGCGGCTGATGATCACTTCGATGGGATTGGGCGTGCCCACGGGCAGCGGATGGTAAGCGGTGATCCGGGCCCAGAAGCGGTAGATCGAGACGAGGAACAAGATCAGGCCCAACAGGTTTTGCACCCGGCCGAGCTCTGTCTGCAGTGCCTCGCCGGAGGCGTGACCGATGGCCAGCTGAAGGCCGAAAATCCCCAACAGCGCGAACGCGACGACCCAGTGCAGGGCGACGGTGACAGGGGAAAATCTCAGGCCATTGTCTTTGAGTTGCATGGCTGACTCCGTTTGCAAAATGCGCAAAACAGCAAAGGTAGGGGTTAGGCGAAAACGCGTCAGTGGCTGACCGCTTGCGCAGCACCGAGCCCGGTCCGGGCGCGGATCAGTTGATCATCGAAACGCTCGCGCTCAAGCCCTGCGCCATGACTGCGATCGGTCACCGAACCCAGCCAGGTGAAGAAGAACGCCACGTTCATCGAGATGATTGCCGGGTAGTCATACGGGAAAATCGCCTCGGGATTGCCCAGTACCTTGACCCATACGGCGGGCGAGAGAATGACCAGGCCGACCGCGCTCAACAGCCCGGCGACACCGCCGATCAACGCGCCGCGGGTGGTGAGCCCTTTCCAGTACATCGAGAGCACGAGGATCGGAAAGTTGACCGAAGCCGCCACGCCAAAGGTCAACGCCACCAGAAAGGCGATGTTCTGATCCTTGAACAGAATCCCCAGCACCACCGCGACAATGCCGATGCCCACCGAAGCGACGCGCGACACACGACGCTCGTCCCTGGCATCGGCTCGCCCCTTTTTGATGACCATCACATAGAGGTCATGGGAAATCGCCGAGGTGCCAGCCATGGTCAATCCGGACACCACCGCCAGAATCGTCGCGAAGGCGACGGCGGAAATGAAACCGAGCAGCAGATCCCCGCCCACGGCCTTGGCCAGGTGCATCACCGGCATGTTGCCGCCGCCGATCAGCTTGCCGCCGACAATCCCCGACTCGTAGAAGGCCGGGTCCTGGCCGACGATGACGATGGCGGCCAGGCCCAGCACGGCCACGATCAGGTAGAAGAAACCGATGAAGCCCGTGGCGACGAATACCGACTTGCGCGCCTGCCTGGCGTCCGGAACGGTGAAGAAGCGCATGAGGATGTGGGGCAGCCCCGCCGTGCCGAAGACCAGGCCCAAGGACAGTGAGATCATCGACAGCGGGTCGGCCACCAGTTTGCTCGGCAGCAGAATCCGCTCGCCGTCGTGGTGCGTGGCCACGGCTTTCTCGAACAACAGATCGAAGGAAAAGCCGAACTTGCTCAACGCCAGAAACGCCAGCAAGGTGCCGCCCAGCAACAGCAAGCCGGCCTTGATGATCTGCACCCAGGTGGTCGCGACCATGCCGCCAAAGGTCACATAGACCGCCATCAACAGCCCCACCGCGATGACCGCATAGTTGTAGGGCAAGCCGAACAACAGCTGGATCAACTGCCCTGCCCCGACCATCTGCACCACCAGGTAGAAGCACACCACCGTCAACGAACCAAAGGCTGTCATGGTGCGAATGCGGTTCTGATCGAGCCGAAACGAGGCGATGTCCGAGAGGGTGATGCGCCCCAGATTGCGAATGCGCTCGGCAAACAGAAACAACAGCAACGGCCAGGCCACAAAGAAGCTGATGGAGTACAGCACCCCATCGAAGCCGTTGAAGAAGATCATGCTGGTGACGCCCAGCAACGCCGCAGCCGACATGTAGTCACCCGCCAGCGCCAGGCCATTCTGGAACCCGGTGATGCCACCGCCGGCGTTGTAGAAATCATCCATCGATTTGGTCTTGGAAGCGGCCCAGTAGGTGATGCCCAGGGTCGTCACGACGAAGACCAGGAACAGGCTGATCGCGGTGATGTTGACCGGTTGCTTTTCGACGTTCTGCAAGACATCGGCGGCCATGGCGCGAGCCGCGAATGCGCCGAGCAGGACAGGCAGGATGAGGTTGCGCAGAAGGCGTTTCATGCGATCACCCCCGCGCGGATTTCTGCGGTCAGTTCATCGAACTCACCATTGGCCCGAAGGATGTAGAGCCCGGTGAACAACCAGGCCCCGATGATGAACGCCAGGCCCAGGGGCCAACCGATGTTGATGATGCTGGTGGGGGAAAGTTTCGTCGCCAGAAGGCTGGGCGCAAAGGCCGCGACGAGGATGAACGTGAAGTACGGAACAAGGGTTGCGGCGGTCAGGCAAGCGACGAACCGTCGCTGCCTTGAGACCAAATCCTTGTACCGGGGGTGGTTGCGGATTCTGGCTGATTCAGATGCATGGTTCACGTTGACTCCGTGGAGCAGTGGTTGCGTTATTGTTGTTCCACAGCCTCAGATTCGAAGACTCGATCCGCCACCGGCTGCGGTGTATTTGCACCCTCAACCTATGCCCGGCACATGATCATGTAAAATGATCAATTATGAATCTGGTGATCGTTTTTAGTGAATTTCAATACCCCCGAATGAAAACGATTTTTCACCCAACCATTGATTCCGGCACAGAACACCAGCAGCGCGCCCGTCACCAGGAACACCGGGTGCAATCCAAAGTGCGCACCGACCTGGCCACCGATCAAAGGCCCGATCACCTGCCCCGAAAATTGCGCCGATTGCAGATAGCCGAGGACTTTTCCGGTGTTGTGCTCCTCCACTGAATGGCGGATCAGCTTGGCGATGGCCGGCAGCAGTCCGGCAATGGTCATGCCCATGAGCCCGCGCAGAATCGCCAGTTGCCACCATTGGGTGACAAACGCCTGGGGCACCATGACCGCGCCCGTCAACAGCAAACAGCCGATGATGACGTTCCAGCTGCCGACACGGTCCGCCAGCGCCCCCAGTCGTGCGGCGGTCAAGATGCTGCCCAGCGCGGAACAGGCCATGATCACGCCGGCGATGCGCGCCTGGTCATCCAGTGCGACACCCAGGTGGCCGATGTACACCGTGATGATCGGTTCGATCGACATGTTGGCCAGCAACACCATCATCGCGGTCGACAGTAACGCGGCGATGACCGGCCAACGCGAACTCCCGCGTTCAATCCGCGTGCCTCTGTCGCGGCGCGCCCCGTCCGACGCGCGATCGAAATCCTCACGAATGAGCAGGATTGTGGTGACGGCAGCCACCGCGATCATGGCGCCACCGACGAAGAACGTGCCACGGATACCGACGAACTCCGGCAAGAACCCTCCCACCAACGGCCCGATCAAATTGCCGGACAATGCTCCCGTCGACAGCACACCCAAAGCCCAGCCGGCCTTTTCCTTCGGCACCTGGGAACCGATCATCACGATGGAGGCCGAAGCGTAGCCACCGATCAGACCCGCGATCAGGCGCAGCACCACCAGATCGGTCACGTCCCGCGCCAGCCCGATCATCGACATCACGACAGCCATGCCGATGGCCGCTCGAACCAACATTGGCTTGCGCCCATAACGGTCGGCCAGACGCCCCCAGATCGGCGCTGTCAGCGCCGTGCCGAAAAACGTCGCCCCGAATGCCACGGCCGACCATTGCACCACCGCCGCCTGCGAAGTGACGCCCAACTGCTGCACGTAGAGCGGCAAAAACGGCAGCAACATGCTCAGGCTCACCAGCGTGGTGAAGGAACCGAACACGCAGACGGCCAGGTTGCGGCGCCAATGTAAAAGATTGCGATCGGCATAATTCATGGGGGCTCCGGTAGTGTGTTCGGATTGAAGAACTGGATTCAGGCGGACACTACGCGGGACAACGCATCTTAAAAAACGAATTAATTTGATCAGAGCAATCTGTATGAGTGATGCCAAGAGCAGGCGTGGGCTCCAGCGCTCATTACATGGTGTATCAACTGTAATTCCCCATGACGCAGTTATCTTTCGTGATGACGCTTAATAGAGTGACAGACCCACTCCATCCTCTACCTCACGAGCACACCGGCATGCCCCATGACTTGAGTCACCTCGAAACCGCGCTCGCCGCCTACCCGCGGGCAACGCTGCTCGAAGGCCCGACACCGATTCAGAAACTGTCCCGATTGAGCCAGTTGCCCGAGATGAACGGCTGCAATCTCTACGTCAAACGGGATGACCTGACAGGTCTCGGTGGTGGCGGAAACAAGCTGCGTAAACTGGAGTTCTTACTCGGCGAAGCCTTGGCGCAAGGTGCCGACACACTCGTGACCTGGGGCGGCTTCCAATCCAATCACGCGCGGTTGACCGCTGCTGTCGCGGCTCGCCAGGGCCTGGCCTGCGAACTGATTCTGACCCCGTCCGCCGTGCGCACCGACGATGACTTTCGTCACAACGGCAACGTTGTGCTGGACGCCCTTTTCGGCGCGAAGATCCATCGGCTTCCCCTTGGCGTCGTTCCTGATGGTTATGCCGCCGAGCGGGTCGAAAAACTCAGGCATGAAGGTCAAAAACCCTTCGTGATGCCGCTGGGCGGCTCCAGCCCCAGAGGCAGTCTGGGTTACGCCGCCTGCGCGGCCGAGATCCTGCGCCAGGCCGATGCGCTCGGTGTGCATTTCGACCGGATCATCGTTCCCAATGGCAGTGCCGGAACCCATTCAGGCCTGTTGGCCGGCATCACCCTCGCCCACTCATCAACGCAAATCGCCGGCTATACCGTACTCGCTACCGAAGACCAGGCGGCGACCACGACCCTGGAAAAAACCCGCCAGGTTCTGCAGCTACTTGACCCCCGCGCCACGCTGGCCGAAAGCGCAGTCAGCGTCGACGGCAGCCAGCGCGGCGAAGCCTATGGCGCACCCACCGAGGCCATGCTCGAAGCGGTACGGCTGCTGGCATCCCACGAAGGCCTCCTTACGGATCCCGTCTACGGCGGCAAGGCCTTCGCCGGACTGCTGGCGGCGGTTCGCACCGGCGACTATCCGGCAGGAAGCAACCTGCTATTTGTGATGACCGGCGGCCTGCCCGGCATTTTCGCCTACCGCAACGCCTTCGACTGACCGGACGCTCACGCGGGATTTGCCGTGCCCCGTATTTCCGGTTCGACCAATACCCTTTGTGGGAGCGAGCTTGCTCGCCATGGCGTCGGCACTGCCAGCATTGATGTTGCATGTGCTGACGCCTTCGCCGGCAAGTCAGCGCTTGCAAAAAGTCCCCTGCCTGAAAACCAGAAAACCTCCCTGGGTGCGACCCCGGGGAGGTTGGAACGGCGCGATGCCATCAGCCTTGGGCTTTGCTCATTTTGGTGAACAGTTCAGTCGGCACTTTCTTGCCGTTGGAGGTGTACTGGTTGGTGCGGTACTTGTAGACCTCGGCCTCGGAGAGGTAACCGTCGTTGTTGGTGTCCATCGCCTTGAACTCTTCGCCCCCCTGGGGAGCAACGGCCAGCAGCTCCTTGAGCGACACGCGGCCATCGTGATCGGTGTCGGTACGGGCGAAGGATGCATCGCCGCACTTGCCTTCACCGCATTTTCCTTCACTGGCCTTGGTCGCCTTGGCGCCGGTTTCGCTGGCACCACACTTGCCTTCGCCACACTTGCCTTCACTGGTCTTTTCCGCCGACGCGAGTTGATAGCCTTGTGGCAGTGCGTCTGCGGCAAAGGCGGACGAAGCGAGGTTCAGGCTGCCGGCCAGTGCGACTGCGATCAGGCCAATGCGGGATTTGTTCGACATACGGGACATGGTGGTTCTCCGGGTACGGTGTGCGGCCAAGCCGCTAAGGTCATTGCCACGAAGGCGATAAGCCGTGGTGCGAGGGCGTTGTGCTTTCTCGCTAAGGCAGGGCTATTTGACTGCAACCGTGTATCCCGGATGTATCAGGATCGAGGGGCATTTGTAAGCCAGTCTGCGTACGCCGCGTTCGGATACACAGCGATACACGGGGCCCACATGCCGGGCGTCACATTTCGAGGACTTGGCCGGATTCATCCGGCCAGGGCACTTCCGGCGCCCTGGCTTTCAACGCTGCGAAATCGACCGTCAGTGCTTCGACTGGGCGATGCTTTGTGGATCGACGTCGGGAAGCAAGCACCCCTTGGCCATCCACGGGCAGTTTCTGGCCCAGCGATAGTCGGACTCCAGATCACCTCGATCGTTGTAATACGCCAGCCGTAACTGATCGGCGTTAAAGTCGAGTTTGGCAAAGCCGGCCCGTGATGCGGCGAACGTGCTTTGCTCCGGGGAGATACTCAAGTTGTCGAGCTTCTGGCCGCCCGCACCGGAGATGACCCACGCGGGTTCCCCGGCACGCAGCAGCAGCTGCTGATTGTGATTATGTCCGGACAGGAACAGATCAACCTTATTGCGTTGCAACGCCGGCAGGAGCCGGGCGATCAAGTCCGACTCTTCACCATGTTCGCCCTCATTGCGCACCGGGTGATGGGACGCTGCAATACGCCACACCGGAGCCGGGCCGGGTGCCTGAAACGCCTGATCGAGCAAGTCGATTTGCTGTTTCAGGCTTTCACGTGGCGCCGACGTATCGAGGAACACCATTCGCACCAACGGACGCCCATCGACGCTGCCGAAATCCTTGGTGTAAAAGTTCATCGGCATTTGCCAGCGGCCCGACCCCTTGTGTTGTTGGCCGTATTCGATTTCGACCTTCTGCGACACCGGGTAATCGTGGTTGCCCAGGACCGCGTAGAACGGCACGTGACTGAGCCAGTGCCCCCAATAGACCCGCTCGAATTTGATTTGCCAGCTCAGGTCATGGGTACTGGTCAATGCCTTGCCGTAGAAGTTGTCGCCCAGCAGCACCACCATGTCCAGGCGCCCTTCTCTGGCCGCAACCTGTTCCATGGCCTGCCCTACCCGCCACTGCTGCATGTTTGCGCTGCCTTGATCGCCCAACGCGATCATCGACACAGCGGAAGGCTCCAGACCTGACAACGGAACAAAGGGCGATGGCGGGGTGTACAGCCAATAACCGCCAGCGGCCAATATAAGAACGATGGCGAGGCCTGCGCAGCGCACAATCCTTCGGAGTACCAAGCGTTTTGCAGACAGCGATGGAGTCGTCGTGCGTTTCAATCAGGAACTCACTGGGCAGGGTCGATCAGGGGGGGGTTAATGAAGCTCGAACTACCTTTCCAATTAATCACAGCAATTGTTCACACTTTGTTAAAAAATGGTGACGTACACCTTTCCAGTCGCTTTTCTCCCTTCGTTGATCGAAAGCCAGGCCCGCCATCGAACGAAAGTGCCGGTCAACGGCGAACCCGGCCCTCGCACAGTGGTCACAACAAATGATGGCATCGCGACTGATCAAGGCCTCCGGCCTCCACAGCGACGCTTGCGATTCACACACTTTAGGGTGCGCCGGATACTTTCAGTGGGTTCCGTTCCTGTCTGAGGCAGGTGCTGACCGCCACTCTCGTCCCTTGCTCCCTTATCGGAGTACGCAAATGACTCAATCAATGCGCTTCTTCCTGTCGATGGTCCTCGCGACAGCAACATTGGCATCGACAAGCCTCCTGAACACTGCGGGGGCGGCCACCGCCGAAGACCTGAATACCGACTCTCGACAAGCGTTGCAGAGGCTCTACAAGAGCAATCCCTTATCCGAGACCCTCTCGCACAAAGCCAAAGCCGTGCTTGTCTTCCCGAAAATCATCAAGGCAGGCCTCGTATTCGGCGGCAGCTATGGTGAGGGTGTATTGATGAAGGGCACGAAAGTCGAGGATTACTACAACTCCGTCGGCGGTTCGTGGGGGCTGCAGGCGGGCGCCCAATCCTATGGCTATGTGGTTTTCCTGATGAACGACAAAGCCTTGAAATACGTCACTGAAACCAAGGGCTGGGAAATCGGCGTAGGGCCGACGGTTGTGGTGGTCGATGAAGGGGTTGCGAAGAACCTGTCCAGCTCGACGCTGAAGGACGACGCCTACGCGTTTATCTTCGACCAGCAAGGATTGATGGCCGGGATCAGTATCGAAGGGACGAAGATATCCCTGATCAAGCGCTAGACCCGGCCACGCGTGATGCCGGGCTATGTGCAGCACCCCAGGGTTGCGTGCAACCTTGGGGTGCCACTCATCAAGTCGACGCCATCAACTGCGCCCCACTGAACCCGTGACCGGCAGATTGCCCAGCAATTTGAGTCCGGTACTTTTCACGAAAGCGTCATAGTCCATCGGTCTCTCGATACGGGTTTGCGCGTTGGGGAGTACGTAAGCCCAGGCCCGCTTGGACGATGCGTCATACACCAGCTTGAACAGGCGCGTCGGCACCCAGACCTTGTTGTCGCCAATCGTCGCGTGGCCAGCGTCGAAAAGCGGTCCGGTGAAGACAAAGACATTGCCGTCGGCCCGCTTGGCAAACTTCCTGACATCGGACTCGACCTTGCTCCAGATCTTGCGGTTATTGGTCGGGTCTTGCGGAACCATGTTCGACAGCGCGAAGGACTGGGCCATTGCATTGGGGCTCGGCGCATCGGCGGCCGGGGATTGATGACCGCGGTCCACGGCCGGATGCTGGCTGCGGTAATCGCTCAATTCTGCCCGCCCACCCTTGGGGATACGAGGGTCCGGGTAGAACTGGTTGGTGCGTTCCTCCCCTTTTGCATCCTGTAGCTGCGCGGCATTAAGACGCTCTACGACCACCAGCGGCGTCTTGCTGGTTTGCGAGTACAGCACCGCGAAATTGTCGGAACACAGGGCCAGGGGGTTCATGGTGGAAGGCACGGTGGCCAGGTTGATCGGTCTGGAGGCCGGGAACAGATCCGCGCAGCCATCGAACGACGGTTGCTTCTGTTTGTTTGAATAGAGGTCCAGTGCCGCGCTCTGGCTGATCGAACCGGAGCGGGACTGCTGTTCCTGATGCTGGGCAGGCGGCTTGATGAGGTCCAGCAGACTGCGGGCTTCTGCCCCGGTCGAGAGCAAAACAAGGGCTGACAGCCCAACTGCAATTTTGCGTAGGTGCATGCTTTAGATTCTTCGAATGGAATGGCGGGAAAGCGTGAGGCGAGTGCCGTATCACGAAACCGGGTGGAGAATGTTGCGGTTACATGGCGGCGAGCATGCTTTCACTGTCCTTGATCAAAATACCGATACGAACCCGATCGGCTACGAGCGGCATGACCACTGAAGGGTCGTGCGGGATTTATTGACCGTCACAACTCACATTAGTGCTGAACGGCGCTCGCATTCTACGCGCACGTCGAAGAAGCGATCGACAGAGAACGGCCGTGGATTCATAAAAGACCGCAGCCTGCGGCCGTTCCTGCAGGCTGCGATAGTTGAAGGCGGCACCTGTTCACGCCGTTGGACATGCTCAGGCTGCGGCAAGCCCTCCATCGATCAGGTAGATCGCCGCAGAAAACGTCACGATCGACAGCACGGTACTGACCAGAATGGAGGTCGCGGCTTCACTCTGATAGGCGCCGGTCTGGTTCGCGAACATGGCCGGGATGGTCGCCGATGGAAGCGCGCACAGCAGGATCATCTGTTGTGCGTAAAGCCCGTGGGTGCCCAGTACGACAGTGGCGGCGAACATCAGTACCGGGTGGATGAACAGCTTGAGCCCGAGGTTGCCCCACACTTCGCCGGACATTTTCAGTTTCTCCGACGACATGATCAAACCCAGGCACAGCAGCGATACGCCAGGCGTCGCCTTGCCCAGAAGCGTGAGGGACTCCGCGGCAATTGGCGGCATCTTGATCTGCAGCAGCGAGATCAGAATGCCCAGGGCCGGTGCCCACATCAGCGGACGGCGCACCGCCCCCGACAGGCTCGACACGAACGCCTGGGAACCACTGCCCTTTCCATCGGCAATGGTGAGCAGCATGGTCGTCAGCGGGATCATCACCAGGCTCGCGACCAGGTTCAGCACGAGCACCGAATAAATGCTGCCGGCGCCGTACATCGTCGCGAGGATGGGGATGCCCATGAAAGCTGCGTCCGGGTAACCGTTGACGAAGCCCTTGAGCGTTGCAACCTTGAGATTGCGAGTGGTGAACCAGCCGATCGCCAGCGCAATCGTGTACATGCCCATGATGCCGATGAACGTGGCCGCGACGAACTTGAAGTCGAGGAGCTGTTCGCGCGGCGTGCTCGCCATCCCGACAAAAAGCAGCGCCGGGAATATCCAGCCCAGTACCAGCCGGCTGATCAGCAAGCTGTCCGAATGGGTCAGTCGTCCGCGCTTGCCGGCGATATAGCCCAACGCGATCACAAAGGCGACGGGCAGAATGGGCCCTACGATCCTGTCTAACATGTCCGCAATCCTCGTATTTATTTTTATCAAGAATGTCGCCATCACCCGGTAATGACCGGGCGGCTTGGGTGGTCAGGGTTTGAAGCGGTAGTCGCGGATGACGTCCTGGTCCGGCTCGATGCCGAGCCCCGGCCCTTGCGGTACGTCGATGCGGCCGTTACGCGGAATGATGGCGTCGCCATAGAGCTGCGCTTCAAGATCGAAGTAACGCCATTCGACCAGTGATTTCGCACCACCCAGGGCCGCACTGCCATGCACGGCGGCCAGCAGTCCGGGGCCGTCATAAAAGGCGTGGACCATCACGGTGACGCCGTGGGCGTTAGCCAGCGCATAGACTTTTTGCAGTTCGGTGATGCCGCCCATTTTGGCCGGGCTGGGCTGAACGAAGTCGACCGCGCCGGCTTCAAGCAGGTGCTGGAAGTCCATCAGCGTCGATGCATTTTCGCCGGCTGCAACCGGGATGCCGCCTTGCTGGCGCACCGTCGCCAGCCCCGAATAGTTTTCCGGCGGCCACACCGGCTCTTCGATCCAGCGCAGATTCAACGGGCGAAGTTTCTCGGTCATGTCGAGCGCTTCGCGCACCGTCCAGGGGGCGTTGACGTCGAGGGTGATTTCCACCCCGGGGCCAGCGGCTTCGCACGCGGCGCGAATGACCTCGACATCCACCTCGTGCAACTTGAGGTGGCGGAAACCGCTGTTGACCGCGCGCTGTACGTTGATGCGGATGAGTTCGGGGTCGGCATAGCGGATCAGGCTTGCATAGGCCGCCAGCGAAGTGGCTTCACTGCCGCCAAGCAGTTGGTAGATCGGTCTGCCGGCCGCTTTGCCCGCGATATCCCACAGCGCGATGTCAATCGCCGAGAGCCCATAGATGAAGGCACCGCTGCGACCGAAGACGTGAAATTTCTTCTGCAGATCGCCCTGCAACTTCTCCCGCCGAGTGGCATCACTGCCGATCAGTTCGGGCGCAAGGATAGTGTCGATCACGACTTTGACAGCGGGTATCGCGGTAAAACCGAAGGTTTCACCCCAGCCAACGATGCCGTCATCGGTGGTGATCTTGACCACGAGGGAATCGACCATCTGAAGGTCTTTCGGCCCCCAAACCCCGCCGGCCGACCGCCCTCCTGTAGTAAAGGGGATTCGCAGCGGAATGGTTTCAATACTGGCAATTTTCATAGACGGTGCCTCAAGCAGGTTGCAACGGTGGCGCGGTGTTTTTGGATTTCGCCCGTGCCAGGTTGAGGACAACGTACAAGACATCCTGTTGTCCTTCAACTGAACAACCGCTATCTGTTGATGACTCCAGATCAAATAAATATTTAAACTATTGTTTTTATTGATTTTTTAGACTTATGTCGATTATGAAATTCAGTTTCAACTGTCAGGAACAAGTCTTCTGATGTAGATTAAGTAGACAAGTGAGAGGAATGAATCCGCATGAGTGAAATGAATGTGCAACCCGTGGCGCGGCGCCCTCATCTGGCTGAGCACATCGCCCGCTCGTTGAGTGACGAGATTGCCTCCGGCCGACTGCGGCCAGGCGACCGCCTTCCGACCGAACAGTTTCTCTCGCAAAACTTCGGCGTCAGCAGGAATGTGGTGCGCGAAGGCATCGCCACGCTTCGAGCCCAGGGGCTGATCCAGTCGCGCCAGGGCGTGGGCGTATTCGTCTCGGCTGCCGCCCAGTCACCGGAGCCTTTGGCACCGCGTGAAAGCACGCCGTTGCTGGACGGTGACAATACGATGCGCAACATGTTCGAAGTGCGGGCGGTACTGGAAAGCCAGGCCGCTGCACTGGCGGCATCGAATATGACGCCCCGCACGCTGAAAACGATTCAGGCGGCGGTGCTGCGAATGCAGTACGAAGGGGAACCGACTCTGGACACGGTCAACGCTGACCTCGACTTCCATCGGGCGGTGGCTGCCGCGTCAGGCAACGACTACCTCGAGACAATGATCCGCACGGTGCTCGAACCGATGCGCGCGCTGATCTCCATGACCTTTGCACGGCGGGGTCCGGTGTTCAGCAATATTCCCCATGCAGCGCGCGGCGAGCATGAAGACCTCGTGCAGGCATTCGTCAACCGGGATGCGGAAGCGGCGCGTCGGATCATGGGCCAGCACATTGTCAGTGCCGCATCGCGATTCGGCTACGAGATCAAGTTCTTCTGAGGCCGCCAGTTGTCTCATTGTTCTACAACAAGCCAGGTGACTGCGACGCAGTCGCGCCGGGGGACAGGCACCAGGGATCTGTCCCCAGCCCCCATCAAGGCACCAGCAGTGCTTCATGGATCTCGATGGAAGGCACAGCACCGTCCGCACGCCGCCTATCAAGCCAGCACCTGGTTTTGCCGACATCAAAAATCTGGCCCTGCTCCATCAGCGTCAGGATGAGCTCATCGGACACGCGATAGCGGCCGCACTCCGGGCAATCTCTCTCTTCCCAGGGGCCGTGACACTGAATTCGCTGTGCGACGCCGGCACAAATAAGACAACTCATCACGATCACCTTTTTATAGTAGTGCCCGATCGGTCATGGCCCTCACGCTGGAGCGCACTGATCTGGCAGGTGATGGGTCGACCGAAGAAAGGTGGGTAAAGTTCGTGGCCTTGTCGCTTACAGTGCGGACAGGTCGCATTCGTTGATCCGCTCAACGCCCGCGAACTTTTAAGGCAATACCCATGGCATCAATTCAGGTCCATCAGGCGCGCTCGCACGAGCGCGCAGATGTCATGGAAACGGAACGACCGGCGCGTGGCTTAAAGACATTCCTGCGCGGCGCGTTCGAGTGGGGAAGGACCGAAAGTCGAAGCCAGCAGCGCACGCTCGTACAAAAATACCTTGCCGCCATTCGATGCCTTGTCCTTGTAGGCCTCGAGTACATCGTCCGCGGCGACTTTGCTGGACACGACGATCCGGTAGCTGCGCTGGGTCTCCGATACGGTGGCTTGCAGCGAGTCGCTCTGCAGTTTCGGTAATACGCAGTGTGCGTAATCCGCAGGAGCTTTCCTGGTCTGCAACGTCAGCGTCGGGGCGTTCGGGGCCGAGGCACAGCCCGACAACAGCAAGCATGCGACGAGCGCTTGACGGGTCAACATTTTCATCGCGCAAATTCCTGGGAAGCTTTTGGATGTGCACGATTTTCCTTGTTTTTGGCAAACAACAAAACTTGAGATCGGTGATGGTCATTATTACCTGAACGAATAGTCACCCGCAGTGGCCAGGCTCAGTCAGGCTTTTCGACTTTCGTCGAGGGCTCCGCGGCACGACTGCCCTTGAACGCATCACGCCGCGCCTGTCGCTCCAGGGCATAAGCGGCACTCGGCTCACTGATCAGTTCTTCACGGCGCAACAGCTGGCCACAATGTTCGCAAAGCGGCCCGAGCCCGGCGGGTTGCCCGCAGGTCTGGTGGGTGTATCGGACCGCCAGGCCCTCCTCTTGCGATTTGCACCAGGTTTCCCCCCAGGCACGCAAGGCAAGAATCACGGAGTAAAAGGCCTGCCCCTTTTCAGTGAGGTGGTACTCATGACGCAGCGGTCGTTCGCTGTAGGCCTGACGTTCGACCAGCCCGTCGGCTTCCAGGCTTTTCAGGCGTGCGGCGACCATCTGGGGAGTGCCGCCTGTCTGCGCCTGGATCTCATCGAAGCGATGACTGCGCATGAACAATTCCCTGAGCACCAGCACGGTCCAGCGATCTCCGACGACCGATTCGGCCCGGGAAATCGGGCACAGGGTTTCAGGACTACTCTTTTTTATCGCCATACGGTCTTGCCTCTTTCACACTTACTATGATTATCATATCTACAACATGCCGAGGCAAGCCCGTGGCACGGATCAACCCTTCCCTGGAGAATTTGTCATGTCGAACGCTGCCTACCCGCTTGGCCGGACCGCTTACCTGCTGGTCGACCCCTACAACGATTTTCTGTCCGAGGGCGGCAAAGTCTTCCCGTTGATCAAGCCGATCGCCGAGCAAGTCGGCCTGCTCGACAACCTGCGCGCCCTCGATCGTACCGTCCGTTCCCTCGACATTCCGGTGGTCATCGTACCGCACCGGCGCTGGGAAAAAGGCGACTACGAAAACTGGGATCACCCGAGCCCCTCCCAGTGCAAGATCCAGCACATGCACCACTTCGCACGCGGCGAATGGGGCGGTGAATGGCACCCGGATTTCGCGCCAAAGGACGGTGACATCGTTGTTTCCGAACACTGGGGATCGAGCGGTTTCGCCAACACCGACCTCGATTTCCGCTTGAAGCAAATGGGTGTCACCCACGTGATCATCGTCGGCCTGCTGGCCAATACCTGCATTGAGGCCACCGCCCGTTACGCTCAGGAACTCGGCTACCACGTCACCCTGGTGCGAGATGCCACTGCGGCATTCAAGCCGGAAATGATGCACGCCGCCCATGAACTCAACGGCCCGACGTTCGCCCACGCCATCGTGACGACGGGCGAACTCATCGCCACGCTGGCGCAGTAAGGTGCACAAGATGAAACTGACCGGAAACCTGCTGATCGGCGCCCATGAAATCCCTGCCACCGAAGGGACCATGAAGGCGCTGAACCCCGCGACCAACCAGCTCATCGAGCCGAATTTCGCCCTCGGCGGCGTCGAGCAGGTCGACAGGGCCGCAACCCTCGCCGACGAGGCGTTTGACGCCTACAGCCATACTTCGCTTGCCGAGCGTTCGGCCTTCCTCGAACGCATCGCCGACAATCTCGACGCGGCCAGCAAAGAGCTGGCGGCACGGGCAGCGCTGGAGACCGGTTTGCCCGAGGCGCAACTGCAGGGTGAAGTCGCAAGAGCCGCCACCCAGTTCCGCCAGTTCGCCGAAGTCGTGCGCAAAGGCCGCTTCCTGCAAGTGGCCATCGACCCGGCGCAACCTGATCGCCAACCCCGTCCGCGCATGGACCATCGGCTGCAGAAAATCGCCATCGGCCCGGTGGCGATTTTTGGCGCGAGCAACTTCCCCATCAGCTACTCGGTGGCCGGTGGCGACACCGCTTCGGCATTGGCCTCTGGCGCAACAGTCATCGTCAAGGCCCACAACGCCCACCCGGGCGCCTCGGAAATTCAGGCCAGGGCCATCCGCCAGGCGGTGCAGGACTGCGGACTGCCTGAGGGTGTGTTCTCCATGGTGCGCGGCAGTGGCAACGCGATTGGCGAAGCCCTGGTCGACCATCCGTTGATCAAGGCGGTGACCTTCACCGGCTCGGAACAAGGTGGCATGGCGCTGTACCGTCGTGCGCAACAGCGCCCGGAACCGATTCCGGTGTTTACCGAGATGACCAGCGTCAACCCCACATTCATCCTGCCCCACGCGCTGGCAGGGCGTGGTTCGCAGATCGGAGATGGTTTCGCCGAACGCATGCTGGTCAATGTCGGTCAGGCCTGCCTCAAACCGGCGATCCTGATCGCCATCGAAGGCAGCGGATTTGACGCGTTGCGCGCCGCGATGGCCCAGCGCGTGGCCCAGGCAGCTGCGCGTCCGATGCTGACGCCGGGCATTCATGGGTCTTACATCCACGGCCTAGACGACCTGCAACGCGCCGGCGCCCGGCTGGTGGTCGAGGGGGCACCCGCCCATGGGGATCTGGATGGCCACTCTGCGTTGCTGGAAGTCGATGGCGCGTATTTTCTCAGCGAGACGGCGCTGGCGCACGAAGTGTTCGGGCCGGCGGCATTGTTGGTGAAGGTCAGGGACGCGGCGCAAATGCTCGCCGTCGCCCGCTCGCTTCGCGGTCAGCTCAGCGCGGCCATGCACCTTGAGCAAACGGACATCGAACTGGCCCGGCGCTTGCTGCCGATACTGGAGCGTCGCACCGGTCGCATTGTCGTCAATGCGTTTGCCCACCCACAGGAGGTGTCCTTCGCCACCATCCACGGGGGGCCGTTTCCGGCATCGTCGGACAGCCGCTTCACCTCGGTGGGCATGACGTCGATTGAGCGGTTCCTGCGTCCGGTGTCGTATCAGGGCTTTCCCGATGCACTGCTACCGGAGGCACTGCGAGACATCAACGCCCATGCAGTGCCACGCAGCGTGGACGGTCAGTAGGCGTCAAAGAAGGCCCGGCATTCAGGCGGTTGCCGGGTCTTTTTCCATGGCATGCACCTGGTTCCGGCCATTGCGCTTGGCCTGGTACAACGCGTCATCAGCACGGGTCAGCAAGCTTTCCAGGTTGTCGCCGGGTTCAGTGAAGGCGACACCAAAGGACGCGGTGACCGTGTCCAGCACGGTGTCGGTACCCCGCGCCTTGATCCGCAGCGACTGGACTTTCAACCGAAGTTGTTCGGCGAAGGCGTTGGCCACGGCGAGATCGGCGCATTGTTCGAGCACCACACAAAATTCCTCGCCGCCGTAGCGCGCCGCGAAAGCGTTGGCTGGCAGTGCGTCGCGCAGTACCTGCCCCACATGCTGAAGCACCCGATCGCCCAGCGGATGACCGTACTGATCGTTGAACTGCTTGAAATGATCGATATCCAGCATGACCAGCGCCACGTTTTGCGACGCTTTGACCAGCGCCTGCTCCAGCTGGCGGGTGAACGCAGACCGATTGAGCAGCTCGGTCAGGCCATCCAGCGTGGCGGCCCGTTGCGCACGCTCGAGCTTGTCCCGCAGGGTTTTGATTTCGCTTTGCGCTGATTGCAACTGGGCAAGGAAGTGTTCCTGCTGGCTCTGCATCAGCCGGGTGCTCTGCTGCAGCTCGCTCAAGATGTCCGGCAGACGAGCGCTGACCGGCTCATCGAGCATCTCCATGCACTGGCCGAGACGGCTCTGAAAAGTCAGATTGCCCTTTACGCTGCGCGAGACATCCCGCTCCATGCCATCCACCAGACTGATGACCTGATGCTGGTCCGCGCGGACATCGTCCAGTTCGTCACGGATGATGTGCTCGCGAAACAGTTTGGTGGCGGATTCTGGCGGAAAGTAGTCGAAGTCTCTGAGCACCCGGTCCAGGTGACGATTGAGCTCCGGGTCCTGGCCCTTGCTGTAGGTGTACCAGAGCGCGTAATGCACAGGATTGGGCGCAATGTTGTGGCGGACCATCAGGGGCACGGCTCGCTTGAGCAAAGCCGCCGCCTCGCGGGTGTCCTCCGGATACAGCGCTAAAACATTCGCACGCGATTCTGATTGGCTCATGGCATCACTGTGGTTATTTGTCTTGGGCATTCGCAGCGTGCGGTGGAGCATACCGTTACGCCCGACAAACGGCTATCCATAACTAGCGGTTTTGCGGCCGTCGATAGGGTTCCATGAACCCGCAACCAAGGATTTCGTTCAGGCGCCGGGTATCGCTCATTCGGCGAAACAACCCGGGCGTCCGCCACGGCGCGTGACCGTCAATGTTCGGCGCGCCCAACCCGGCCAGCACGTCGTCGATCAGAACGGAGCGTGTTTCGAACGAAATACGCGTCAATCCGGTGCTGTTGCCGACGCCGGCATGGGCATGCGCCCCGGAAAAAGCAATCAGGCTCCCCGGGGCGATATCCACGGCCACCCCCTGCTGCGGGTCGATGGCTTCCAGCAGATGCGGGATGGCCTCGTCGGCATCCACCGCATTACGACCGTCGCGATGGGAGCGCTCAAGGATCGCGCGCATATCGAAATCCGCACTGCAATTGCGCAGCGCTTGCTGCCACAGGTGCGGATACAAGGCAAAGGTCCGCCCCGTCGTGATCGGATAGATCGGCGCCCACCAGTTGGTTTGCGCATAGAGATTCGAGCCCCAGGTATCGCGGTGGAAGGCGATGGTGGCGGTGGTGCGGGCGCGCGGCATCGATTGCCGGGGTTCTCGGTGAGGTTGAAAACGCAGGTGCAGGCGGTCACAGGCCAGGGCATCGGCGGCCAGGCCCAGGCTTTCCACCACGGCCCGCCAATGCTCGCGAACCTCTTTAGAGCGGGCAAAGGCGTTCTGGCATTGGGCAAAACGCAGCGTTTGTTCATCATGGCTCAGATAACGGTGAATCTCTGGCGGCGCCCAGGGATGCAGCGCGTCTTCCAGCCATACACGGGTCAATGCCACCAGTGCCGTCATGGCGGGCAACTCGGCTATACGAATGATGTCGCCGGCATAGATCCGATCGTGAAACTGCCGAGCGCTGCCCGGTATTTGCAGTGAGCTGTACATGACCTGATCTCCCGTAACGTAGCGCTCTTGACTGTAGAGGCCAGCCGATTGCGCCGGGAAGCATCAGGCGTGGCGGAAAAAGGCGGATCAGCTCAAGGTCAACCGGCGCGCCAATGCCTGCCGGGCGAAACGAAAAAAGCCCTGCACGCGTGAACCTGCAGGGCTTTCTGGTCGGGCTGACCTTCTCATTCATCCGGCCTGACCGGCCGGTTATTCATTTGCTCAACAACACTTCGGTCCAGCCTTGCTGCCGTAACGGGCTTCCTGGCGTTCGCGGAAGAACGCCTCGTAGTCCATCACCGGTTGGTCCGGGTGCTTGCGTTGCATGTGCTCGACGTAGTTGTCGTAGTCGGGCATGCCGACCATCAGGCGCGCGGCCTGCCCGAGGTATTTACCGAGGCGACTCAGGTCATTGAACATGGTGCAATCCTCGCTTACGCCTCCGGCAGTGCCTGGAATGGCGCTTCTTTATCCGTACGCTCCTTGGTGCCCCAGGCCGCGACACCGACCTTGAGCGCAAAGAACAGGATGCTGAACACCACGAACAGGAACAGCGCGGTCAGTGTTGCGTTGGTGTAGGCGTTGAAGATCACGTGCTGCATCTGCGTGATGTCCTTGGCCGGAGCCAGCACCTGGCCGTTGGCCAGCGCATCGCTGTACTTCTTGGCCAGGGCCAGGAAGCCGATCGCCGGGTTGGCGTCGAACAGTTTGATGAAGCCGGCGGTGGTGGTGCAGATCAGCAACCACACGGCAGGCAACAAGGTCACCCAGACGTAACGCTGGCGTTTCATCTTGATCAGCACGACGGTGCCGAGCATCAGCGCGATACCGGCCAGCATCTGGTTGGAGATGCCGAACAGCGGCCACAGGGTATTGATGCCACCCAGCGGATCGATCACGCCTTGATACAGCAGGTAACCCCACATCGCCACGCAACCGGCGGTCGCGATCAGGTTGGCAGTCCAGGATTCCGTGCGGCGCAGCGCCGGCACGAAGGAACCGAGCAAGTCCTGGAGCATGAAGCGACCGGCACGGGTACCGGCGTCGACCGCGGTCAGGATGAACAGCGCCTCGAACAGGATCGCGAAGTGGTACCAGAACGCCATGGTGTTTTCACCCGGCAGCACGTGGTGCAGGATCTGCGCGATACCGACCGCCAGGGTCGGCGCACCACCGGCACGGGCCAGGATCGTCGTTTCACCGATGTCCCTGGCGACCGCTTGCAGGGCGTCCGGTGTAATGGTGAAGCCCCAGCTGCTGACGGTTTGCGCGACGCTCACGGCATCGGCGCCCACCACGGCGGCCGGACTGTTCATGGCGAAATACACGCCCGGATCGATCACCGAAGCCGCGACCATGGCCATGATGGCGACGAAGGATTCCATCAACATGCCACCATAACCGATGTAACGGGCATGGCCTTCGCTGGCGAGCAGTTTCGGTGTGGTGCCGGAAGCGATCAACGCGTGGAAACCGGACACCGCGCCACAGGCGATGGTGATGAACAGGAACGGGAACAGACCGCCCTTCCACACCGGGCCGGTGCCGTCGATGAATTGGGTCAGTGCCGGCATTTTCAGCTCGGGCATGGTCACCAGGATGCCGATGGCCAGGGCCACGATGGTGCCGATTTTCAGGAAGGTCGACAGGTAATCGCGCGGTGCCAGGATCAGCCACACCGGCAGCACCGCAGCGACGAAGCCGTAGCCGATCAGCATCCAGGTAATCTGGATGCCAGTGAAGGTAAAGGCTTTGGCCCACACCGGATCGGCGGCAATCTGCCCGCCCAGCCAGATCGAACCCAGCAACAGCACCACGCCGATCACCGAGATTTCACCGATGCGGCCCGGGCGGATGTAGCGCATGTAGATGCCCATGAACATCGCGATCGGGATGGTCGCCATCACCGTGAACATGCCCCACGGGCTGTCCGCCAGGGCCTTGACCACGATCAGCGCCAGCACCGCGAGGATGATGATCATGATCAGGAAGCAGCCGAACAGCGCGATGGTGCCGGGAATGCGGCCCATTTCTTCACGGACCATGTCGCCCAGGGAGCGGCCGTTGCGGCGGGTGGACATGAACAGGACCATGAAGTCCTGCACCGCACCGGCCAGCACCACGCCGGCGATCAGCCACAGCGTGCCGGGCAGGTAGCCCATTTGCGCCGCCAGCACCGGACCGACCAGCGGACCCGCACCGGCGATGGCCGCGAAGTGGTGACCGAAGAGCACGTGCTTGTTGGTCGGTACGTAGTCCAGACCATCGTTGTTGAGCACAGCGGGAGTGGCTCGATTGGGGTCGAGCTGCATCACTTTATTGGCGATGAACAGGCTGTAATAGCGATAAGCAACCAGATAGATAGCGACTGCTGCAACCACGATCCACAGGGCGTTGATCGCTTCGCCGCGGCGCAAGGCCACGACACTCAGCGCAATCGCTCCCAGGACGGCCACGGCAAACCAGGCAAGGTGTTTAGCCAGACGGGGCATAGAAGGTCTCCTGCCGACAGCCAGTGGACTGCGGCGGTAATTTTTATAATTGTGTCCGCAATGCGGAGCTGGCCAAATATCCCCGTAAGTCGTCCACAAATAAATCCGCGTTACTACGTACGCGTTTTCTACGTAGTTCTACGTAGACGACCCCCCATCACCTGTAGGAGCGAGCCTGCTCGCGATGTCCATCAGGGCAACGCGGGCATTCAGACAGCCCGCGTCATCGTTGACGACCATCGCGAGCAGGAGATCTGCATCGACCAGCGGACCTTTGGCTATCTCCTACAAGGTGCCTGTTTGGCATATGATCCCGAGCCTTCGCGGGGCCAGGAGTCAAGATGCAGCTCAAACACAAAATCGTCGCGCTCGGGATTCTGCCGCTGGTACTGGCCATCGCCGTCATCTGTGCGCTGGTGATTTCCCTCAATCGCCAATTGGGCGATCAACAGGCACAGCTGATCGAAGACAGCATTCTGGCGAGCAAGCGTGCCGAACTGAAAAACTACGTGGAAATGGCGCAGAGCCTGATCGCGCCGCTGTATGACGACGGCCACGGTGACGCGCGCGCCCAGCAACAAGTGCTCGAAGAACTGCGCAAGCTGAGCTTCGGCATCAACGGTTACTTCTTCGTTTATGACCACGAGGGCCGCAGCCTGATGCATGCGCGGCAATCGGACCTGGTGGGCCAATACCTGTGGGACATGAAAGACCCTCACGGTTTGCCGGTGATTCAGGCGCTGCTCAAAAGCGCGCAATCGGGCGAAGGCTTTCAACGCTACGCCTGGAACAAACCCTCCTCCGGCCAGGTGACCGACAAGCTCGCCTATGTAGTGATGCTCGACCGTTGGGGCTGGATGCTCGGCACCGGCATCTACCTTGAAGACGTGGAACGCGCTACCCAGCAGGCCCGCGCCGAAGTCGCCCAAGGCATTCGCAAGACGATGATGGCGATTGCCGTGGTCGCACTGGTGGCGGTGCTGTTCGTCTTCGCCACCGGCATGACCCTGAATGTCAGCGAGCATCGTCTGGCCGACAAAAAACTGCAGCGCCTGACCCAGCGCATTGTCAGCCTGCAGGAAGAAGAACGATCACGGGTTTCCCGCGAACTGCACGATGGCATCAGTCAGGTGCTGGTCTCGATCAAGTTTCAGTTCGAACTGGCCAGCCATGTTCTGGAGAACGGACAGGACAAAGGCCTGGGTATTCTGAGAGACGCCACCGAACGCCTGGGCCAAGCGATTGGCGAAGTGCGCAGCCTCTCCCACGACCTGCGCTCGTCCTTGCTCGACACCCTGGGCCTGCCGGCCGCCATCGGCCAACTGGCCGCCGAATTCGAGCAACGCAGCGGGCTGACGGTGACGTACAACGACAACGAGTTCGACTGCCAGTTGGTCGATGGCGCCGCCGTTTCGCTGTTTCGTATCGTGCAGGAAGGCCTGACCAACATCGAACGCCACGCTCAGGCCAAAAACGTCTCCATCACCTTGCACGGTTCGGAAGAAAACGTGCGCCTGACGGTGGTCGATGACGGTGTCGGTTTCAACGTCGCGCAGGTCGAGCGTCGTCACGCCGGCATTGGCTTGCGTAATATCCGCGAACGTGTCGAACATTTTGGCGGGCGTTTCGAGTTGATCTCGATGCCGGGAAGAAGCTCGCTGGATGTTCTGCTACCCATGAAACCCTCGGGCAGCCAACGCTGACCGCGCCCAAGAACACCAAGAGTGAATGCCTACGATGACCCTGCCCTCCCCGATCCGCGTCGCCCTGGTTGACGATCACTCCCTGGTCCGTGACGGGATCAAGGCACTGCTGGGCGTGATGGCTCCCCTGGAAGTGGTGGGTGAAGCCGAGACCGGCGCCGAGGCCATCGAGATGGTCGGGCGCTGTCAGCCGGACCTGTTGCTGGTCGATATCAGCCTGCGGGACATGAACGGCCTTGAACTGACCCGCGTCCTGCGCAGCCAGTACCCGGCGCTCAAGGTGCTGGTGCTGAGCATGTACGATAACTATGAGTACGTGAGTGAGTCGGTGCGTTCCGGTGCCAGCGGCTATGTGCTGAAAAACGCACCGTCACGGGAGATCATCGCCGCCATCGAGGCCATCACCAGCGGCGGCACCTTCTACAGCGCCGAAATCGCCCAGCGGCTCATCGCCGATAAAAACACCGACAATGAGCTGACCCCCCGTGAAAGCCAGGTGCTGTACAAAATGGCCCAGGGCCTGAACAACAAGGAAATGGCACGAGAGCTGGACATCAGCGTGCGCACGGTGGAAACCCATCGCCTGAGCATCCGCCGCAAGCTCAACATCGACAAACCCGCGGCACTGGTCAAATACGCGATCGATCACGGGATCATTTCGCGCTGAATTTCAGGCAAAAAAAAATCCCAGGCAGCTGATGGACGCCTGGGATTTAAAAATGCATAAACCGTGGTGGTGAACGCGGCGCGGATATTACGGAATATTTCTCCGTGTAACAAGATATTTTACTTAACCATTCAGTTACTAAAATTTCTAAGCCATTAAATATCCTGATAATTTTTATGGATAAGGTAGAAACCACCTTAACTATTCAAAACCGCACTCATGCAATCGGGATCTGTGGATCTGCTGCCGCCCATGCACTGGCGCGATCAGCGGCGGGCGGATAGATCCACACCGTGTTGATCTGGGTTTTAAGCGATTTGCCTTCCTGCCTGACCAGTTTGACCTGACGATCCCAACCCTCTGTGTAAACCGCCCCCCAGGCGCCGAGGTCCAGGCAAGTCACGTATTTCGGCTGGCTGTACGGCGTCGGTTGCACACCGAGGATTCAGTGCATGGCGCAATGATGACGGCGCAAAAACGCATGGAAGACGCCCTCGCCCAGCAGACCATTCTGGACATCGCCCGAAAGGTCGGTCGCAAGGCTCCGGCTGAGTTCAACGCGCAGGTGGACACCTGGATGAATGATCGTCGGGAAAGGAAAGGCACCGCCAGTGCCCAGACAGGTGACGATCAGCTCATCCAGGTCACTGAACTGTCCGATTGAACCCTACAGACAGTCGCGCACGCCCTTGCGCAGCGCGCCTGATTTGGCCCAGGGTGGCCCCTGATAAAGCGATACGCGGCTGCCATCCTTGTACTTCACGATGTCCAGCACTTCATCGGCAGTGACGATACTCGGCGCGGTAATCCTGTAGCCGTTGGAAATCGAGATCTGAGTGGTGTGGGATACCTCCTTCTGCCACTCGGGCAACACGCACGCCGCCAGTTCTTTTGGTGTTTTTTCACTGTACTTGCTGACGTTCGGTTCACCTGGGACCAGGGACGTCGGCAATGAACACCCCGCCAATAACGCCAATCCAACTCCGCCCATCAACATCCGGCTCTGCATAAAGCGCCCTTAATTCCTGAAAACGTGAAATGTAGCGTGTCGTCGCCCTGACATCCATTTCTCACGACGGCATTGGTGAGTCCGGCCACTCAGTGGCCGACCGTATTATCGCCGGGGCCGGGGTAGGAGCGTGTGTTGAGATAAGTCATCCACCGCTCATAGGCCTCGTGCTGCCATTGCGTGACCCGCTCCCATTCCGGCCCACTGAGCCGGTGCTCGGAAATGAGTTTCATCATTTCGCTGGTGGCCGCATCCAGCTCCACGATCAGCTCATGAGCGTGCGCCCGGAAGTCATCGGTCGTTGTCATTTGCATTGCCCCCGCCCAGGAAATCGATACTCCAATACGACAGCGGATTTACGGGTTCGCGCAATCTTCCCGACCAAAGGAAGCCGCACGGGATCAGACGAACACAACGCCCGGTTGGGAAATGGGTCTAAAATTTCGTAGCGCAGACATTCAGGAGGTCATCATGTGGCTTAACGAGTCGGAACAAGAACTTCGCCGTGATTTGCAGAGTGTTGCGTCGGATTTGAGGTGGTCCGCCGTGGAACTGTTACGCATCGCCGAGCAGTTGCGCCAGGCCGGCAATGACGTAGACGCACAGGCCGCCCTGCGGCTGTGCGAAGTTTTTCAGAGCAATGAAGGACGATTGGCGGGTTACGCCGAAGAAGTCAAAGCCCGGGCCATCAGTCGAACCACCAAACCTCACTGAACGGAGCGCCGCCATGAACAGGCTTCTGTGCTCGCTGGTCATGGTGCTGACGGCATTGAGTGGCTGTAATACCGAGTCTGGGGCGTTCCGGGGGCAGCCGTTGGTGGACAAGGTCGACACCGGCATGAGCAAGGAGCAGGTCCAGCAGATCGGCGGCCCACCGCTATCGATAACGGACCGCACCGTCGAGCCCGGCACCTGCTTCGATTACACGTTGACCCAATCCGGCAAAAAACAGCCGTACAACGTCAGTTTCGACAGCCGGGGGAAGGTGGACCACACCAGTTTCATGACTTGCGCCGAATGGAGCCACGCACAACAAAAAGCCAGGGAGCCTTCGCACTCCGGTGGCGGAGGCTACTGACCACTGCGCCAACGTCAAAAAGCCCCGGCATGCCGGGGCTTTACATGCAATCAACGGGTTTACTGGCTGCGCGCCTGCTTGCTCGACCGTGCCTTGTAGCCAGGAAGCGACGCTGCGAACGCCAGTGCTTCTTCGCGGCTGCCAAATGAGGCAAGACGATCACCTTTGGTGCATACCCGCCACGGGCCGTTGTTCACGCTGATTACGTCATAGCCGTTCATATGCATCTTGTTCAACATCGAAAGACTCATAGTCACCTCCGTTTTGGCAGTGATGTCCACGTTGACGTGCCTACCTTACACCCACCCTTTGTCCGAATGCCGACCAGACGTCGTATCACCACGGCCGATTCGATGGCACTTTCAGGCATGACTCACATCGAACAACACAGCCACAGGCAAAACGGCATGCGGCGTGAATATTGCATTTTTGTTACAGTTTCATGACATCAGGCGATCAGGTCACACATGAAAGTACGCGCAACCGTCATTTGCGAGCAGGACCGGCACATTCTCCTCGTGCGTAAGCTGAGGTGTCGCTGGGCGCTGCCCGGTGGAAAAGTCGAGCCCGGCGAAACCAGGGCTGACGCCGCCATACGCGAACTGCAGGAAGAAACCGGCCTTTACGCCGACGAGATGCTGTACCTGATGGAATTGGAAACAGGCGACACCCGACACCACGTCTACGAAGCATCCGTGGTGAATCTGCATGAGGTCCGGGCGCAAAATGAAATTGTCGACTTCATCTGGTTCCCGCTGGATACCGTAAAAAACCTGAGCACCAGCGACGCCACGCTGCGCATCATCAAAGCGTTTCAGCGTCGCCTGTAACGGCCTGTGCGTCAGCCCTGATCGCCACCGCCCACGGGCATGACCATGCCGGTGATATAGGACGCTTCGTCGCTGGCCAGAAACAGAATCGCCCCGGCCTGCTCATCCAGCGTGCCATAGCGCTTCATCAAACTGCTGTCGAGGGTTTGATCGACGATCTGCTGGTACCAGATTTTCTCTTGTGCACTCTGCTCGGCACTGTTGCGCGGAATGACTCGTGGTGGCGCTTCGGTGCCGCCCGGCGCGGTGGCATTGACTCGCACGCCGCGCCCGGCGGTTTCGAACGCCAGGCACGCAGTCAGCGCATTCACCCCGCCTTTCGCCGCGCCATACGGCACGCGGTTGACGCTACGGGTGGCAATGGACGAAACGTTGACGATCGCCCCGCTGCCCTGCTCCAGCATGAACGGCAACGCCGCATGGCAGCACCACAGCGTCGGAAACAGCGAGCGGCGGACTTCGGCCTCGATCTGCGCGGCCTCGTAGTGCTCGAACGGCTTGGCCCAGATCGTGCCGCCAACGTTGTTGATCAATACGTCGAGCCGACCAAAGCGCTCGACGGCGGTGTGCATCACCCGGTTGCATTCATCGTATTGCTCAAGGTCGGCCGTCAGGGCCAGGACCTGACAGGTCGGCGCCAACGCCTTCTGCACCTCAAACACCAGGTCGGAGCGATCGACCAGGATCAACTTGGCGCCTTCGGCGGCCATACGTTCGGCAACCCGGCGCCCGATGCCCTGGGCTGCGCCGGTGATCAGCGCGACTTTTTCGTGAAATCTGTTCATGTGTACCCCATGACTATGGATGCAGATCAATGAAGAAGTACCGGACGAAACACAGACCTGTGGGAGCGAGCCTGCTCACGATAGCCGGCTCACAGGCGACATCGATGTCCAATGTTCTGCCGTCATCGCGAGCAGGCTCGCTCCCACATTGGTTCTGTGTCGTGCACGGGATTTGTGCGCAACTTACGCCGCGCTGGCGGCGAATTTTTCGTAGTAGAAGTTCGCCGGCTTGATGCCCTGCTCGCCGATGTACTTGCTGACCGCTTCCACCATCGGCGGCGGGCCGCACAGGTAGACATCGACGTCGCCATCGTTCAAATGCTTCGGCTCGATATGCTGGGTCACATAGCCCTTGAGCGGGTGCCGGCTGTCGGGGCTGGCCACGCAGGCGCTGTAGCTGAAGTTCGGGATGCGCGCGGCGAAGGCTTCCAGGCGATCGAGTTCCACCAGGTCGAAATCGTGGGTCACGCCGTAGATCAAGTGCAGCGGATACTCACTGCCCTGCTCGGCGATTTTCTCCAGCATTGCAGTGAACGGCGCCAACCCGGTGCCGCCGGCCAGCAACAACAACGGCCGACGGATGTCGCGCAGGTAAAAACTGCCCAGGGGACCGGCCAGGCTCATGCTGTCGCCGGCCTTGGCCATGCCGGTGAGGAAGCTGCTCATCAGGCCGCCAGGCACGTTGCGAATCAGGAAACTGACTTCGCCATCACGCTGCAACGAGCTGAATGAATAGGCGCGGGTCTGACCGCTGCCGGGAATTCCGAGGTTCACATATTGCCCCGGCAGGAACGCCAGTTTGTTCAACGCCTCGCCCTTGATCGACAGCGCGATGGTGCTGTCGGACAACTGGCGCACGGCGCTGATGGTGGCGTCGTAGCTGGCTTGCTGGGTGCGGCAGACGTCCGACGATACCGGCACCCGCACCACGCAATCGCTCTGGGCGCGCATCTGGCAGGTGAGGACAAAGCCCTGCTCGGCTTCATCGGCGCTGAGGGCGTCTTCGATGTACTCCTCGCCCAGGTCGTAGCGACCGGCCTCGGCAAAGCACTTGCAGGTACCGCAGGCACCGTCGCGGCAGTCCAGCGGAATGTTGATGCCCTGACGGTATGCGGCATCGGCCACGGTTTCGCCGGCATTGGCGTCGATGAACCGAGTGACGCCGTCTTCAAAGTTGAACGCAATGGAATGGGTCATGACGGCCGCCTCACAGGTGATAGACATCGATGACCTGACGAACGTAGTCGTTCTTCAGGATCACTTTCTTGGCCTTGATCAGCGGGTTTTCACCGCGCACATCAAGGGTGTAGAAACTGCTGCCGAAATAGCTGTCGACGGTCTTGTAGCGAAAGCTCAGGGTGTGCCAGTTGAAGCGCACCTTGCACAGTCCGTCGGCCTGTTCGAGCAACTCGATGTTGCTGATGTTGTGCGAGGTGCGGGTGTCCGGAATGCTCGCGCTGGAACGCTCGGTCTTGATGCGGAAGACGCGGTCTTCCAGGCCGGTGCGATTGCCGTACCAGATCAGCGAGATTTCCCGCTGCGGGTCTTCGGTCAACTCGTCGTTGTCGTCCCACGACGGCATCCAGAATGTGGCGTCCGGCGCATACATCTCCAGCCACTCATCCCATTGCCGGTCGTCGAGGTAACGCGCTTCGCGGTAGAGAAAATCGCGCACGCTGTCATAGGTGATGGTCATTGCACGGTCTCCACGGCAATCAACTCGGACTGTTCGGCCGCCAGGGCCTTGAGCATGGTCTGCTGCCAATACTTGTGTTGCAGCACGAACAGGCCTTCGTCTTCGGTGCGCACACCGCTGAGCAGCGGATGCAGGTCGATTTCCCTGGCCGCCTCGTCGGCGCCCTCGATCCAGTGCTCGGCGCCGCGGGACATGTCGTTCCACGTCGTGACGCTGCCCTGATAGCTGGTCTGGCAGGAACGGAACTCCTCCAGGTCATCCGGTGTGGCCATGCCACTGACGTTGAAGAAATCCTCGTACTGACGAATCCGCTTCGAACGAGCGTCGTCGCTCTCACCTTTAGGGGCGATGCAGTAAATGGTGATCTCGGTGCGGTTGACCGAGATCGGCCGGGCAATACGGATCTGCGAACTGAACTGGTCCATCAGGTACACATTCGGGTACAGGCACAGGTTGCGCGAGTTCTCGATCATCCAGTCGGCGCGAGCCTTGCCGAAGTCCTGGGCGAGCTCGTCGCGACGCTCGTACAGCGGGCGGTCTTCGGGGTTGGCCCAGCGGGTCCAGAGCAACATGTGGCCCTTGTCGAAGGAATAGAAACCACCGCCCTGCTTGGCCCAGCTGCCGGCGCTCATGGTCGGGTTAGTGTCGCCCGCCTCGCGCTGCTTGCGCTGGTTCTGGGTGGCGGCGTAGTTCCAGTGCACGGAGCTGACGTGGTAACCGTCGGCACCGTTTTCGGCGGTGAGTTTCCAGTTGCCTTCATAGATGTAGCTGGAGGAACCGCGCAGCACTTCCAGGCCATCGGCGGACTGGTCGACGATCATGTCGATGATCTTCGCCGACTCGCCCAGGTGCTCCACCAACGGCACCACATCGGCCTTGAGGCTGCCGAACAGGAAACCGCGATAGGACTCGAAACGCGCGACTTTGGTCAGGTCGTGGGAGCCTTCGCAGTTGAAGCTCGCCGGGTAGCCGGCGTTGGCCGGGTCCTTGACCTTGAGCAGCTTGCCGGAGTTGTTGAACGTCCAGCCGTGGAACGGGCAGGTATAGGAGCTCTTGTTGCCGGACTTGTGCCGGCACAGGGTCGCGCCGCGATGACTGCAGGCGTTGATGAAGGCGTTGAGCACACCATCCTTGTTGCGCGCGATGAAGATCGACTGGCGCCCCATGGTGGTGGTGTAGAAATCGTTGATATTGGGAATCTGGCTTTCGTGGGCCAGGTACAGCCAGTTGCCTTCGAAGATGTGCTGCATCTCCAGATCGAACAGGCGCGGGTCGGTGAACATCTCGCGCTTGCAGCGATACAGGCCTTGGGCAGGGTCGTCTTCAAGCAGGGAGTGAATATATTCAGGTCGCAGGGTCATGGCCGCCGCCTCCGTTGTTATTGTTCAGGCAGGGTCATGCTAGGGCGGGGGGATATGCCGGACTATCCGCGGGGTGCAGACTTGTATCCGTTTTGTGCAGGGGGCTGGCGTTGTGTCGTGCGCCATCGATGGTGAATGTACGGGCCTCTTCGCGGGCAAGCCCGCTCCCACAGATTTAGTGGCTGAACACAAGTTTTGCGTCCAACCGAAATCACTGTGGGAGCGAGCTTACTCGCGATGGGGCCAGACCAGACAACATCAAGCCTGAAGGTTTCAGTGGCGGCGCTTGAGGGTGTCGGACGGCAACTCGCCGAACTGCTTGCGGTAGCTGTCGGAGAATCGCCCCAGGTGCAGGAAACCGTAATCCATCGCCACTTCAGTGACGTTGCGCACGTTGCAGGTCGGGTCACTCAGACAGGCATTGATGCGTTCCAGGCGTTTCTGGCGGATGTAGTTTTTCGGTGTGAGCCCGGCATTGCGTTCAAACAGGCCATACAACGAACGCAGGCTCATGCTGGCCTGCCGCGCCAGTTCTTCGCTGTCGATGTCCTGCTTGAGATTGCGCGCGATGTAATCGGCGATCACTTCGAAGGTGGCCGTCGGCGAACCGAGGCACTCGCGACTGATATTGGTCTTCATCAGGCTGAGCATCTTGCTGACGATGATCTGTGCGTAGTGCTCCTGCACCCTGGGAATCTGCTCGGTGGCCTCGGCCTCCTGGCAAATCATCGCCAGCAAGCTGACGAAACCTTCCAGCTCATTGAGCTGGTAACGGCTCTCCAGAAACCGCACGCCCTGCCCCGGATAACGCCAGCGTTGCTCTTCGCAGACCGACTCGAACAACCGGGTGGGGACTTTCAGAATGAATTTTTCGCAATCGGCCGAGTACGTCAGATCGACCGGATCGTCGGGGTTGATCAGCAGCAATTCGCCGGGGGCGAAGTAATGTTCCTGGCCGTGCCCGCGCCACAGGCAGTTGCCGCGGAGCAACACTTGCAGGTGGTAGATATCCTCCAGCGCACCCGAGGTCACCCGCACGCTGCCACCGTAGCTGATGCGACACAGATCGAGGCTGGCGAATTTGCGATGGTCGAGACTGGCCAGCGGCCGGCCTGTCCGGGGCATGAGAATACAATGGTTACCGACATGCTGATTGACATAGCCAGACACCGCATGGGGGTCGGCGTGGTCGAACACTCTGCTGCGCTGACTCAACAGTTGCGCTTGCATCATCGGGTCACTCTGATTGTTATTATGGGTTGCATCATTTCATTCTAGAACCGAAACACCTGTAGGAGCGAGCCCGCTCGCGATGGTCGTTAACGATAACGCGTGTTTACTGACTAAACGCGGTGTTCTCGAGTCCATCGCGAGCAGTCGAGCGTCGACCGGCTGCTCCTACAAGGGGTTTTGTGATCAGTCCTCCAGAGCGCGGACCCGCTCGTGGCGCTGCTGCTCTTCAGGCTGGGCCGACGATTGCAGCGTGAAGTCGAACTCGATTTCCGCAAACCGACCGCTGACACCGTGGGCCGCTGCACGCGCCTGGTCATCACTGAAGGTGATTTTGGCGATCAACTCGTCGCGGGTGGCGTAGGCGAAATCGTCATGCAGGTATTGATCGCCATCGAGGTTGATTTGCGTGGTCAGGTGACGATGGTCCGGCGCGGAAATGAAGAAGTGGATGTGCGCCGGGCGCTGACCGTGACGGCCCAGTTGGTCGAGCAGTTGCTGGGTCGGACCGTCCGGTGGGCAGCCGTAGCCCGACGGCACGATGCTGCGGAAACGGTAGCGGCCTTCGGCATCAGTGACGATACGGCGACGCAGGTTGAATTCCGATTGCGTGGTATCGAAGTACGAGTAAGTGCCGCCGGTGTTGGCGTGCCACACGTCCACCACGGCGCCGGCCAGCGGTTCGCCATCGGTGTTGAACACGCGACCTTGCATGAACAGCGTCACACCGGGATCGACGCCATCATCGAGGCGCGCTTCGCCTTGCGACAGCGGTGCGCCAGCCACGTACAACGGGCCTTCGATGGTGCGCGGCGTGCCGCCGGATTTGCCGGCCTGTTCGTCTTCGGCATCCATCAGCAGGTCGAGGTAATGCTCCAGGCCAAGCCCGGCCACCACCAGCCCCGCCTCTTGGCGCGCGCCCAGTACGTTGAGGTAGTTGACGGCTTTCCAGAACTCTTCCGGGGTCACGGCCAAGTCTTCGATGATGTTCACCGAATCACGCAGGATGCGGTACATCAGGGCCTTGACGCGCGGGTTGCCAGCATCGTTGAACAGGCCGCTGGCCTCTTCGAGAAATTTCTGGACTTCGGCAGTATGGGAAATCTTGATGTTCATTTTGGTGGGTTCCTCATCTTGTAATTATTGGCGTTGCGAGCTGAACGGGCGAAGTTCAGCGGTCATCGTCACGGATGGAAGAAGGATGGCGGCACATCGCATCGATCTCGATGGCCATGTACGGGAACAACGGCAATTGCATGAGCAGGTCGTGCAGTTCCTGAACGCTGTCGACATCGAACACGCTGTAGTTCGCGTAGTGCCCGGCGATTCGCCACAGGTGACGCCACTTGCCTTGCTCTTGCAGGCGTTGGGCCAGGGCTTTCTCGTCAGCTTTCAGTCTGGCGGCTGCTTCCGGATTCATATCGACCGGCAGGTTCACGGTCATTTTTACGTGGAACAGCATAATGCTCTCCTCAGGCTTGATGAATGGCAGTGGATGTTTTGTCGCGGCGGAAAAACGCCAGGCGTTCTTCATCCAGGCTCAGGCCCAGCCCCGGGGTTTTCGGTACATGCAGCTCGAAATCGCGATACACCAGCGGTTCGCTGAGGATGTCTTCGGTCAGCAGCAGCGGGCCGAACAGTTCGGTGTCCCACGCCAGTTTGTTCAAGGTAATAAAGGCATGGGCCGACGCCATCGTGCCGAGGCCACCTTCGAGCATGGTGCCGCCGTACAGGCCGATACCCGCCGCTTCGGCGATGGAGGCGGTACGCAGCACCGCACGCGGGCCACCGTTCTTGGCAATCTTCAGGGCGAACACCGAAGCCGCGCCTTCACGCGCCAGGTTGAACGCGTCTTCCACACACTCGATGGATTCGTCCGCCATGATCGGCGCCGGGCTCATGGCGTTCAGGCGTACCATCCCGGCGCGGTTGTTGCGCGAAATCGGCTGTTCGATCAGGTCAATGCCGTTGGTGCCGAGAATCCGGCAGGCACGCACCGCGACCGCTTCGTCCCAGGCCTGGTTGACGTCGACCCGCACGCTGGCGCGGTCGCCCAAGGCTTTCTTGATCGCGATCACGTGAGCCAGGTCGCGGTTGACTTCACCGGCACCGATTTTCAGTTTGAAGATGCGATGGCGGCGCAGGTCGAGCATTTTTTCCGCTTCGGCGATGTCTTTCCCGGTATCGCCACTGGCCAGGGTCCAGGCCACCGGCAGGGCGTCACGCACGCGACCGCCGAGCAGTTCGCTGACCGGCAGGCCGAGGCGCTTGCCCTGGACGTCGAGCAACGCGGTTTCGATCCCGGATTTGGCGAAGGTGTTGCCACGGATGCTGCGCTCCAGGCGCAACATCGCGGCATTGACGTTGCCGCTGTCCTGACCGATCAACAGTGGCGCGAAATGCGTGTCGATGTTGGTCTTGATGCTGTCCGGGCTTTCGTTGCCATAGGCCAGGCCACCGATGGTGGTGGATTCGCCGATGCCTTCGATGCCATCGGCGCAACGTACCCGAATGATCACCAGGGTCTGGTTCTGCATCGTGTGCATCGCCAGCTTGTGCGGGCGGATGGTCGGCAAATCGACGATGATCGTCTCGATCGACTCAATGGCTGTTGCAAGCATTTCGATACCCGTCAGGTTCTTGAAGTTCTGGGATCGATTCTCGTACGGCTTTTTTCGTGAAGCCAATATAGAATTGGTCTGACTTGATACCTTAAAGGTATACAACCGATCGGCGACTGGAGGCTCCATGGAACTGCGTCACCTGCGTTACTTTCAGGTCTTGGCCCAAACCCTCAACTTCACCCGCGCCGCCGAATTGCTGCACATCGCCCAACCGCCCCTGAGCCGGCAGATCCAGCAGCTGGAAGACGAACTCGGCGTAATGCTGCTGGAACGCGGGCGACCGCTGAAGCTGACCGACGCCGGGCGGTTTTTCCAGGAGCACTCCACCGCGCTGCTGGAACAACTGAACAAGGTCTGCGACAACACCCGGCGGATCGGCCTGGGGGAAAAGACCTGGCTGGGCATCGGTTTTGCGCCGTCGACGCTCTATGGCGTGTTGCCGGAACTGATTCGCCGCTTGCGCAGCGGCGAACCGCTGGAGCTGGAGTTGGGGTTGTCGGAGATGACCACCCTGCAACAGGTGCAGGCACTGAAGGCCGGGCGTATCGACATCGGCTTCGGTCGAATACGCATCGACGATCCGGCGATCATCCAGACCGTCCTCACCGAAGATCGCCTGGTCGCCGCCCTGCCCGCCGGCCATCCTTTGCTCGCCGGTCCCATCAGCCTGCGCGACCTGGCAAAAGAACCCTTCGTGCTGTACCCCGGCAATCCACGGCCAAGCTACGCCGACCACGTGATTGCACTCTTCGAATCCTGTGGTGTGAGGATCCATGTGGCGCAATGGACCAACGAACTGCAAACGGCGATCGGACTGGTGGGGGCCGGAATCGGTGTCACGCTGGTGCCGGCTTCTGTGCAACTGGTGCACCGCGACGACATCGGTTTCACCCCGTTACTGGAAGACAACGCGACCTCGCCGATCATTCTCAGCCGACGGGTGGGCGATGTATCGCCGGGGTTGAACCACTGTCTGCGGATGATCGATGAGCTGTTGCCGCAAGGCTCATGAGGACCTGCGTTAACCGGCAAACGCCCGGCGCCCGGCCTTCATCTCGGTGCGCAACTCACCAATGAAATCGGAAATGGCACGCACGCTGGTCAGGTGTTCGGTCGAGACACCGCTGATCAACAACTCCACTCGCCTGCTTGCGGGTTCGTAGATCTCGATACGCAGCAGGCCGCCGCTCTCTGTGCACTCGCAGGCCAACGGCACAAAACCGGACTCGACAATGTTGCAAAGGACTGAAATGGGAACCATGGCCGCTGCCTCGTACGGCGATTGATCGGATTGGATCCCACTCAGGATAGATGCACTTTGCCAATCCTGCGCCAGCAAAAAATGTTAGCTGCCTCTCAATTTCGAGCACTTCTTCAATGGGCGTTCGCGCCCCAGATCCAGTTCCAGAAACCGGGCAACTCAACCGGCTGCGAACTGTCGCGCACGGTACGCGCCATCGCCGCCCGCTGCAGTGCGGCGGTGTCGTCGTAGAACGGCTGTTCTGCGGTGCTCACCCCCGTTGCCTGGGCGCCGTCGAGCAGGATTTGCAGGTACTCGCGGGTGTGCCGCGCGGTGTAGCGATTGAGATCGTGAAACGTCACCACCACCGGAATCACCCCGTCCACCACCGGCAACTCGCCACGGGCGATGCGCTCGCGTACTTCGGACATCGAGCGCAGGAAGTGGGCGCGCCGGCGGGGGCTGGCGTTAAAGCCCCAGATCTTGCCGTCATTGGCACTCAAATCGGTGAGCAACACATGCATGCCGTGCTGCTGATAAGCGGCGAAGGTGCGTTTGTCGTAGTTCCAGAATGGCGGACGCACCAGCGTCGGGGGGGCGCCGGTGATCGCGGCGATGTCGGCGCTGCCATCGGTCAGCGCCTGTTCCAGCGTTTGCGGGTCGAGGGAACGATGGTTGGTGTGCGAAGGCGTGGCGGTGTGAAAGCCCAGAATGTGCCCGGCATCGCGCTCGAGGTGCATGACCGCGCGCCCGATGTCACTGCCGCCAGCCCGTGAAGCGCGGGTCTGCACAAAGAACACGGCCTTGATGTCCGGCTGCAACCCATTTCGCGCCAGGCTATCGAGCACGGTTTCCGTCGGGTTCCAGAAACTCGAGGCGCTGGGACCGTCATCGAAGGTCAGCAGAAAGCGGATGGGCGGTTGGGTGCGCAGACGTTGTTCCGTCTGTGGCGTCATTTCGATAGGGGCGGCGATGCAACCCAGCAGACTGGCTGCCATGGCGATCGCCGATAAAACCTTGACCAACTGTTTCATGTTTTGCCTTGGGCCAGACCGTTTCGGTCACCACGTCAACCGGCAAAGTCCTTCGCCCGTTCATCCTTCGCCGGCCCGCAGGTCGCTGCGGGCCGAGGTTGGATCAGGGTACACAGCGTTTGGTTCCGCCGCTGCCGGAAACAGCGGTTAGTGGCTAAAAGACTGCTGGAACGAGTCGTCGATGATCGGTGCGGTGGCCAACTCGTTCGGCAGCGCCTTGACCTTGAACAGGAAGTCCGCGGTGCTCTGCAAGTCCTTGGCGGCCTGGGCGTCCACCGGGCCGACGGACATGTGCGCCTGGCGCAACCAATGCCGGGAAACGTCCTGATCGAGGTTGGCTTTCTTCGCCCAGAGGTCAGCGTATTCGTCGGTGTGGTTGTCGACCCAGGCACGGGCCTTTTTCAGGCGTCCCAGAAAGTCAGCGATGGCTTCACGCTTGCTGTCGATCGAAGGCGTCGACGCGGCGATGGCGCTCAGGCCCGGCATCAGGTTCTTGGCCGTGAGGATCGGCCGGGCACCGGAGAACAGGATTTGCTGGGAAATGTAGGGTTCCCAGACCGGGAAGGCATCGATGCTGCCCTGGGGCAATGCGGCGGCGGCATCGATCGGCATCAGTTTGATGAAGTCGACATAGTCTTGCGGCAAGTTGGCTGTTTCCAGGGCACGCAAGGTCAATTGCTGGCTCCAGGCACCGGGCCAGTAAGCGACTTTCTTGCCCTTGAGATCAGCGATGGTTTTCACCGGCGAATCCTTGGGCACCAGCAAGGCGATGGTGTCCGGGTTCTGCCGCGAGACACCGATCAGCTTGACCGGCGCCTGCTTGGCGGCGAGGAACAGGAACCCCGAATCACCGAGAAAACCCAGGTCCAGCGCGCCGGTGCTCAACGCTTCCGCCAGCGGCGCGGCGGCCTGGAAGTGCTTCCAGTCAACGGTATACGGCGCGCCTTCCAGTACACCCGAGGCTTCCACCGAGGCGCGCACGTTGTAGTAGTTCTGATCGCCGACGTGCAGGACGACCGGCTCGGCGGCGTAGGCCAGTGGTGCGGCAAACAACGCGCTGGTCAACAGACCGCGCACGAATCGGGAGAGGTTCATCGGGGGCTCCTTGAAAGTGATTTCGCTAGACCATAACACTCTTACAAGAAGCGTTTAAATTCTATTTATGCATAAGCTAATGACCCGCATTGCGCGGTGTTGGCTCAGCAACAGCGACTCAACAGAGTGCTCTCTGCCGTACATCCCGACGCCCCCAGCTCAATGGCAAAGCCCTGATAAAGCGCGACTTCGAGAACATGGCACAGAGCCTGCAATATTCCTTTTATGCAGGAAGCACTCGAATAAATTATTTTTTTGGATATAAGAATCTCGCCAGGAGCCGCTACATGAAATCGATCGCCCGTTTTCCCGCCATCCGATATCTGCTCAGCGCCTGCGCCCTGGCCCTGAGCCTGCAACCCACGGCCCAGGCAGCTGAAGCACCGCCGGCCGAAGTGCACCTGGACTACGCCTATTACTCACCGGTCAGCCTGGCGCTCAAGCATTTCGGTTTTCTGGAGAAAGCCCTGCCGCAGACCAAGATCAGCTGGGTGCTTAGCCAGGGCAGTAACCGCTCGCTGGAATACCTCAACAGCGGCGGCGTCGACTTCGCCTCCTCTGCCAGCCTCGCCGCCGTGCTCAGTCGCGCCAATGGCAGTCCGATCAAATCGGTTTACGTCTACAGCCGCGCCGAGTGGACTGCGCTCGTGGTGCGCAAGGATTCACCGTACACAACCGTGGCCGACCTCAAAGGCAAGAAAATCGCCGCCACCAAAGGCACCGACCCTTACCTGTTCACCCTGCGCAGCCTGCAACAGGCCGGCCTGAACAAAGACGATGTGGAACTGGTGCACTTGCAGCACCCGGACGGTCGAGCCGCACTGGAAAAAGGTGATGTCGATGCCTGGGCCGGGCTTGATCCGCACATGGCCGCCAGCCAGGTCCAGGCCGGCTCGCGCCTGCTGTACCGCAATACCGACTTCAACAGCTATGGCGTGGTCAGCGTCACTGACCGCTATGCCAAGGAGCATCCACACACCATCGACACCGTGCTCAAGGCGTACGAACAGGCGCGGGAATGGGCGGTAAAAAATCCTGAAGAGCTGGCGAAACTGCTCGCCACCGAATCCGGGCTGCCGCTGGAAGTGGCCAGGCTGCAACTGTCGCGCACCGACCTGAGCAACCCGCAACTGACCGCCAGGGACGTGCTCGCCTCCAAGGCAGCGGCGCCGATTCTGGTTTCCGAAGAGCTTGTGCGGCGCGGGGTGAATGTCGATCAAGTCATCGACCAACTGATCGACACCGGTTTCAAAGAAACCGTCGCTCGCCAGTAAATACCTGCCAACGGTCAAGACTGAATCCGCGCCCGCCGCGGATTCGTCATCACCGGAGAATCCCATGTCCAGCAAAACCAAAAACCTGCCAGCCCACTTGGCATTGCCTGCTCCGCGTCGGCTGAACAACGCCTGGCGCCTGCGCCTGAAGGCGCTGGCGCTGCCGGCGCTGATCATCCTCGTGCTGGAAATCGTCGTACGTGTCGGTTGGTTGCCGTCCTACCAGATGCCGGCGCCGAGCGACATTGCGCTGACCTTGAGGGATCTGGCCGAGGGCGCCTTGTGGAAACACATCAGCACCAGCCTGTTGCGCGTCTTGCTCGGTTTCGCCATCGGCGCCAGCCTGGCCCTGGTATTCGCTGCCTGGGTCGGGCTGAGCCGGGAAGCCGAAGCCTGGCTGGAACCGACATTCGCCGGCCTGCGTGCGATTCCCAGCCTGGCCTGGGTACCGTTGTTGTTGCTGTGGCTGGGGATCGACGAGACTTCGAAAATTGTCCTGATTGCCATCGGCGCGTTCTTTCCGGTGTACCTCAATGGCGTCGCGGCAATCCGCAACATCGACCGCAAACTGGTGGAGGTCGGGCAGATGTACGGTTTCAGCCACGGCCGACTGGTGCAGCGGATTCTGCTGCCCGCCGCCCTGCCCGGCCTGTTCACCGGGCTGCGCAGCGGCATGAGTCTGGCGTGGATGTTTCTGGTGGCCGCCGAGTTGATCGCGGCAACCAAAGGCCTGGGTTATTTGCTCAGTGACGGTCGCGAGACTTCCCGTCCGGACATCGTCCTGGCGGCAATCATTGTGCTGGCGCTGCTGGGCAAACTCAGCGACGGCCTGCTGGCCAGCCTGGAGAAACGTTTCCTGGCCTGGCGCGACACATTCAACGGCCACAGCACAGAGGATTGAGCCATGACCGAACACTTGCTGGATATTCGCGTCGAGCGCAAAACCTTCGCCGCCACCACCGTGCTCAACAACATCCACTTGCAGTTGCTGCCTCGGGAAACCGTCAGCCTGCTCGGCCCCAGCGGTTGCGGCAAAAGCACCTTGTTGCGGATCGTCGCCGGACTGGAGAAGGACTTCCAGGGCGAACTGCGCAGCCGCGCCGGTGAAGTAGCGTTCGTATTCCAGGAACCACGCCTGATGCCCTGGCTGACGGTCGAACAGAACATCGGTTTCAGCGCCGACAACCATTACGACAAGGCCTGGGTCGCGCAGTTGATCGAGGAAGTCGGCCTCGGTGGTTTTGCCCAGGCCCTGCCCAAGGCCCTTTCCGGCGGCATGGCGCAACGGGTGGCCATCGCCCGTGGCCTTTATTCGCGGCCGCAAGTGTTGCTGCTCGACGAACCCTTCAGCGCGGTAGACGCCTTTACCCGCATGAAACTGCAGGACTTGCTGCTACAACTGGCCGAGCGCCACGCCATCGCCTTGCTGTTGGTGACTCACGATGTCGATGAAGCGCTGTACCTCAGTGATCGCGTGTTGGTCATGGACAATCGCCCCAGCAGCATTCGCCAGGAGCTGGCGGTAGAACTGGCGCATCCCCGTGACCGCCGGGACCCGCTGCTGGCGCAACTCAAAGCGTTGTCGTTGACCGAGTTGCAGCGGGCGCATGTGATCTGAACCTGCATGCCAAATCCTGAAGGCGCCTGGCGCCTGCAGGAAGCAACTATGCTGAACACTCCAATCCGGAGGGTTCGGTCGATGTGCGGAAGGCTGTCGCAGTATCGAGGCATCCACGATTTCGTCGCAGCGCTGAGCATTCCCGACGCGATGATCAATCACGTTGGCGATGAACCCTTGGCGCGCTACAACGCTGCGCCCACCACGCAACTTGCATTGCTGCATCTGGAGAACGACGGCTTGCATGCTGACCCACAGCGCTGGGGCTGGCGCCCGCACTGGGCGAAGGATCGCGCGCCACCGATCAACGCGCGGGTCGAGAAAGTCGCCCATGGCCCGTTTTTCCGGGCAATCTGGCCGCACCGGGCAATCTGCCCGATCGACAACTGGTTCGAATGGGTGGACGCCGGCGACGGCACCCGGCAACCCTGGCTGATCCGACGACGCGACCGGGGACCGATCTACTGCGCGGCAATCGGACAATTCCCCGTTGGCGGCGCCGCGCCTCGGGACGATGACGGTTTTGTCATCATCACCGCCGACAGCGCCGGCGGCTTGCTGGACATTCACGATCGCCGCCCCGTCGTGCTGTCGGCCGAGCTGGCGCGGGAATGGCTGGACCCGGCCACCCCAAAGGAGCGCGCCGAGCAGTTGGTACTTTTGCAGGGTGAAGGCAGCGATGCATTTCAATGGCACAGGGTGAGCAAAGCGGTTGGCAACGTCAGAAACCAGGCAGCCACCTTGATTGATGAAATAACTTGAACATGTCATTCATGTCAGTCTGATGGGGATGCAGGGCTCTCCGAATCCTCTTCTCGACTATCGCGTCCAGGCCACCGTTGGCTTCGGAGGAATCCATGAGCGAGCTCATCCCTTATGCCGTGCATTACCTGCTCGACGGTGTGCGACAGCACTTCTTCAAGCTGGCGGTAAAATTCTCGGAGGTCGACGCCATTCATTCGGCCTACGCCCACGCGTTCCCGCAGCACGAGTTTCAACTGACTGCACATTCTTCCCTCGAAACGGCGCGCGTCGAGGCACGGCAACTGGGAATCACCCAGATTCGCTGGAATGAGGCGGTCTGACAGAATTGAAAAGCCCCGTTCGATGACGGGGCTGATTTGTACGCGGCCCGGTCAGGGCTTCAAAGGTATCTCTATGTCGCGCTCCGACAGCTCGCGGCTGTCGTCATGTTTCCATGTCTGCTGCGAGTGCTTCTGCTCCTCGAGCTCTTCTTCGGTCGGTTCATCCGTGTCGTCGTCAAGGTCCGGACGCTTTGGGTCAGTTGCCATGTTCACCTCTCTTCCTGAAGGGATCGGTCATCAACTTTAAGCGTAGAACAATTTCCCGAACCCGGCTCACAGCCACCCTCGCAGCAAAAAGAAGAAGCCCATGCTCAACAGCATGCTGAGCAAGGTGTTGCGGGTGTACAGCACCAGGCCCACGGCCACCAGCGAGCTGATCAGGTACGGGTTGTCCCAATGCAGATTCAGCTGCTTCTCCGGCATGAACACAATCGGCCCGCAGATCGCGGTCAACATCCCCGGTACGGCAAAGCCCAGGAACTGTCGGGCATTGCTGCTCAAGCGCACCGGCAGGCGCGGTTCCAGAAACACATAGCGGTTGAGGAACACCAACGCGCCCATCCCGAAAATCACTGCCCAGACCATCATGTGCGTCCACCGTAGAATTTATTGCAGATAAAACCGGCGGTCATGCCCGCCAACCCCGACAACACCAGCGCCGAGCCCCATTGCCAGTAGCTGAACAGCACCGAACAGAACAGCGACACCGCAACACACACCACCGTCGGCACATTGCGCACCACCGGGGTGATCAGGGCGATGAAGGTGGCGGCGATGGAGAAGTCCAGCCCCAGGTGCTCAAGGCCTGGAATGCTGCTGCCGAGCACGATGCCGGCCAGGGTAAAGAGGTTCCAGGCGACGTAGAACGTCAAGCCGACCCCGAGGGCGTACCAGCGGTTGAACTGTTGCTTGTCATGCTGACTGGTCAGGGCGAACAACTCATCGGTGAGCAGAAAGCCCAATCCTGCCCGCCAGCGACCCGGCAGCGGCGAAATCACCGAACGCAGGCTCATTCCATAAAGCAGGTGTTGGGAGGTCAGCAAAAGTGTGGTCAGCAGGATCGAAAAAATCCCGGCGCCGCCCTTGAGCATGCCGATGGCCACCAATTGCGCGGCGCCGGCAAACACGATGCTCGACAAACCCTGGCCTTGCAGGGGGGTGAGGTTGGCTTCGATGGCCATGGAGCCGGCCAGCAGCCCCCAGGGTGCGGTGGCCAGGGACAGCGGCATGATCGCCGCGGCGCCGCGAAGGAACGCACTGCGCGGCATGAGTGAATTGGACATAACGCTCTACAACCAGTGAAGGACGGCGAACTGTGCCAGCACTGGCCAACGTTGGCTTGAACTATCTTGCGCATATTGCCATTCATCGGCTGCCCGCTTGCGCCGGCTCAATAGTAGCAACATGATGGCGCTGCATTTTTCCCCTCAAGGTGCGGCCGTTCATGCATTCAGTCGAAACCGACAGCGACGTCTACAAAACCCTGCTTGAGTCGACCAAGGCGATCCCCTGGCGAATCGACTGGAAGACCATGACCTTCAGCTACATCGGGCCGCAGATCGAGAGCCTGCTGGGCTGGGCGCAGGACAGCTGGGTCGGGGTCAATGACTGGGTCGAACGCATGCACCCGGACGATCGCGACTACGTGGTGGAGTTCTGCGTCTCGCAATCCCGTGCCGGCGTCGATCACGAGGCGGATTACCGGGCACTGACCCGCAGCGGCGAATACGTGTGGATTCGCGATGTGGTGCACGTGGTGCGCAAGGACGGCGAGGTCGAGGCGCTGGTCGGGTTCATGTTCGACATCAGTGAACGCAAGAAAACCGAAGAGCACCTGCTACGCCTGCAAAAACAGCTCGAAGAGTATTCCTTCCAGGATGGCCTGACGGGCATCGCCAACCGGCGCATGTTCGACACCGTGCTGGAACGGGAATGGAGCAGTGCCCAGCGCAGCGGCGCGCCGCTGTCGGTGATCGTGCTGGATATCGATTATTTCAAGCAGTACAACGACCATTACGGCCACATCAAGGGTGACGAATGCCTGCGCCGCGTGGCGCGCACGTTGTCGCTGGCGGCGAATCGACCACGGGATTTCATCGCCCGCATCGGCGGTGAAGAGTTCGTCTGGCTGCTGCCGGAAACCGATGCCGAATCCGCCCGATTGGTGGCCAACAAGTGCCTGCACCTGATTCGCCAGCAGCAGATTCCCCACGAATTTTCCGCGGTATCGCCGCTGCTCAGCCTGAGCCTTGGGGTCGGCACTACCCACGCAACGCAGCACACCACGGCACTGGCGTTCGTCGAACAGGTCGACAAATTGCTGTATCAGGCCAAGCGCAACGGACGCATGCGCGCAGCGTTTGCCGACTTTCGTGATTGACAAACCCGGCGCCGCCTTTTAAAACTGAGCGCCTCATTCAGGGTGTAAGCAAACATGTCCGCAACCTTCAACCTCAACATTGACGTCATTGGCTTGAATGCCAAGGCGCAAGGTTGCGTTGCGCACGCCCTCAAATCGAAGAAACAGTCGCTCATGTGACCGGGGCGCGCTGTCCCGTCAGATGAGCTGACAGGACATTGAGCGCGACGGACCACCCTCCCCTTGCTTGCTTCCTACTACGCTTCTGACGGTGACGAAATCGGTCAAACCTTCAGGAGTCATCGCATGTCATCGTTTCAAGGTATCTGGGTTCCACTCGTCACGCCGTTCCACAACGGTGCCATCGATTTCGTCGCTTTGCGCCGACTGGTCGGCCACCTGCTGGAAAAAGGCGTCGATGGCCTGATTGTCTGCGGCACCACCGGCGAACCGGCGGCCATGAGCAAACAGGAGCAACTGGCGGTGCTCGATGCCGTGCTCGAGCAAGTACCGGCCAATCGCGTGGTCATGGGCCTGGCCGGCAACAACCTGAGCGAATTGCTGCAGTTCCAGCGCGAGATCCTGAAGCGTCCGGTGGCCGGTTTGCTGGTGCCGCCGCCGTACTACATCCGCCCGTCCCAGGCGGGGCTCGAAGCGTTTTTCCAGACCGTCGCCGATGCTTCCAGCGTGCCGCTGATTCTCTACGACATCCCTTACCGCACCGGCGTGACTTTCGAACAGGCGACCCTGCTCAACATCGTCGCCCACGAGCGCATCGTCGCGATCAAGGACTGCGGCGGCAACCTGACCAGTACCCTCGCGCTGCTGTCCAGTGGCCTGGTTGATGTGCTGTGCGGTGAAGACAACCAGATTTTCAGCGCCCTTTGCCTGGGTGCCAAAGGGGCCATCGCGGCGTCGGCGCACGTTCATCCGGAACTGTTCGTCCAGCTGTATCGACAGATCCGCGACAACCAACTGGCCGCCGGGCGTGTGACCTTCTTCCGGTTGCTGCCACTGATCCAGAGCCTGTTCATCGAACCCAATCCCGCCCCGGTGAAAACCGCCCTGGCCCTCGAAGGCTTGATCGAGGATGAACTGCGCGCGCCGATGCAACGCAGCAGCGAGGCCATGGTGACGCGATTGAAGGAGGTGCTCGGCGCGCTGGCGCACGACAATCGATAGAGCACCCGCTACCCGCCCGAGTACCATGGAACGATTCGCCTGATGCGTCCGGGAGTCGACATGCTCTACCGAATCGCCGCCGACGGGCTGGTACTGTTTCATCTGTCGTTCATTCTGTTCGTCGTGTTTGGCGGGCTGCTGGTGCTCAAATGGCGCTGCCTGGCCTGGTGGCACCTGCCCGCCGCGCTGTGGGGTATGGCGGTGGAATTCTTCCACCTGCCTTGCCCGCTCACCGACTGGGAAAACCGGCTGCGCCATGCCGCCGGGCAAAGCGGCTATGGCGCTGGTTTCATCGAACATTACGTCTGGCCGGTCATTTATCCGGCCGGTCTGACACCGGGCATACAACTGGGTTTGGGCAGCGTAGTGCTGCTGATCAACGGGCTGGTCTATCTTCGATTGTTCCGCCAGTGGCAATTACGCCGTACGCCCTGAGACACCGGGTGTGAACTGCCGAGGGTGGCTCCCGCAATAGTGGCGTGCTCGATTGAGGATTGAAAAATATGCTGTCGATTGAAGACATGGCCTTGCTGGAGGCCATCCGCGAAACCGGCAGCCTGTCACGAGCCGCCGCCCACCTCGGCAAAGCGCCGTCCACGGTGTCCTATGCCGCCCGGCAACTGGAAGAGCGTTTCGATGCGCTGTTCTTCGACCGCCGTCGCTATCGCCTGCAACTCACCCCCGCCGGCGAGTTGCTGGTGAACGAAGCGGCGCGGCTGATGCAGGATGTGTCGCGCCTGACGCAACGGGTGCAGCAAGTGGCCAACGGCTGGGAGAGTCGATTGTGGATCGTCACTGACGAACTGCTGGAATTCGAGACATTGATGCCGGTGATTCATGAGTTCGACGCGCTGGGCTCCGGTGTCCCGCTGCGCATCACCCAGGAAGTACTGCGAGGGGTCTGGGAAGCCCTGCGTGAAGGGCGCGCGGACCTGATCATCGGCGCCACCAACGAACCACCGGCGATCCCGTCCTTGCGCTGGATGCAGTTGGGTGAAATGGAGTGGGTGTTCGCGGTGTCGCCGAAGCATCCGCTGGCCAAGGCCAGGGAACCGGTTTCTCGTGCCGAGGTAGCCCGACACCGGGCGATTGTCGTGGCCGATTCATCCAGGTCTACCGAGGGCAGTACCTACGGCGTGTCCGGCGGACAACCCATGCTGGCGGTGCCGACCATGCGCGCGAAAATCCTCGCGCAGTGCGACGGATTGGGTGTGGGTTGGCTGCCGAGGCACCGGGTCGGCTCGTTGCTCAAGAGTGGTGCGCTGATTGAAAAGCAGATGGCCGACCCTCGCGAGCCCAACGTGCTGTACGCCGGCTGGCGCGGTGATCATGACGGTCGCGCTCTGGACTGGTGGCTGGAAAAGCTCAAGCAGTCGTACCTGGCCACCAAACTGGTTCAGGGCAGTGATCGCTTTGTCTGAGTGTCAGTTGGCAATCACACTCATGTTGCGGCCGCTGGTCTTGGCCACGTAGAGCGCCTTGTCGGCGGCACCGATCAAGTCCTCGGTCTGCTCTTGTGAGGCCGGATTGTAGCCACACACGCCGACGCTTACGGTCACCCTGCCATCGGGGCTTTCACTGTGCTCGAGGTCGGCCGCTTCCACCGCGCGACGGATGTTTTCCGCCACCAGAAACGCCCCCACGTAATCGGTGCCAGGCAGCACCACCGCAAACTCCTCGCCACCGAACCGGGCCGCCAGGTCCCCCGGGCGCTTGATATTGTCGATGATGATTGCACTGATACTGCGCAAGCACTCATCTCCGGCCAGATGGCCGTACTGATCGTTGAATGCCTTGAAATAATCGACATCGATCATCAGCAGCGCCAGGCCCGTCACGTTGCGCCGCGCGCGCCCCATTTCCGAGTGGATGAACAAATCGAACTGGCGGCGGTTGGCCAGCCCTGTCAATGCGTCCTCCAGCGCCAACAACTCAAGGTTGCGGTTGAGCTCAAGGAGCTTGTCCTGGGTGCCGAGCAGCTCGACCCGCGCACGATCCTGCTGTTTCATCAACTTGATCAGGCGATAACCGAGTACGCCGGAAAACCCCAACAACAGCAAGACGACCCCCGCGCTGAGCAAGGACTGCCTGCGCCAGCCCGCCAGAACTTCTGCTTTGTCCAGCGCGGCGAAAACGATCAAGGGATAACCCTCGACCCGCCGATACCCGATGACTCGCTCGACATCGTCAATGATGGAACTGGTCGATGCCGTCCCCGATCCGGCGGTAGGCAACAACCGGGTGAACAGTGTGCTTTTGGCCAGGCTGGTGCCGATATCCGCTTCATTGAAGGGACGCCGCACGATAATGCTGGCATCGTCCGCGATCAGGTTGATGACACCGTTATCGCCCATGTCGATGCTGTCATAGAGCTGCAGGAAGTGGTTGAGATAGATCGTCGCCAGCGCCACGCCGGCAAAACGGCCATCCGGATGATTGACCCGGCGCGAGACCGTCATGATCCATTCGCCAGTGGAACGGCTCTTTATCGACGGTCCAATGTGCGGCCCACGGTCGGGATGGTCACGGTGGTAGATGAAATATTCACGGTCCGAGTTGTTGGCGCCCCCCACTTCGGCGCCGTTCGAATTGACGATCCAGCGCCCGTTTTCGTCATATACGAACAGGCCGTGGATCTGGCTCAGCTCACTGCGCTCGGCGCTGAGCAAGCGTTGCAGGCGATCCAGTTGCCCCGGCCCGATGCCCTCGTTTTCCAGGCGATCGACTAACGCAAACAGCAGCGTATCGGCCTGCTTTATCGACGACTGCGCTTGCGAGGCCAGGGTCTGCGCAAGGTTGGACATGGCCACTTCCTTGTCATGCAGATGGTACTGGCGCGAACTCCAGGCTTCCCAGATCACGATCACCGTCATCGACAGGCACACGGCAACCATCAGCGTTACGGCCGAGCGAATCTTGCGCCTCGCGACCCCGGAGCGGTTTTTTTCAATGTGCTCGTAAATGGAGGGATGCCCCATGCCTCGCTCCTTCAATGCGTGTGAAGACGCCGGCGTCTAACGCGATACCTGCTTCACGGTCTCTATCCAGGCCGGATCCAGCCGCGTCTGTTCGGTATCGATTCCCAACGCGTCCATCCGCGCCTTGTGCTGCTCCATTTCCCGGCTCAATTGCCCATGATCGCTGGAGTTGCCATCCAGTTGATGCATCTGGCTCAACCCCAGATGATAGAAGCGCAACAGCTTCATCGCCGTCGGATCGCCCGCCGCCACCGCCGTGGTGACATGGTGCATGACGTTAGTGATGCTCATCAGGCTGCGCTTGAGTTGCCAGCTGTAGACCGCTGGCGCCATCCATTGCCGGGTCCAGAACACCTGGCGCATCAGCGCCGCCATCACCAGCACTGCGGCAAACACGCCGCCAATGTTGAATCGAAGATTGTCCCCGCCAGGTTCACCAAACACCGCCACCGCCAACGTCGACAGCGCCATGGCCAGCGCCAGGAAAATCAAGGCGATCATCACCGTACTGCGCCGCGTTTGTTGACGATAGGCTTCGGCGTTCATCGGCTGGATTTCGAACATTGCGTCGGGTTTCCTTCAGTCGCAGGGAAAAAGATAGCGGGCATTATCGCCTCTGCGCGGGATTTAGCTATGCTGGGGCTCCTTTTCATCTTTTTATCGTCAAAAGGGGACGTGGCGAGACCGTGCAATCAGTGCCATCTTCTTTCCTGGATACACACTATTCGGATGTCATTCATTGTTTCTGTGGGAATGACATCGTTTTAAGGATCATTGAATGTCCCAACGACAAGTAATCAACGCCTCGGTCAGCCCTAAAGGCAGCCTGGAAACCCTCTCCCAACGGGAAGTCCAACAACTGAGCGAAGCCGGATCCGGCAGCACCTATGACATCTTCCGCCAATGCGCCCTGGCCATCCTCAACACCGGCGCCCACGTCGATAACGCCAAGACCATTCTCGAAGCCTACAAGGACTTCGAAATCCGCATTCACCAACAGGACCGCGGTGTACGCCTGGAATTGCTGAACGCCCCGGCCGACGCCTTCGTCGATGGCGAAATGATCGCCAGCACCCGGGAAATGCTGTTCAGCGCCCTGCGCGACATCGTCTACACCGAAAACGAACTCGACAGCCAACGCATCGACCTGAGCACCTCCCAGGGCATCAGCGACTACGTCTTCCACCTGCTGCGTAATGCCCGCACCCTGCGCCCTGGCGTCGAGCCGAAGATCGTGGTGTGCTGGGGCGGCCACTCGATCAACACCGAAGAATACAAATACACCAAGAAAGTCGGTCACGAACTGGGCCTTCGCAGCCTCGACATCTGCACCGGTTGCGGCCCCGGCGTGATGAAGGGGCCGATGAAAGGCGCCACCATCGCCCACGCCAAGCAACGCATCCATGGCGGTCGTTACCTGGGCTTGACCGAGCCGGGCATCATTGCCGCCGAGGCGCCGAACCCGATCGTCAACGAACTGGTGATCCTGCCGGACATCGAAAAGCGCCTGGAAGCCTTCGTCCGCGTCGGCCACGGCATCATCATCTTCCCGGGCGGCGCCGGCACCGCCGAAGAGTTCCTGTACCTGCTCGGCATCCTGATGCACCCGGACAACAAGGGCCTGCCCTTCCCGGTCATCCTCACCGGCCCGAAACACGCCGCGCCGTACCTGGAGCAACTGGACGCCTTCGTCGGTGCCACCCTGGGCGAGACCGCCAAACAACACTACGAAATCATCATCGACGACCCCGCCGAAGTCGCACGGCAGATGACCCAGGGCCTCAAAGCGGTCAAGCAGTTCCGCCGCGAGCGCAATGACGCGTTCCACTTCAACTGGCTGCTGAAAATCGACGAAGGCTTCCAGCGCCCGTTCGACCCGACCCACGAAAACATGGCCAACCTGAAACTGAGCCGCGACCTGCCACCCCACGAACTGGCCGCCAACCTGCGCCGCGCGTTCTCCGGCATCGTTGCCGGCAACGTCAAGGACAAGGGCATCCGCCTGATCGAAGAAAACGGGCCTTACCAGATCCGGGGCGATGCGGCGGTCATGCAGCCATTGGATCTGTTGCTCAAGGCCTTCGTTGCCCAGCACCGGATGAAACTGCCCGGCGGCGCGGCGTATGTGCCGTGTTATCGAGTGGTTGCATAAGCCAGCCAATCCAGACTGTTGGGACGCGAGCCGAAGCCATTGCTTCGGCTCGTTGCTTCCAGGCACAGATGAATCGGGCGCCACCGGATAAGGCCGAGAGATCGAGACAGCTCGCGATCGCGGTTTGACGGGGGCTTTGGATTGAATGTGGGGAATCGGCAAAGAACGGCCAAAATCGGTAATGTGCAAACGCTACCAAACCGCGTGCGGCTCATCCCGACTTGAAACATCAAATCTACCCAAACCCAATAAGTTTGAGTACGTGAAATATTAGCATTTACAACTTTGCACTCCACGACCCCGTCATATTTCCTGCACGTCGCTTATTAATGCTGCGTATATTCTTGCGCCAGGATTCTTACAAGCATTATGCTTTTGGGCTATTCAAATAGCGCCCCTGCTGCTCGTGTAACACAACGAGTATCAATCTCAACTAAAGGCATAAGTAATGATTCATGAAGAGTTCTCCAGCGATTCCGAGGACGAGGGCTACAATCAACTCGCGCGTGCAGCGGCAGCCTCCCGATGCACATGGGTAAGTGTCATCGTTAATATCGCACTTTCGCTTACCCAGATTGCCGTTGGATTGTTATCGAAGTCCCAGGGACTTGTCGCGGATGGTATTCATTCCTTATCCGACCTGATCGCTGACTTTGTCGTGTTGTTTGCCAGCCATAAAAGCAAGCAGGATGCCGACGAAGGTCATCCCTATGGGCATCTGCGTTTTGAGACCGCGGCGTCCATGGTATTGGGACTGCTGTTGTTGATCGTGGGTGTCGGCATGATTGGCTCTGCGGTACTAAAGCTTGAAACTCCCGAATCAATTCCGACGGTGCATGCGACTGCGTTATGGGTTGCCTTGGCAGCGTTGGTGGCCAAGGAGTTGTTGTTTCGCTTTATGCTGAGCGTCGCCAAAAAAGTTAAATCCAGCTTGTTGGTTGCCAATGCCTGGCACGCGCGCTCCGACGCCGCTTCCTCTTTGGTGGTTGGAATAGGCATTGCCGGTAACCTCGCGGGCTACCCGATTCTTGATCCCATTGCTGCGTTGGTTGTCGGCGGCATGATTGCCAAAATGGGCTGGACCTTCACCTGGGACTCATTGCACGACCTGATGGACCGTGCCGCGGATGAGCAAGAGATCGCAGCTATCCGCGAAACGCTCCAACAAACATCAGGTATCAAAGGGGTACATGATCTACGTACTCGAAAAATGGGCGACATGATCATTGTGGACGCTCACATAGAAGTCGATGCCTCGATTACCGTTGAGCACGGTCATGCCATCGCCGTTGCAGCCCGGGAGAATGTCATGCGAAGGCACCGCGTTTTGAACCTGATGACGCACGTTGATCCCTGGCAGCGCCCGGACCTCGATCATTGATCACTGACAGCGCATCTTTGGATAGTGACGGCCTGGCGAGCACTCAACTATTTGTATTAAAGCCGTTACAACAAATCCGCCATTATTCACAGAGGCATCACATAGTTTTCACACCTCACAACTTTCCAACATATACAGGCGAACTAATGACTGGGAACCGATCTCACTTATTTTTAATTGAGTGGGTCTCGTGTCAAACACCCTGAATATTTAAAACAAGACGCCGAGAGTACCCACTCAAACTACTGCTCCTTAAGGGGATTAACATGACATCGGCAATAAGTTCTTCGACCCATATCACCCTGCCACAAACTCCAGCCATCAAACACCAAAAGCCCCCGACGGTACAAATCGATAGCGACGGCGATCATGACGGGAGCAAACCGGGCGAAGTCGAGCAGACCAAAGCGACCTCAGGTTCGATCGGCACACGTATAAATACCACGGCGTAACAAGCCGCAGGCGCAGGCCCCAAGGGATGGGGCTTACGCCTCTTCCAGAGCTGCCCTCGCTTCGCGGCCTGCGCTCCCTCTTCCCCTCGTCACTCGCCGTACCCCAGGCCCTTCGAGCTCATCCCGCTTAGCCCATTTCCGGAAAAACGTTTCCCTGACCGCTTGTTTTATCCCGGGTCAAAAGCCGACATGGCGGGGTTTCTTCGTTTAGGGTGTGGCCAGTCGTGCGGCCAGGGCTTTGGCCTGGCTGGCGACGTCCGTCACGGCGGTGCTTTCCCACCACATCCCGCGCAATGGGGGGCCCATGGCGAACAGTCGGCTGGCAGGCCGGCCGTCGGTATCCAGCACCGCGCCATCGGCCAGCGCGGCGATTCCCAGCGCCAGAGGCCCCGGCCGGATCAATCCCCGCGCCAGCAATTGCTGTGGCAACGGCCGAGCCACCCGTCGCCAGTCATACTCGATGCCGCTGGAGTTGATCAGCGCAGCGCCGCTGACGACCGTAGTGCCAGCCTCGCCCCGGCGACGAATGCGGATGCTCACCTCACCGCCCTGGGAAGGCGCAAGCCCTTTGAACGAAGCCGCCTGGATGCGCAACCGCCCTTCCCCGTGCAGGCGCGCCACCAGTTCGGCGCTCAAGGGTGGCGAGCGATGGTGATGGCTTTCCCACCAGGGGCGCACGTGCCGCACGAATTGCCGGCGCTGTGCATCGGTGGCCTGACTCCACAAGCGGCCGATATGCGCCCGCACCGTGTCCAGTGGTGCCTGCCAATCGATGCCCTGGGCGATCGCATCGCGGCAATGCCGACGCAATTCGCGCACCAACTGTCGCGGCGTACGAATGCTGGGGTCCTCGGCCAGAAAATCGACCCAGGCCGGTGGCTGTCGCCGCACATGGGGCAGCAGGCCGTGCCGGGAAAACACCTCGATCGGCCCGCGATGCCCCGCCTGTTCCAACGACACCACGGCATCGACCATGGTCAGGCCCGAGCCGATGATCAGGACCGTCGAATACGGATCGAGTTGTCCCATGGCCGCCACATCCCAAGGATCGAGCGCCGCCGCATTCAAGCCACTGGATTCGGTCTGCGGCGTGCGCGCAGCCGGGAACATTCCGGTGGCCAGCACCGCGAAAGCGCCCTGCAAGCGCTGGCCATCGCTCAAGGTCAACCGCACCGAATCCGCATCGGTTTGCAGATCCACCACCTCGGCCCGCACATGTTCCACCGTTGAACCGTTCAACGCGCCCACCGCTTGTGCTTCGGCCAGGCGTTGTTGCACGTACAGAACGAACAGGCCCCGAGGCGGGAACAATTCGCTGATCGGCACATGTTGCTCGTCCGATTCCGGCCAGCCACCGACGGCGATGTAGTCGGTCAGCCATTGGGTCAGGTCGTCGGCATTGTCCGGGTCGACACTCATGCGTGCCGCGTTGCCGTTGAGGGTATGGCCCAGCTCCACGGCGCTGTAGGCCTCGCCGCGACCGAGCTCGGCGCGGGGTTCGATCACCAGCACCCGGCGCTTGCCCGGCAGGCGCAACAGTTGCGCCGCCAGCATCGCGCCGCTAAGGCCGCCGCCGATGATCAGGATGTCTGCGTGGCGGATGGCGTCGGTCGCCTGTCCGCTTGGGGTTTCGCTCATGGCGTTCTCGCTGATCAATGTTTGCCTAGATAGAAGTCGTGCAGATCGTCCCGCGTACGCAGGGTTTCGGCGCTGCCGGACAACACCACCCGGCCGGTGTCGAGAACACAGGCCTGTGAGGCGTACTTGAGCGCGACATTAATATTTTGCTCGGCAATCAGGAAACTCACCTGCGCCTCGCGATTGAGCTGGGCGACGATCTCGAAAATCTCCTGGACGATAATAGGCGCCAAACCCATGGACGGTTCATCGAGCAGTACCAAAGTAGGACGCGTCATCAAGGCCCGGCCGATGGCGACCATCTGCTGCTCGCCGCCGGACGTCAGCCCGGCCTGGATCTTGCGTTTGGTTTTCAGGCGGGGAAACCAGCTGTAGATGCGCTCCAGATCCCGAGCCATGTCCTGGCGGCTGAGACCACGGACAAAGCCGCCGCTGCGCAGATTGTCCTCGACCGTCAACTGCGCGAACACGTGGCGGCCCTCCAGCACATGCACCATGCCTTGGCGTACCCGCAGGCTCGGGTCGACGCCTGCGGTATCGTGCCCCAGAAACTCGATGCTGCCGCGGCTGACCTGCGCCCGCTCCGCGCGCACCAACCCGGAAATCGCCTTGAGCGTGGTGCTTTTGCCCGCGCCGTTGGCCCCGAGCAAGGCGACGATGCCACCCTTGGGCACGGTCAGCGATACCCCGGCGACGGCCAGGATCGCGCCGTCGTAGATCACTTCAATGTCGTTGACCCGCAACAGGTCAGGGACGGCAATGTCGCTGGCGGCCTGGTTCATGGCTTATTCATCTCCGGTGCAGGTGCGTGGCGTCAGGCCTTTTTCCTTGGCGAACGCGGCGGATTTTTCGTCGATCAACGGCCGAAGCAGCGCGCGGTCGGCGGCGATCCAGTCGCTGATCAGCGTCCAGTTGGCGCCGTCCCACTGCTGGACCCGCGCCGAACCACCGCCCTCGTGATCCTTGCAGGACAGCTTGAGGTTCTGCATCAGGCCGAAGTAGCCCATGTCCTTGAGCCGCGCATCATCGATGTTCAAGTGTTCCAGGCCCCAGCGCCCTTCTTCGCCGTTGAGCGGGCGCTTGCCGAATTTGCCCTGGGCGGTGCGAATCGCCTCCACCGCCACCGCCGCGTTCACCAGCCCGGAATTGTAGTAGACGCTGCCGAAATTCTTCAGGTCCTTGAGGTCGCTCTTGCCCTTGTCGAGGATGTATTGCTTGAGGCGTTTGTGGATCTCGAAATCCGTGCCGGCCGGGTATGGCGTCAGCGCCAGATAACCCTTGGCGGCAGCGCCGGCGGGCAGCACGTCTTCGCTGGAACTGGCCCAGATGTCGCCGACGATGTGGTCCACCGGGAAGCCAAAACGCGCGGCGGTCTTGACCGCGACAGGCGTCGACACCCCCCAGGTGCGCAGGAACACCCAGTCCGGGTTGAGTTGACGGATCTGTCGCCATTGCGCCGATTGCTCGTTGCCCGGATCGGCCACCGGAATCTGGATGTTTTCGAAGCCGTACTTCTCGGCCAGCAACTTCAACGGGCCAAGGGTTTCGCGACCGTAGGCCGAGTCGTGGTAGACCGTGGCGATCTTCTTGCCCTTGAGCTTGTCGAACCCGCCTTCACGCTGGGCGATGTAATTGATCAGGCTCGACGCCTCGCTGTAGAAGGTCAGCATCACCGGGAAGTTATAGGGGAACACCGTGCCGTCGGTGGCTTCGGTGCGGCCGTAGCCCAGGGTGATCAACGGGATTTTGTCGACTTCCGCCCGCTCGCTCAGGGCGTAGGCCGCCGGGGCGCCGTTTGGCTGATAGACCGCCACGGGCGCGCCATCCAGGCCTTTCTTGAAGCGCTCGTAGCACTCGATGCCCTTCTCTGCCGTCCACTCGGTTTCGCATTCCTGCCAGACCAGTTTGACCCCGTTGATGCCGCCTTCCACCTCGTTGATGTAGTTCAGGTAATCAATCATCCCGGCCCACACCTGCACGCCGCTGGAGGCGTAGGCGCCGACCCGGTAAGTGGCCAACGGGAAGAACTGCTGGTCCGGCGAGGCCATGGCCGCCGGTACTGCACTGCCGAAAACCGCCAGCGTCAGCGCGGCGCCGATCAGGGAACGTTTCAAGGATGCACGCATGTTGTCTCTCTAATTAAGGGGTGGGATTCAGAAGCGCAGCGGCCAATGGCTCAGCCGTTCACGAAGGTTGCTTAGCAGGCGGATCAGGCCTTCCGGTTCCTTGATCAGAAACAGGATGATCAACACGCCGAAGATGATTTTTTGCAGGTTCTGCAGTTGCCCGGCGTCCACCGCGCCCCCGAGCAAGGCTTGCCCGGCGTGGCTGAGCAGGATCGGCAACAGGCTGATGAACGCCGCGCCGACGACGTTGCCGGCAATGCTGCCCATGCCACCGATAATGATGATGAACAGGATCTGGAACGACCGATTGATATCGAAGCTGCTGGCACTGGCCGTGCCCAGGTAGGCGAAGGCCCACAACGCGCCGGCAATGCCGAGGTAGAACGAGCTGACGGCGAACGCCAGGTGTTTGTAGCGCGCCACGGGAATGCCGATCACGGCAGCGGCGGTGTCCATGTCACGGATGGCCATCCAGTTGCGGCCGATCTGGCTTTTCACCAGGTTCAGCGCGACCCAGGTCAACAGCAGCACGGTGCTCAGGGTCAACAGGTAGCGCCCCAGCGGTGTGTTCAGGTCATGGCCGAACAGCGCCAGTCTCGGCGCGGTGATCGTTCCCGAGGAGCCGTAGTTGTAGAACCAGGGGAATTTGACGAACAGCCACTCCAGGAAAAACTGCGCCGCCAGCGTGCAGACCATCAGGTAGAAACCCTTGATTCGCGAACTTGGCAGGCCGAAGACGAAGCCCACCAAGGCACTGATCAAACCGCCACCGAGTAAGGCCACGGGCAGACCCGCCTCAGGCAAACGCAGGAGAAACCCGTAAGTGGCAAAGGCACCGACCGCCATGAACCCGGCCGCGCCCACCGAAGTCTGCCCGGTGTAGCCGGTGAGCAGGTTCAAGCCGAGCCCGGCCAGGGACAGCACCAGAAACGGAATCAAAATGGCGTTCAGCCAATAGTCGTTGCCGGTCAGCGGCACGACGACAAACGCGATCAACAGCAGGCCTATCAGACCCAATGGCAGGCGTCGCTGGACCAGTACCGCCGGTGCAGTTTCGCGGGTAAGGGAAATCGACATGGGGTCAGACTCGCTCGATGGCGCGCTCGCCGAACAGGCCGGCGGGACGCAGGTAGAGGAAGGCCAGGGCCAGGAAGTAAGCGAACCACGGGGTGATGCCGCCGCCGATCAGCGGGCCGATTTAGACCTCGGCGAGGTTTTCCGCCGCACCGACAATCAGCCCGCCGGCAATTGCCCCGCCAATCGAGGTGAAGCCGCCGATGATCAACACCGGCAAGGCCTTGAGCACCACCAGCGACAGGGAAAACTGCACCCCTTGCCGCGCGCCCCAGAGCAACCCGGCCACCAGCCCGACGACCCCGGCCACCGCCCAGACGATCTGCCAGATGCGGTTGAGGTTGATGCCGATCGACAGCGCGGCGGTGGTGTCATCCGCCACCGCACGCAGCGAGATGCCGATGCGGGTCTTGTTGAACAACAGCGCCAGCACCGTCACCAGCACAATGGCGGCAGCGGCGGCGATCAGGTCGAACTGGCTGACCATCATCGCGCCGATAAACAGCGGCACATCATCGATGCCCAGATCCAGCGCCCGCACCTGCGAGCCCATCAGGCCCTGGGCCAGGCCTTCGATGATGAACGACAGTCCGAGCGTGGCCATGAACAGGGTGATCTGCGAGCGATTGACCAGCGGCCGCAGCACCAGCCGTTCGATCAACAGCGCGCCGATGATCATCACCACCACCGTCAACGCCAGCGCCAGGGCGAACGGCACACCTTGATCGTGCAGGCTGACGAAGGTCAGCGCGGCGAACAGCAGCATGGCGCCCTGGGCAAAATTGAACACACCGCTGGCCTTGTAGATCAGCACGAAGCCGATGGCGACCAGCGAATACAGGGTCCCGGCGAGCAAGCCGCCGAGCAGGGTTTCGAAGAAAAACGTCATCAGTGCACCACTCCCAGATACGCCGCGATCACCTCGGGGTTGGCCTGCACTTCGGCGGGCGTGCCATCGCCGACCTTGCGCCCGTAATCGAGCACCACCACATGGTCGGACAGGCCCATCACTACGCTCATGTCGTGCTCGATCAACACCACGGTGGTGCCAAGCTCACGGTTGATATCGGCGATGAACCGGGCCATTTCCTGTTTTTCCTCGGCGTTCATCCCGGCCAGCGGTTCGTCGAGCAGCAACAGGCTTGGGCCGGCAATCAAGGCACGGCCCAGCTCCACGCGTTTTTGCAGGCCGTAGAACAGATTGCCCACCGGCACATCGCGCTGGGCCTGCAGTTCGAGGAACTCGAGAACGCCCTGTGCCTGCTGGCGGAACTGTTGCGCTTCACGGCGGGCTCGCGGCAGGCCCAACGCCTGCTCGATGAAGCTGCTGCGCAGATGCCGCGACAGGCCGGTGAGCAGGTTGTCGATCACGCTCATTTTCTTGAACAGCGCGTTGTTCTGAAACGTGCGGCCAATGCCCCGGCGGGCGGCGCTCAAAGGGTCGATGCGTTTGAACGGTTGCTGTTCAAACACGATCGAACCGGCATCGAAGCGATAGACGCCGTTCAGCACATTGAGCAATGAACTCTTGCCCGCGCCGTTAGGGCCGATCAAGGCGCAGATCTCGCCACGGCGAACGTCGAACGAGAGCTCGTTGATCGCCTTGACGCCTTTGAAGGACAGGGAAATGCCGCTGACTTGCAGAATGGAATCGGTCGAGCTCATGCGATGTCCCGTTTGAATTCAGCGAGCCAGGTCGGCTCGGTTGGAGACCCGGCGCTGCGCGTGGCTTGCCAGATGAAGTGCAGGTTGTGAAAGCCCAGCAGACGGCGAACGCGGTGCTTGATCAGGCGTTGCGGACCTTTTTCCGGATGGGCAATGGCCCAGTCGCACAGACGTCGGCGCCAGGTGCCCGGCGGGGCGAGACGGCTGTCGATCTCAGCGGCCAGCACGTGCAAACGCCCGGCGGACAGCAGCAAGCCCGACGGTGCCACTTCGCGACGGTCGCGGCTGGCACTGCCGGGGCTTTCCGGGAAGGCCAGGGTGTGGCCACGGGTCAACCATTGCTCGAACAACACTGTCAGGCCGGCCTGCCACTCGGTGCCCTCTTCGCTCCACCATTGCGCGCCGAATACCCCCAGGCGCAGGCGTTGCGGGGTTTCCACCGGGCCAAGCAACCGGTCGAAGTCGAGGAGTGACTGGCCCTGGTTGAGCCAGAGTTGCTGCGTCTGCCGGCCCGACACAAAGGCGTGAGTGGGAAGCGCGCGCCACAGAACGTTATGCAGCGCCTGCGCATCGAGGTTGTCCGCAACGGCCAGCACCTCACCGCCCACCTGTCGGGTGGCCAGGGCCAGCAGTAACAGGTTCGGTTCGAAGGCCCCGCTGACGGCCAGCCGCGAGTCCTCATCGATTCCTTGCCGACGCAGGCCATCGGCCAGACGTTCGACATCCCGCAAGACGTCGATCCAGCGCCAGATGAACCACTGTCCGTGCCGTTTGTGCCGCAAGGCCGGCTGCAAGGGGTTGACCTGCGCCCAGTGACGCAAATGCTCCAGGGCCTGGGGCGCATTGACCCGCCACTCCGTGGTGTCCGCAATCGGCGGACGTTTGAGTTCGTGCACGCTCATGGGTTGACCTCTCTGTCATGGGCAAAAGCGTGCGGTGGTCCGCTGGGCTGAAGAATTAACGCAATCTCTAAAACAACACTGTCCTTGTGGGAGCCGGCTTGCCGGCGATGACGTCCTGCCAAGTGGCATCGATGTTGGCTGTGCCGGCCTCATCGCGAGCAGGCTCGCTCCCACAGGTTCCTCGGTGACCACAACCTCTGTACACGACGCAGCAACTTGTGGGCGCTGGCCTGCCAGCGATGGCGTCCTGCCAGGTGACATCGATGTTGTCTGTGCCGGCCTCATCGCGAGCAGGCTCGCTCCCACAGGGGATAGGTGGCGTGCTCGGGCGCTAGGCAGACACGACTTTTTTCTCCTGCTGACGCAACGCCGCCAGATCGCGATAGCCACTGCCTGGATGGATCTCGGACAATCGCGGCCCTTCACCAAACAGCTTCTCGCGCAAGGTGCCGGGTGCGTATTCGGTCTTGTAGACCCCGCGTTTCTGCAACTCGGGCACCAGCAATTCCACGGCATCGATGAAGGTTTCGTGGGTCAGCGCGTACGCCAGGTTGAACCCGTCGACGTCTGTCTCCTCGACCCACTCCTGCAACAGGTCGGCCACGGTTTCCGGGCTGCCGACGAACAACGGTCCAAAGCCGCCGATGCCGACCCAGTCGGCCAGTTCGTTGGGGGTCCAGACTTTGTTCGGGTCGGCACTGGAGAACGCCTCCACCGCAGATTGAATGGCGTTGGTGTGCACATGCTTGAGCGGTTCATCGGGTTTGAACTGGCTGAAATCGATGCCGGTCCAGCCGGAAATCAAGGCCATGGCGCCTTCGTAACTGACCCAGGTCTTGTACTCTTCGAATTTGGCCTTGGCCTTGGCGTCGGTCTCGCCGAGGATCACCGTCTGCAGGTTGAAAATCAGGATCTTCTTCGGATCGCGCCCAGCCTCTGCCGCACGCCGGCGGATATCGGCAACGGTTTTCTTCAGCAGCACTTTCGACGGTGCGGCGACGAACACGCACTCGGCATGTTCAGCGGCGAATTGTTTGCCACGGCTCGAGGCGCCGGCCTGATACAGCACCGGGGTCCTTTGCGGCGAGGGTTCGCAGAGATGAATGCCCGGCACCTGGAAGTGTTTGCCGACGTGCCGGATTTCATGGATCTTGCTCGGATCGCTGAACACCCGGCGCGCACGATCGCGCAGGATGGCGCCCTCTTCCCAGCTGCCTTCCCACAGTTTGTAGCAAACCTCCAGGTATTCCTCGGCGTAGTCGTAACGGGCGTCGTGTTCGGTCTGGGATTTCTGCCCGAGGTTCTTCGCGCCGCTCTCCAGGTACGACGTGACGATGTTCCAGCCCGCGCGCCCCTTGGTCAGGTGATCGAGGGTCGACAGGCGGCGGGCAAACGGATACGGATGCTCGAATGACAGCGACGCGGTCAGGCCAAAGCCCAGATGCTCGGTCACCAGCGCCATCGGCGGGATCAGTTGCAGCGGATCGTTGACCGGCACTTGGGCGGCCTGGCGAATCGCCGCGTCGCCATTGCCGTTGTACACGTCATAAATGCCCAGCACGTCGGCGATGAACAAACCGTCGAACTTGCCGCGCTCGAGGATTTTCGCCAGGTCGGTCCAGTACTCCAGGTCCTTGTACTGCCATGAGCGGTCCCGTGGGTGCGCCCACAATCCCGGCGACTGGTGGCCGACGCAGTTCATGTCAAAGGCGTTGAGACGAATTTCACGGGCCATCAAACGGCTCCCTTTGCGGAGATTGGAGAACTTGGGGGATGAATGCCATTGAGGCGGAAGTTGCCGATGACCTGGAGCTTCCAGCGCAACGGGTCGTGCAGCGAACCGGGCAGCGCGGTGCGTTGACCGGTGAGTTCGAATTCGGCGTTGCTCGCGGTGCTCAGGGCTTCGGCGCTGGCCAGGTGAGCTTCGGCAATGGCGATGCTTGTTTCGGTGGCGTCTTCATGGCTGTTCACAAAGTCTTCGGCGCGTTCGAGCAGTGCGGCAGCGACTTCGATGCGGATCTGCACGTCGCCGAAACGGCTGATCACGTAAGGATCTTCGCTGGCGTTGGCCAAGCCGCTGCCGGCCCAGGGTTGGGCCTGCGTGCGGACGAAACGCAGGGTGGCCTCGAGCAGGCTGCGGGCGTTGTGCAGGTCATGCTGTCTGTTGGACAAGGGTTGTTCGGTAGCAATCGGTTGGGTCAAGGCGTTCATGCTGAGCTCCTCAGTTCCAGGCGTGACGCGCAGGTTTCACGCCGTTGAGCAGGTAGTTGCCGATCAGGTGGTATTTCCAGCGCGCCGGATCGTGCAGGGTGTGGGTCCGGGCGTTGCGCCAATGGCGATCGAGGTTGTATTTGCCGAGCACCGAACGGGTTCCCGCCAACTCGAACAGCTTGCTGCTGGCGAGCAAGGCGATCTCGGCGGACAACACTTTGGCCTGGGCCACCACCACCGATGCGTGGGCCACGGTGTCTTCATTGGCGTCGAGCAGCGCGGCATCGATGGCCTGGCCGGCTTTTTTCAGGATCGCTTCCGTGCCATGCACGCGCCATTCGAGGTCGCCGATGGCGGCGATGCTGAACGGGTCCTGCCAGCCGTGATCCTGGCCGCTGTCGATCCAGGGTCGCGCCTCACGGGCGTAGCGTTTGGTTTCTTCCAGGGCGCCGACGGCGATGCCGGTGTCTACGGCCGCCTGGATGATTTGCGAGATCGGGCCGTCGGCGGTGGGTTCGTCGAAGGCTTTATGGGCCGGGATCACTGCGCTGAGCGGAACCTTCACTGCGTTCAGGGTCACACCGCCGCTGGCGGTGGTGCGCTGGCCGAAACCATCCCAGCTGTCGATCACGCTCAAGCCGGGGTTATCACGCTCGATGAAGGCGATGAACGCCTGATTCTGCTCGTTGACCGCCACTGCCGGCACGATGTGCGCGAACAGCGCGCCGGTGCAGTAGAACTTCTCGCCATCGATTTGCGCACTGTCATCGTTGAAACGAATCCGGGTTTCGAAGGCGCCGGCGTTTTTGCTTTTGGATTCGGAGAAGGCATTGCCGAAACGGTAGCCCTTCAGCACTTTGTCGAAGTAGTAGCGCTTCTGCTCTTCGCTGGCGGTTTGCAGCAGGATGTCGAGCACGCCGAGGTGGTTTTGCGGGATCTGGCCGAGGGACGAATCGGCGGCAGAAATGATCTTGATCACTTCGGCCACGGTCACATAGGAGACGCCGGCACCACCGTAGGCTTTTGGCACGGTGATGCCCCAGAGGCCGCTGGCGGAGAACTCGTCGAGTTCGGCGACGGGCAGGCGTCGCTCGCGATCCCGTACGCTGGCCTCGACGGCGAAACGCGCGGCGAGCTTGTGTGCGACGGCAATCGCCTCGGCGTCCGAGCGGATCACATGGACGGTATGAGTGGGTTGGGCTGAGGCTGTCATGGGCCGACTCCAGGTTCTGGGTGAGTGCACCAGAGCTTTTGCAGGAGTCGTGCCGAAAATTTAATTACTTATTTTTCAATCAGTTAAACGAATAACCGAGAAAACCTCACAACTTGAGAACAGCAAAATGTTTATCCAGTGTTGATGGGCAAACAGTTCAGATCACCACGTTGCGCACAAAACGCACCGCCACCGGCCCCTCGTTGCGATAGGAATGCGGCTGGTTGCTGGCGAACATGAAGAACTCGCCGGCGCCGATACGATGCGGCACATCACCGACCATCAGGGTCAGGCAGCCTTCGAAGACGTAGAACTGTTCGCTCCAGCCATCGGCATCCGGTTCCGACGGATAATGCTCGCCCGGTTCGAGGCGCCATTCCCAGAGTTCGACTTCGCGGGTGGCGTTGGCCTTGGCCAGCAATACCGCCTTGCTACCGGGGATCGTCCCTGCCCAGGCCAGTTCATTGATGCGGCTGTGATCGCGGGCGTCGGGGGCCTGGATCAGGTCGCTGAACGCCACGTCCAGTGCTTCGGCCACGCGATCGAGGGTGGTCAGGCTGACGTTCTTTTCGCCGGCTTCGATGGCCACCAGCATGCGGCGGCTGACACCGGACTTTTCCGCCAGGGCGGTCTGGCTCATGTCGGCGGCATGGCGCAGGCGTCGGATATTCTGGCTGACGTGCTGCAGGACCGAAGCCCGGGGCGTGGAATCTTTGTGCACTATATTGCTCACTTGGTGGTGTTGCGCAGTATACTGCCCAACTTCGGGCGCATTGTGCGTCCCCCTCAGGTAGTGCGCAAGATCATGACGTCGCCGAACGCTCCTCAAGCTTCCTCCCGTTTCCTGCGGCTCAGCAAGGCCGAGTGCGTGCTGGTGCTGATCACCATGGTCTGGGGCGGGACTTTCTTGCTGGTTCAGCATGCGATGACCGTCAGCGGGCCGATGTTTTTCGTCGGCCTGCGCTTTGCCGCCGCCGCAAGCATCGTGGCCCTCTTCTCCTGGCGCACCCTGCGCGACCTGACCTTTTTCGAATTCAAGGCCGGCGCCTTTATCGGCGTGGCAATCATGCTCGGTTACGGCCTGCAGACGGTCGGGTTGCAAAGCATTCCCAGCAGCCAGTCGGCGTTCATCACCGCGCTTTACGTGCCCTTCGTGCCCTTGCTGCAATGGCTGGTATTGGGGCGTCGTCCGGGGCTGATGCCGAGCATCGGCATCATGCTGGCCTTCACTGGCCTGATGCTGCTGTCGGGCCCGGCCGGGGCTTCGTTCCACTTCAGCCCCGGTGAAATCGCGACCTTGATCAGCGCCATTGCCATTGCGGCGGAAATCATTCTGATCAGCACCTATGCCGGCCAGGTCGATGTGAAGCGGGTGACCGTGGTGCAACTGGCCGTCACATCCCTGCTGTCGTTCCTGATGGTGGTCCCGACCCAGGAACGGATTCCGGACTTCTCCTGGCTGCTGCTGTGCAGTGCCCTGGGCCTGGGCATGGCCAGTGCCGCGATTCAGGTAGCGATGAACTGGGCGCAGAAGAGTGTTTCGCCCACCCGCGCCACGCTGATTTATGCCGGTGAGCCGGTGTGGGCCGGGATTGTCGGGCGGATTGCCGGGGAACGCTTGCCCGCGATTGCGCTACTGGGGGCGGGGTTGATCGTCGCGGCGGTGATTGTCAGCGAGCTGAAGACCAAGGGTAAGGTCGCTACGCCTGAAGAAGCCCTGGAGCGCGAGACTCAAGGTTAAACGCTGAAATCTGTGGCGTTTGATAAATCGCCTTCGCGAGCAGGCTCGCGAAGGCGTCAGACTGGTCAAACACCTTTCTCTGAAACAATGAAAAACGGGCTTTTTCCGTCTACCTTGTAGGATTCTGCGACAGCTTGGCGTTTGGTGATCCGGGAGCTGGCACGTATGATGCTTCACAAACTTCCGCAGATTAGAAGCCTATGTCCCTGATAGTTCTACTGCTTCTGCCTTTCATAGGCAGCTGTCTGGCAGCCGTGCTGCCACACAACGCGCGTAATACCGAATCCCTCCTGGCTGGCCTGGTGGCCTTGATCGGCACCCTTCAGGTCGCGTTCCTGTACCCGCAAATCGCCCATGGCGGCGTGATCCGTGAAGAGTTCTTCTGGCTGCCCAGCCTGGGCCTGAACTTCGTCCTGCGCATGGACGGTTTCGCCTGGCTGTTCTCGATGCTGGTACTGGGCATCGGCACGCTGGTGTCCCTGTACGCCCGTTACTACATGTCGCCGGACGATCCGGTGCCGCGCTTCTTTGCGTTTTTCCTGGCGTTCATGGGCGCCATGCTCGGACTGGTGATCTCCGGCAACCTGATCCAGATCGTGTTTTTCTGGGAGCTGACCAGCCTCTTTTCGTTCCTGCTGATCGGCTACTGGCATCACCGGGCCGATGCCCGGCGCGGAGCCTATATGGCGCTGATGGTCACCGGCGCTGGCGGTCTGTGCCTGCTGGCGGGGGTCATGCTGCTTGGCCATGTGGTCGGCAGCTATGACCTGGACAAGGTCCTGGCCGCCGGCGATCTGATACGCGCACATGCCCTCTACCCCATCCTGCTCCCCCTGATCCTGATCGGCGCGCTGAGCAAAAGCGCGCAATTCCCCTTCCACTTCTGGCTGCCCCACGCCATGGCGGCGCCGACACCGGTGTCGGCCTATCTGCACTCGGCGACCATGGTCAAGGCCGGGGTGTTTCTGCTGGCACGGCTGTGGCCGTCGCTGTCCGGCAGCGAAGAATGGTTCTACATCGTCAGCGGGGCCGGAGCCTGCACCCTGTTGCTCGGTGCCTATTGCGCGATGTTCCAGAACGACCTCAAGGGTCTGCTGGCCTACTCGACCATCAGCCACCTGGGCCTGATCACCCTGCTGCTGGGCCTGAACAGTCCACTGGCGGCCGTGGCAGCGGTGTTTCACATCCTCAACCATGCCACCTTCAAGGCCTCGCTGTTCATGGCCGCCGGGATCATCGACCACGAAAGCGGCACCCGCGACATTCGCCGGCTCAACGGCCTGTTCAAGCTGATTCCGTTCACCGCGACCCTGGCCATGGTCGCCAGTGCCTCCATGGCCGGCGTGCCATTGCTCAACGGCTTCCTCTCCAAAGAGATGTTCTTCGCCGAAACCGTGTTCATCAACGCCACAGCCTGGGTCGAGATGACCCTGCCGATCGTCGCGACCATCGCCGGGACCTTCAGCGTCGCCTACTCCCTGCGGTTCACCGTGGACGTGTTCTTCGGCCCGACCGCCACCGACCTGCCCCACACCCCGCACGAACCGCCACGCTGGATGCGCGCGCCGGTCGAGTTGCTGGTGTTCACCTGCCTGGTGGTGGGCATTTTCCCGGCCCAGGTGGTGGGCCCGCTGCTCGCCGCTGCCGCGCTGCCGGTGGTGGGCGGCACCTTGCCGGAGTACAGCCTGGCGATCTGGCACGGCTGGAACGCACCGATGATCATGAGCCTGATCGCCATGTCCGGCGGCATCGTGGTGTATCTGCTGCTGCGTAATCAGCTCAAGCGCGGACGCTTCCGCTACCCGCCGCTGATTGGCCGGTTCAACGGCAAGCGCCTGTTCGAGCGCATCCTGGTGATCAAAATGCGCCTGGCCCGGCGCCTGGAACGACGGATCAGTACCAAACGCCTGCAGGCCCAGTTGTTCCTGATGGTGCTCGCCGCGGTGCTGGCCGGCTTGATCCCGATGCTGCACAGCAGCCTGCACTGGGGCGACCGACCGAAGATTCCCGGCTCGATCGTGTTCGTCATCCTCTGGCTGCTGGCCATTGCCTGCGCCCTGGGTGCCGCCTGGCAGGCCAAGTACCACCGTCTCGCCGCCCTGACCATGGTCAGCGTCTGCGGCCTGATGACCTGCGTGACCTTTGTCTGGTTCTCGGCGCCGGACCTGGCCCTGACGCAACTGGTGGTCGAAGTGGTGACCACGGTGCTGATCCTGCTGGGCCTGCGCTGGCTGCCTCGACGGATCGAAGAAGTCGCGCCCTTGCCGAGCAGCCTGCGCAAGGCGCGCATCCGCCGTATCCGTGACTTGCTGCTGTCGACCGTGGTCGGCGGCGGTATGGCGTTGCTGGCCTATGCGATGCTGACCCGGCAGACACCCAACGACATTTCCTCGTTCTACCTCAGTCGTGCCCTGCCCGAAGGCGGCGGCAGCAATGTGGTCAACGTGATGCTGGTGGACTTCCGCGGCTTCGACACCCTGGGCGAAATCACCGTGCTGGTGGCCGTGGCCCTGACCGTGTTCGCCTTGCTGCGGCGTTTCCGCCCACCGAAAGAAAGCCTGCAACTGCCGGCGCAACAACGCCTGCTGGCGCCCGACGTGGTTACTGACCTGGTCAACCCGCGCCACGCCAGCGACACCGCCCTGGGTTTCATGATGGTGCCGGCGGTGCTGGTGCGCCTGCTGCTGCCGATTGCCGTGGTGGTGTCCTTTTACCTGTTCATGCGCGGGCACAACCAGCCGGGTGGCGGTTTCGTCGCGGGCCTGGTGATGTCGGTGGCGTTCATCCTGCAATACATGGTCGCCGGCACCCAGTGGGTCGAGGCGCAAATGAGCCTGCGACCGCTGCGCTGGATGAGCACCGGCCTGCTATTCGCCACCGTCACCGGCCTGGGCGCCATGGCGGTCGGGTATCCATTCCTCACCACTCACACCTGGCATCTGGACCTGCCCGTGCTGGGCGACATTCATGTGGCCAGCGCGCTGTTCTTTGACATTGGCGTGTACGCCGTGGTGGTGGGCTCGACGCTGCTGATCCTCACCGCCCTCGCCCACCAATCGGTGCGGGGTCACAAAACGGCTGCGCAGCCAAAACCCGTCGCCATGAAGGAGACCGTCTGATGGAAGAAGTCATTGCCATCGCCATCGGCGTACTGGCCGCGTCCGGCGTCTGGCTGATCCTGCGGCCACGGACGTTCCAGGTGGTCATGGGCCTGTGCCTGCTGTCCTATGGCGTCAACCTGTTCATCTTCAGCATGGGCAGCCTGTTCATCGGCAAGGAGCCGATCATCAAGGACGGCGTGCCGCAGGACCTGCTGCATTACACCGACCCGCTGCCGCAGGCGCTGGTCCTTACGGCGATCGTGATCAGCTTTGCCATGACCGCGCTGTTCCTGGTGGTTTTGCTGGCCTCCCGGGGCCTGACCGGCACCGACCATGTGGATGGCCGGGAGCCTAAAGAATGAATGCAATGACGCACCTGATCGTGGCCCCGATTCTGCTGCCGCTGCTGACCGCCGCCATCATGCTGATGCTTGGCGAGAAACATCGCCCGCTCAAAGCGAAGATAAACCTGTTCTCCAGCCTGCTGGGCCTGGGCATTTCCGTCCTGCTGCTGCAATGGACGCAAACCACGGGCGTGCCCGGCTCCATCGGCGTCTACCTGCCGGGCAACTGGCAGGCGCCGTTCGGCCTGGTGCTGGTGGTCGATCGCCTGTCGGCGCTGATGCTGGTGCTGACCGGGATCATCGGCGTCAGCGCGTTGCTGTTCGCCATGGCGCGCTGGGACAGTGCCGGCTCGAGTTTCCATGCGCTGTTCCAGATTCAGTTGATGGGCCTGTATGGCGCCTTCCTGACGGCGGACCTGTTCAACCTGTTCGTGTTCTTTGAAGTGCTGCTGGCCGCCTCCTATGGCCTGATGCTGCACGGTTCGGGTCGCGCGCGGGTGTCGGCGGGGCTGCACTACATCTCGATCAACCTGCTGGCCTCGACCCTGTTCCTGATTGGCGCGGCGCTGATCTACGGCGTCACCGGCACCCTGAACATGGCCGACCTGGCCTTGAAAATCCCGCTGGTGTCGCAGGCCGATCGCGGCCTGCTGCATGCCGGCGCAGGCATTCTCGCAGTGGCGTTCCTGGCCAAGGCCGGGATGTGGCCGCTGAACTTCTGGCTGGTGCCGGCCTATTCCTCGGCGAGCGCGCCGGTGGCGGCGATGTTCGCGATCATGACCAAGGTCGGCGTCTACACCCTGCTGCGCCTGTGGACCCTGCTGTTCTCCGGCCAGGCCGGGGCGTCGGCGTACTTCGGCGGCGACTGGCTGATCTACGGCGGCATGGCGACCATCATTGGCGCGGCCATCGCGATCCTCGCCGCGCAACGACTGGAGCGCATGGCCAGCCTGAGCATTCTGGTGTCGGCGGGCATCCTGCTGTCGGCCATCGGTTTCGCCCAACCCAACCTGATCGGCGCGGCGCTGTTCTATCTGGTCAGTTCGACCCTGGCACTGAGCGCGCTGTTCCTGCTGGCCGAATTGATCGAACGTTCGCGCTCGGCCGTCGAGATCCCGCTGGAAGATGAAAACGAGATGCTGCCGCGACCGCTGCAAGCTTCGGCACCGGTCAAGGGCATCAACCTCGACGACGATCTCAAAGCCGTGGTCGGCCAGGTGATTCCCTGGACCATGGCCTTCCTCGGCTTGAGCTTCATTGCCTGCGCCCTGTTGATCATCGGCATGCCGCCACTCTCCGGCTTCATCGGCAAGCTCAGCCTGCTCAGCGCCCTGCTCAACCCGCTGGGCCTGGGCAATGCCGGTGACGAGCCGGTGTCGAACGCGGCGTGGGGGTTGCTGGCGTTGCTGATTCTTTCCGGGCTGGCCTCGCTGGTGGCCTTTTCGCGCCTGGGCATCCAGCGTTTCTGGACGCCGCAAGAGCGACCGTCGCCGGTCCTGCGGCGGCTGGAGTGTGTGCCGATTTTCGCGCTCTTGGGTCTGAGCATCCTGTTGACCTTCAAGGCCGAACCGCTGTTGCGCTACACCCAGGCGGCCGCCGACACCTTGAACAACCCGCAGCAGTATGTGATGGCCGTGCTAGGTACCCGGGCAGTGCCCAGCCCGGAAGCCAGGGCCGCGATGCTGGAGGTGCAACCATGAAGCGCCTGTTTCCTGCACCGTGGTTGTCGCTGGCGCTGTGGCTGTTATGGCTGGTGCTGAACCTGTCGATGAGTCCCGGCAACTTGTTGCTGGGTGCAATGCTGGGGTTCTGCGCACCGTTGATGATGCGCAAGTTGCGCCCGCTGCCGATCCGCATCCGCCGGCCGGGGGTGATCCTGCGCCTGTTCCTGATGGTCGGACGCGATGTGGTGGCGTCCAACCTCGCCGTGGCCTGGAGCGTGCTCAACGCCGGGCGCCGGCCACCGCGCTCGCGGTTCATCAAGGTGCCGCTGGACCTGCGCGACGCCAACGGCCTGGCGACGCTGTCGATGATCTGCACCGTGGTGCCCGGCACGGTCTGGTCTGAACTGGCGCTGGACCGCAGCATTTTGCTGTTGCATGTCTTCGATCTGGAAGACGAAGCACTGTTCATTGAGCACTTCAAGGCGACCTACGAGCGCCCGTTGATGGAGATATTCGAATGAGCGCCCTGCTATCGAATGCAATTATGCTGAGCCTGTTGCTCTTTTCCGTGGCGATGATCCTGACCCTCATCCGCCTGTTCAAGGGACCATCGGCCCAGGACCGGGTACTGGCACTGGACTACCTGTACATCATCGCGATGCTGATGATGCTCGCACTGGGCATTCGCTATGCCAGTGACACTTACTTCGAGGCAGCGCTGCTGATTGCGCTGTTCGGCTTCGTCGGCTCGTTTGCCCTGGCGAAATTCCTGCTGCGTGGCGAGGTGATCGAATGAGCGCGCCACTGTCTGTGTGGGTGGAAATCCTGGTGGCGATCCTGCTGGTGCTCAGCAGTCTGTTTGCGCTGATCGGCGCCATCGGCCTGGTACGAATGAAGGATTACTTCCAGCGCATGCACCCGCCGGCGCTGGCCTCGACCCTGGGCGCGTGGTGCGTGGCACTGGCCTCGATCATCTACTTTTCGGCACTCAAGTCCGCGCCGGTGCTGCACGCCTGGCTGATTCCGATTTTGCTGGCGATTACCGTGCCGGTGACTACCTTGCTGTTGGCCAGGGCGGCGCTGTTTCGCAAGCGCATGGCGGGGGATGATGTGCCGGCGGAGGTCTCCAGCCGCCGTAGCGAAAGCGGTCGCTAGTTCAGCGTTTTGTATTGGCCGGGCTGACGCTATCGCGAGCAGGCTCGCTCCCACAGAATTTGTGTCCCGCCTGATGTGGTGTGTGCAGCGATTGAATGTGGGAGCGAGCCTGCTCGCGATGGATTCAGCCCCAGGCAACGGCCAGCAACCCCGCCCCCAGCACCACGCACAATGGCGAGTAGACCCAGGTATCCAGCCGGGCAAACTTCGAGCCCTTGACCTCTTTGAAAAAGCCCACCAGGTCCGAATCCCCAATGGCCCGGGCGAACATCATGATCGCGATGGCACTGATCAGCCATTGCAGCGACCAATGGGACACCGCCGGCACCCACCACCCCACGCGCAAGCACACCAGCAATGAAATCAGCAACAACGCACCAGCCACCAACAGCGTGATCCAGCCCCGCGGTCTGAAGGCGGGTCGCAACTTCAGCCCGCCTTCCACCGGCACTTGCGGCACCGCCGCCACGGCGGCCCACTCACCACCCAATGCCCAGTAAACATGCATCAGGCTGATCGCGGCGAAGATCGTCACCAGCCATTGAGCCAACACCAGAGTCATGGTCAGAAATCCTTGAAAGGGATTTGAACAAAATCATCCTAGTTGGCATTTCCTGAACTGCACGGACTTGTCGTCTCGACCCGACCAACGCCACCGCCAGCGATCGCCGAGGCGGCTCAGAGCCCGGCGGAAACCTTGTCCGCCACCTCCTTGGGCAGCCAGGCTTTCCACACATCCGGGTGCGCCTTCATGAACGCTTCGGCGGCCTGGCGCGGCGCGGTGTGTTTCTCGCTCATCTCGGCCAGGGCCTTGTTCAGAGGGTCGATGGGCAGATCGACCTTGGTGAAGAACTCGGCAATCTGCGGGTACTGCTTCTGGAACGGCGTGGACACGCCAATGGACAGTTTCGAGGCCAACGAACGGGTGGGTTGCGGGTTGGGGTTGTCAGCGTCGGTCAGGGTTTTCCAGGCTTCGGCGTCGAATGGCGGCTCTTGCAGTTGAATCAACTTGAAACGGCCCAGCAGTGGCGTAGGTGACCAGTAATAGAAGAGCACCGGTTTGCCGCGACGGATCGAGGAACTGATCTCCGCGTCCAGCGCCGCGCCGGAACCACTGCGGAAGTTCACGTAGCTGTCTTCCAGCCCATACGCCTTGAGCTTCTGTTTGTTGACCACTTCCGAAGTCCAGCCGATGGGGCTGTTGAGGAACCGTCCCTTGGTCGGGGCTTCCGGGTCCTTGAACACCTCTTTGTAGCGCGGCAGGTCGGTGACACTGCGCAGATCCGGCGCCAGCGGCTTGATGCCCCTGGCCGGGTCACCCTTGATCACATACTCCGGCACCCACCAGCCTTCGGTGGCGCCCTTGACCGTATCCCCCAGACTCGCCACCTTGCCTTCGGCCTCCGCCTTGACCCAGACCGGACTGCGCCCGGCCCATTCCTCGCCAATGACCTGAATGTCATTGTTGGCCAGGGCGGTTTCCAGGGTGATGGTGGTGCCCGGCAAGGTGTCGGTCGGCAGTCCGTAGCCCTTCTCGACAATGATGCGCAGGATATCGGTGATCAGGCTGCCACTCTCCCAATTCAGGTCGGCGAAGTGGATCGGCGCCTGGGCAGCCGATACGGGCACCGATGACGCCAACAACCCGAAAGTGGCCAGGGCAGCGGCCAGCAACCGTCGAAAACCTTTCATGCTTTTACACCTCGTGCTGTTCACAGCAATCGCAGGATGGCCTGGCAGAAGACCGCGAAGCCTCTGAATAGTCAGTCAACTGACTGTAGTAGAGGTTCCCGCTTTCGAGGGGGCATGCCCTGGTTTTAGGAAGTTTCCTGCAAGCGCGCCAATTCTCTTCTGACCATGCTGGCATACGCTGCCGGGCGCAACGCGTAGATCTGCGAGGCCACCCAATTCAGCCAGGCTCCCTGCAGCACAGCCTTCTGCCCGAATAGCCGTTGGGCCTCGGCTTGAGCGTTGGCGAGGTTCTGCTCATGGAAGTCGGCGCGGGTCAGGCTCATTACTCGCTGGCCTTGAACGTCACCAGTTCACCCTTGCGCCACTTGGCGGCCTTGGCGGTCACGGCCTTGAGGGTTTTGGTCAGGCCTTCCTGCAACTGCTCGTGGGCGGCGAACACCGTCACCACGTTGTGACCCTCCTTGAACACGATGGCATGACCGTCAGCGGTGGTGACAAAGGCATAATCGCCCAGGCCGTAGACCGTCAGTTTGATATCGCGGAATTTGATTTCCAGTTTGCCGCCTTCGCGACTGGGCAATACCGAGGCACTGAAATGATCGCCAACCTTGAGTTTGAGCCCGGGTTTATCGTCCACCACCAGCGCTGACTCGGTGTCGATTTCGGCAACGTAAATGCCTTCAGCGTTCTGTTCGGTGATGTAAACGAAACGTGACTGAAACTGTTTAACAAGCTTCGCGCGCAAATCACCCAGCACGAACAAAGCATGCATATCGAGATTACTTACTGCCAAGGAAACATCCCCACATCTGAAAATGACGCTGCACGCGAAAACAGCGCACAGCCAAAAAAAGCGGCAATGCCGAAGGTGAAGCCAGATAACCCGAATTGAAATCCCGAGATGAGCAGAGGGCTCATCCATCACGAGGTTGGAGCAGACTACTGGATGTCGCTCACATCGTCTTGCCTGACGTTCGTCAAAGGTTGAAGGAAAACGCCCTTCGTACGGCCAGAGAAGTACGGACTATCAACTTCGAGGAAAATTCTCTCAAAAAAAAGCACTTTTCTGACATATCGCCAGAAAGAAATTGCTTTAGATAAACATCGATCACCCACCAGTGGGGGTGATTCTAGAGCAGCGACGCTCATCGAGACTACCCATACCGTCGTACATACGTCGGTAAAACAATGAAAAGGACTTCATATGTGCACACTGACACACTTCGCTCATCCCCAGACGCCGCATCCGGCGGTGTTACAGCACCCTGAACGGGTCACCCACATCCCCGGCCCACCGAGGTTCCAGGTGATATTGGCCGGCAATGCCTTCTTCCATATCAAAGAAATTTCCACAGGACATGTAAGAGGTTTCCGCGGTGATCACAACGAAGCCTGCGCGCTCGCCCGGTCACTTGAATCACGTATCTGAAAGGATCGCTCCTTGCCTTTGGATAGACGTTTCGTCATGCCGGCGACTTAACTCAGCCGCCGGCCTGCAACAACTGCCATACTGGCCGACCAACGACACTCACCCCTCTCTGGGTGGGCGGCGTTAAACAAAACAGTTATTTCCAAGGGAAGGCAGCTACGTGACGGAATTTGATATCGGCGAATTTTTTGTTTGGGGCGAAGCCAGAGAGGTCGACGGCGAATTCCAGGCTGTCATTGTCATGCGCGCCAAGCCGCCGCTGAATACCGTGAGCTACCATCAGGTCGAAAAAGATCGCTGGTTCAAAACCTCGGACGTCGCCGCCACCGCGGCCCAGGAATCGGCCAGGGAGTTGAAGGCGGCCGTCGATGCAGGTGCATTGAAAGCCTGATGTTCGAGTTTGCGGTCTATGCTCACTGCTGCATTTGAACATCGCTTTCGAACTCCTGACGCGCGGCCCCCTCAGATGCAATGTAGCCGCGCCTCAAATCTCGTACTCGACGTGACCGACCGCTGCAAGGAGATGAAGATGGAATCACCGACACACGACTTGAAAGGTTTGTTCGACCAGCTCGGCCTGGACTCCACCCAGAAAGCTATCGACGATTTCATTGCCAGCCATTCACCGTTGCCCGACGACAAGAAACTCATCGACGCCGAGTTCTGGACACCGCAACAGGCAGGCTTCCTGAAAGAACAATTGCGTGAAGATGCCGACTGGGCGCGGGTGGTCGACGACTTGAACCTGCGCATGCATCAGATTCATTAGCCCCGGGCGTAACGCAGGCTGCCAGGTGTTGCGGTATTCAATTGCGCCAACCAGGCAGCCTTGCACTCCTCCGCTTCATCGCGACTGGAAAACGTCGTCCCCCAGCGTTCACCGTTGAGCAGCACCACCCAGCAGACACTCTGCCCCAATGCCCGCAAACTGGCGGGTACACCGCTGCCAATCATCACCGCAACATCAACCTTACCGCGCATGCTGACCTCTCGAGCTCAGTTAGCAACCTAACTATGCCGGCATGTTAATCAGCGGATTCGAGCGGAAAAAGCAGCGGCCCCGCACATCAGCGTTGCCAAAACCGTAACAATAAAGCCCCCCATCCCACCTGCTGGAACCGGCGAAAGACGCCATTCAGGACGACCACAGATACAGTGGTCGCCCTTATCTGAACAGCATTAAGCCGCTAGCGAGGATTTTCCGGCTTGTAACCCAGGCGCAAACCGCCCCAATGACGCCCCTTGAGCAGGATCGGCACCGACAGGTCGTGCATGAGCTCTCCAGTATCGCGGGTGTAGGTTTGCAGCAGTACCGCCTGCTGGTGGCTGCCGCAACGGATGCCGGTGCGGTCGGCGAATTTGCGTTTGGTGCGGTTTTGCAAGGTATCGACCTGCACATCGCCGGTCAGGGGCTGGCTGAAGACTTTGTTGTGGGTCGGTACGTAGCCTTGTGGGGTGCAGGCAATGGCGAACACCAGGCCTTCATGGCGCGGCAACAGCGGCTCCTGAATCACCGGCAAGACCTGATCGGTGTAGCGGTCGAAGCGCGTCTGGTACTTGGGCGGACTGGTGTCGGGGATTGCCTGGTAGTTTCGGTCGAAGAGGTCATCGAGACTGATACGTCCGGCATCGATGTCCGCTTCGAATCGCGCGGTAATCTGGCTCGCCCCTTCACGGGCCAGGTCGTAGATTCGCTGGTGATAGTCATCCAGCCCGACTGCCGCCAGGCGCTCACTGATGGTTTCGGCCTGACCTTCCATCTGCACGGCGGCCTGGGCCAGACGCTGAGTCTGCTGGTCGCTGATGGCCAGGTCGCTGCGCATCTGTTCGATGGCATGAAACAGGCTGTCGAGCTGTTCGCGATTGGTCTCTGCACCTCGGGCAATTTCCCCGACCTGCTGTTCGACACTGGCCGCCAGCCGCGCGATGTTATCCAGGTGCTGCCCTGTGTGCTCGACCTGCTGGACGCCGGTGTCGAGGTCGCTGGACAGTTGACGGATCTGCTCCACCACTTGCGCGGTGCGTTGCTGGATATCGGCCACCATGTCCCCGACTTCACCGGTTGCCGTGGCGGTGCGCGCGGCGAGGCCACGAACCTCGTCGGCCACCACCGCAAAACCACGCCCGTGCTCCCCGGCGCGCGCCGCTTCGATAGCGGCGTTCAACGCCAGCAAGTTGGTCTGGCTGGCGATGGACTGAATCACCAAAGTGACCCGCTGAATGTCATCGCTGCGCAGGCTCAGGGCTTCGATCAGCTCGCGGCTGTTACTGGCGCGCTGACTGAGCTGATGCATGCGCGCAATCGACTCGATCAGTTCGGTTCGACCGGCCACGCCACTCTGATGCGCCTCGCTGGCAGCGCTCAGGGCTTCGCGACTGAGGGTGGAGGTGGCTTGCTCGGTGGCAATCATCACTTCGGCGTTGCTGACGATCTGCGCCGCCGCACCGAGTTGCGATTGCAGCTTGTCCGCCAGTTGCTTGACCGAAAAGGCCACGCCGGCGGCCGACAGGGCGTTATGACTGGTGGTGTAGGAAAGATCGCGGGTTAACGCGGAGATGGCGCTGGTCGTATCCGCTGGAACCGCTTCAGGCGTCGCACGCGAACGCAGGCGAGGCAGCCAGATAATGAGCACCGCCAACGGCAGGCTCAGGTAAAGCGACCAGCTCCCCAGCGTCATGCCACACAGCAACAGCATCAGGGCGATGCTCTGCAGCGACGGCGTCAGCCAGCGGTTTTTTGGCAAAAGCACTGGTGCAGGCACTGCCGCAACCAGAGATCCGTCTCTCGTCATCGTTATCACCCCGCCATCTTCTAATTGTTGTCATCGCATTAAACGCCAGCAGAAAGCCATTATCCATGGGCCTTTAGTCGGGGTCGTTGCAGCAGATCAATAGAAGTGCGGGGCTTTGTGCAGGCGTCGAAAAGCAAAGATCGCAGCCTTCGTCAGCGCCGACCGGACGGGAGGCAGGCGCTGACCAAGGCTGCGATCTTTTCACAGGCTACCCGGGTTAAACGGGCGGCCTTGCAGAATCACGCCTGACGCTGGTGCTTGTCGATCTGCTCGTGACGCTCTTGAGCTTCGATGCAGTACTTCGTCGTCGGGCTGATCAGCAGGCGTTTCAGGCCGATGGGCTCGCCGCTGTCATCGCACCAGCCGAAGCTGTCTTCCTTGATGCGTTCCAGGGCTTGTTCCAACTGAGGCAGCATGCGCTGATCGCGATCGATCGCGTTCACCAGCCAGGTGCGCTCTTCTTCGACGGAAGCCGCGTCAGCCGGGTCGGCCGGGGTGTCCAGGCTCTCGATGGCAATGCGATTCTGTTCGATGCGCTCATGGGTTTCGACTTTCATGTTCTGCAACAGCTCGGCGAAAAAAGCATGTTGCTCGGCATTCATGTAGTCATCCGCCGGCATGGCCAGCAACTTGTCCTTTGTCATTGATATCTCTATAAAAAAACGTGCATTAAGGCGAATAAGGGAGCTTTCCGGCGGACCTGGGCAGGCCATCGGAAAGGCGCCGTTTGTTCCAAGCGCCACCCGGCACTCAATTTACGAGGGGCGGCAGTCTAAGGCCGACTTGAGGCCTCAGCAACTGAAAAGACAGCGAATTTTCCCGGCAAAGCCTCAAAAATGATCTAAGGCGGGCATCGGAGTGCGTTTATAGCAAGAAATTCAATCCAGCGGAGGTATATAGAAGACAAATGGCCACCGGCACGCCCCCCCCATTTTCACGCCAGGCAACCTCAGCTAAGGTTGTCCGTCCCGAAGTGGCTATATCAAGGAGCGGTTAAATGAAGCTGATCGGCATGCTGGATTCGCCTTACGTACGACGCGTCGCCATTTCTGCCAAACGCCTGGGCATTGCGCTGGAGCATGAATCGGTTTCGGTGTTCAGGCACTTCGAGCAGTTCCAGCAGATCAACCCGGTGGTCAAGGCCCCCACGCTGGTGCTGGATGATGGCGAAGTCCTGATGGATTCGACCCTGATCATCGAGTACCTGGAGGCACTGGCCGAACCTGGCCGCAGCCTGATGCCCAAGGGTATCGAGCAACGCGTGCGCTCGTTGCGCCTGATCGGGCTGGCGTTGGCAGCCTGCGAAAAATCGGTGCAACTCTATTACGAGCGCAACCTGCGGCCGGCGGAGATTCAATACGAGCCGTGGGTTGAGCGGGTCGAAGGACAACTGGCGGCGGCTTATTCAGCCCTGGAGCGGGAACTGGAAAAACACCCGCTGAAAACCGACGGGTCGATTGATCAGGATGGACTCACCCTCGCCGTGGCCTGGAGCTTTACCAACCTGGTGGTGCCGGATCAGGTCGCCGGGGCGCAATTTCCGCGTATCGCTGCATTCACCGAGTATGCCGAAGGGCTTGAGGCGTTTGTCAGTACGCCGATGGACTGACAGACAGGCTGCGCCTGATCTGGCCTCCAGCAAAAATGCCGCTTCTGCCAAAGGCAGAAGCGGCAGAGGCACAAGCCCCGGAAGATCAGTGCATGAACAGCGCGATCAGAATGATGATCGGGATCGGTACGCCAAGAAAGAACAACAGTAATGAGCGCATGGGGTTTCTCCTGAGTTAGCGAATGGCTGTGGTGGTGACGTAGGTGTCGGATTCCAGATACACCACGGCATCCCGGCGACGACCGCCGAAAGTCGCGGCAAGGCTGGCGAAAAACGCACCGGCCAACAGTGCAACGAACATCCACAACGTGGTCCAGGCAGCGACGTTGGCGGCCGTGTCTGCCGCTTGTTGTGCCTTCAGCCTGGCGTCGGCCACGGCTTGTTGGGTGCGGGCATAGACTTCATCGACACGACGTTCAGCGTCCGCCTGGGTAAGGTTGGTCCGCTGCGCCACCAACTGCGCGAGATAAGTGCGATCTTCGGCAGCCAGTTGCCCGTTGTTACTCAAGGAGCGGACGAAGATACGGGTCACGGTGCCCCGGGCGGCGTCATCGCTGACGGCGGCCGGACGATCATCGCGAAACAGGCTGTCGACGAAGTAACCGTATTGATCGCCGTCCGAATTGGCGGCAGCCGTACCGGCCACTTGCGTCATGGCACTGGCCGCGCCACCGACGACATTCGCCCCCGCCTGCACCCCGCCGCTGACCAGGCTGCTGACCGAACCGGCCACCAGCGTCGCCGTCACGAGTGTCGCCACGCACCAGGCCAGGAAGCCATGGGCGGTATCGCGGAAGTAGACTTCATCGCCGTGCATATACGCCCACTTCACCCGCAGCCGGCCGGCGATGTAGCCACCGGCGCCGGAAGCGATGATTTGGGTGACGGCCAGCCAGACGATCGTGGAAATGCCCAGGCCCTTGGCGCTCACGCCCTCATTGGCCCAGGGCGAAACCGCCGAAAAACCAAGGCCGAAACCCAGCAGCACGAGGATCAGCGATAACGCCGCCGCAGCCGCAGCCCCGGCGAAAATCGCCCCCCAGGACACGCCCGAGAGCGTGCTCGACTCATCCGCGGCGGGATAGAAACCATCAGAGGATCTATTCATCGTTGTATCGCTCCAGGCAGAAAGATGGTGTTACAACTCTTCGAATGAACAATTGCAGTGACCATGCCAGTCGCGAATTCCAGATAAATCCTTTAACTTCAGATGGTTACAAAGATGGAACTTCCGAGGGTCATGCAAGATGCAATAAAGAGCCAGTCCGGGCGGGTTTTCTGCATTACGAAAACTACTTGCGCCTATAGCTTTTATTGCCTGCCGGCGTCAGGCAGTAAACGCCGCCTCTGGGCCCTGTGCAGAACGAACCGGTTCCGCAAGCACAGCCCTCGGCGTCCTGCACACGTACTTGTGGCCGGGCCTGGTTTTTGCTGCCATACAGAGATGAACAACTTTTTTTCGAAGCACTGATAGAGCCGTCGTTACACAGGAACAGATCACCGTCACAACGGGCGACACCGCCCTTCTTTCCCGAACAGGGTGTATTGGCGGCCCATGTCGATGAGCAGACAACACTCAGCAACAGCAGGCACATCGGCATCCAGCCAGGCTTTAGAGTACGCAAGGTGCAGCTTCCCGTTGAAATTATGGCCCAATGATATCAACGTTCCTTAAATGCACCGTGATCACATGAAAGTTAATTTATTAAGTCACTGGCAATTCTTGGCAAAATGCTTCGAACTCAGACTTGAACCGATTTATCAGGCCAGCCTATGACCCGAATCTTGACCATCGAAGACGACGCCGTAACCGCCCGGGAAATTGTCGCCGAACTGAGCAGCCACGGCCTCGAAGTCGACTGGGTCGACAACGGCCGCGAAGGGCTGGAGCGCGCAGTCAGCGGCCACTATGACCTGATCACCCTCGACCGCATGCTGCCCGAGCTGGATGGCCTGGCCATCGTCACCACGCTGCGGACCATGGGCGTGGCGACCCCCATCCTGATGATCAGCGCCCTCTCCGACGTCGACGAACGCGTGCGAGGCCTGCGGGCCGGCGGCGACGATTACCTGACCAAACCCTTCGCCACCGATGAAATGGCCGCCCGCGTCGAAGTCCTGTTGCGCCGCCAGAACACCGTGACCGCCCACGTCACCACGTTGCGGGTGGCGGATCTGGAACTGAACCTGATCAGCCACGAAGCCAGTCGCAATGGTGAGTTACTGACGCTGCTGCCCACCGAATACAAGCTGCTGGAATTCCTGATGCGCAACACCGGGCAAATCCTGTCGCGGATGATGATTTTCGAAGAAGTCTGGGGCTATCACTTCGATCCGGGCACCAACCTGATCGACGTGCACATTGGCCGCCTGCGCAAAAAAATCGACCCACCGGGCAATGTTCCATTGATTCGAACCGTGCGAGGCTCGGGTTATGTCATTGCCGAACCCGTCTAAAGGCTGGCGTTCTTCCAGCAGTCGTCTGCTGGCGCTCTACAGTGCGTTGTTCGTGACCTGGAGCGGGATTCTCATGGGGGTCATGTACTACGAGGTGTCCGCTTACCTGGACAATCTGGCCAAACATTCGCTGATGCAACGTCAGCACCTGTTTTCGCGCTTTCAGGGCGAACAACTGGTGGACGCTCTCGCGGTCAGCATGACCTTCGACATTCGCGGCATCGACGCCTATGGCCTGTTCGATGATCAGCACCGTCACCTCAGCGGCGCCCTGCGCCGTATCCCGCTCGACTTGCCGCTGGACGGCGAGATCCACATGCTCAGCGACTGCGCCGACTCCGACGACCCGACCTTGCCCGCCGACAGCTGCGACGCGGTGGCGACCCCAACCGAGGATGGTCGCTGGCTGGTTCTGGTGCGGGACAACGGCTCGTTGTTTGCCGTCACCCGCATCATCCTCCATGCATTGTTCTGGGGTGTGACCCTGACCATTCTGCCGGGCATCGTCGGCTGGCATTTGCTGCGCCGTCGTCCACTGCGGCGAATTCGCGCGATTCAGGCCAGTGCCGAGGCCATCGTTGCCGGTGACCTGACCAAGCGCCTGCCGCTGTCCAATCGCCGCGATGAACTGGACATGCTCGCCGCCATCGTCAATGCCATGCTCGAACGCATCGAGCGCTTGATGAACGAGGTCAAGGGCGTGTGCGACAACATCGCCCACGACCTGCGCACGCCGTTGACCCGCTTGCGCGCACAGCTCTATCGCATGCAACAACAGGCCGGTGAAGGCTCTGCCGAAGCGGCGCAACTCGATTCGGTACTGAGCGAGGCCGACACCCTGATGGCGCGTTTTCGGGGCTTGCTGCGGATTTCCGAACTGGAAGACCGCCAGCGCCGTTCCGGTTTCGTGCAACTCGACCCGGTGCCGTTGCTGCAGGAACTGCATGATTTTTATCTGCCACTGGCCGAAGACGATGGCCTGGTTTTTCAATTGCACGTGCCTGGGTCATTGCCGCCCCTGAAGGGCGACCGGGCGTTGCTGTTCGAGGCGATCGCGAACCTGTTGAGCAACTCGATCAAGTTCACCCCGCCCGGCGGCGCGGTGATTTTGCGAGGGATCAATCAGGGGGGGCATACCCGCATCGAAGTGCTCGATTCCGGACCCGGAATCCCGGAGGCCGAACGCGAGGCAGTGTTCCAGCGCTTCTATCGTGCCGAGGCAGGCAATCAGAAAAGCGGTTTCGGCCTGGGCCTGTCCATCGTTGCGGCGATTGTCAGCCTGCACGGCTTTACGCTCGAGGTGGGACGCAGTGAGCTCGGGGGCGCGCGGCTGGTGATCGATTGCCGCCAGAGCTTGATTACCCCTACCTGAGGATAAACACAAAACCTGTGGGAGCTGGCTTGCCAGCGAAAGCGGCCGTGGCAGCGCTGCAAGGCCGGAAGGACCCTTCGCCGACAAGCTGGCTCCCACAGATCCAGGCTAGGCCGGGTAATTGGCCCGCAGTGCCTGCAGTCCGCCCTGATAGATCCCGGCGAACAACGCCACCACTTCCTCGTCACTCACCCCCACTGGTTCAAACCGGCCGGACCAGGTCACCCGCGCGCCCTCGCCCTGGCTTTCGACCTTGATCGTCGCCAGATACTCAGTGGCCGGAAACGGCGCCTGCACAATCGAGTAGCTGTAGGTCTTGCCCGCATTATCGAACCCTTGCAGGCGCTCGATAACAACCGCGCCGTCCACCGTTTGCAGGCTGCGTACCCGCCCGCCTTCGCTGAGTTCACTCTTGGGAATCAGCGGCAGCCAGTCCGGCAGCGAGTTGAATCCCCCAATCAATTGCCAGACCTGATCGGCCGGGGCCAGGATGTCGATGAAGGCTGATGCAGATGCCATGTCATGTTCTCTCTTGATCAGTAAGGTTCAGATGGCCAGGCTGTCGACGACACCGCCGTCGACCCGCAGGGCGGCGCCCGTGGTGGCCGAGGATAACGGTGAAGCGATGTAGGCCACCAGATTGGCGACCTCCTCGACATGGGCCACGCGCTGGATGATCGAGGTGGGACGGGCCTTGCGCACGAAGTCGTCGGCTTCCTCCTGCAGGCTGCGACCGGATTGCGCAATCGCCTCCTTGAGCATCTTCTCCACGCCATCGGTCAAGGTCGGGCCGGGCAGGATCGCATTGACCGTCACCCCGGTGCCCGCCAGCCGCTTGGCCAGTCCATGGGACACCGCCAGGTTGGCGCTTTTGGTCACGCCATAGTTGAGCATGTCGGCCGGAATCGCGATCCCGGATTCCGAAGACAGGAAAATCACCCGCCCCCAGCCCTGCTTGACCATGTCCGGTACGTAATGCCGGGACAGGCGCACACCGGAAATCACGTTGACTTCATAGAAGCGCGTCCACTCGCTGTCGGGGGTATCAAAGAAATCCACCGCTTCGTAGATCCCCAGGTTGTTCACCAGGATGTCGGCCCGTGGTTCGGCGGCGAACAGTATTTCCGCACCTTCGGCGGTCCCGAGATCGGCAGCCAGCCCGCGCAGTTGAGCGCCCGGCACCTGCTGGCGGATGCTCGCCAAGGCCTGTTCCACCTTGGCCGTATCGCGACCGATCACCACCACCGTGGCGCCGGACTCTGCCAACGCCTTGCTGATGCCCAGGCCGATGCCGGCCGTGCTGCCGCTGACAATCGCCAGTTTTCCACTCAGATCGATTTTCATGCTCAAGCTCCAGTGATCGGCAACGGTGCGCGCTCGGATAACAGTTTTGCCTCACGCAGCGCCTGCCAGAAGGTTGCGGGAATCACGCGGTCAAGGACGGAAAGAGTGTAGCGACCCGTCAGAAAATTACCCTCTGGTTGGGCATCGCCCGGATAAAGGGTCAATTGGCCTGGTCCGACTATGTACACAGGCGCCAGCCCCTGATTTCGCCTGCTTCGCGCAAGCGGGTCAGCAGCGTAAATGAGAGAGCGCTGGCTCGCGAAAGCGTCAGCCGCTGGCAATTGTTGAATGGCTGTCAGCGTTACTTCGTGAAAGCTACAGCGCCTTGCGTCGTTGCCTACGGGTACGCCAGAATCCGCCGGCTTGTGCGCCTTGGGGTCGGGTTTTATCGTTTGTCGGTCGCTGAAAAGAACAGTGATCGGGTTTGGTAGCCCGCCCCTACACAAGGCGCATAGCGTCACCTCTTGCAGGTTTTTTCACACCTGCATTAATGGTGGCCATGCGCAGGGCACCTACGGGTGCGCCGGTTTTTCCTTGTGTGCCGGTCTACCAACCTCCGTATGGCCACCACCCTTCGTTTGGTAGCGAGGGTGATGGTTCCTTCAGATTCACAAGGAGCTGCATCCATGTTGAAAACTACACCTAACCCGCCAGACACCGACCCAGCCTTACATTCCAGAAACCCCGATCCAGAAAAACACCACGAAACCACCGACCGCATCCCCTCCGCCGCCGACATCCGCGCCACCCCGCGCAAACCCTGCAGCATGTTCATTGTCGACACCGAGCTCGATACCGAATCCCTGCTGGCCCACGCCTGCGAATCCCTGGCCTCGGCCAGCATCATGACCCTGGACCTCGCGGACCGTACGCAAGGAACCAGTCGCAACACCCTGCTGGGCATCGCACAAGTGATCATGCTCGGCGAACTGGCCGTGAACCGCGCACTCGACCGCCTCGACCCACCCGAATAAACACAAAACCCTGTGGCGAGGGAGCTCGCTCCCGCCGGGTCGCGCAGCGGCCCCAAACCCTCCGACCGAAGTCTTCAGACAGACCGCACATTCAGGACTGGCGTCGACTGCACAGCCCAGCGCAACGATGCAGCGTTCCGACAAGCCCTTCTCCACAGATGATCATTCACCTTCGGCCCTGAACCAGACCAACGCTCAGCAAACCTAACAGTTCTGATAGTTCCCGCCCGCACCCGAACCGCCAATACTGCTCGCCACCCCACCAGCCTTTCGGGAGCGCCCACCATGCCAGCAATGCGCGCAACACTGCTCTGCCACTATCGCTACGACGCCCTCGACCGCTTGATCGACCAGGGGCTGTCTGACGCGCCACCCCTTCAGCGCTTCTACTGCAAAAGCCGCCTGGCCACGGAGATTCAGGGGGCGTTGCGCCAAACCATCTTCCAGCACGGTGATTGGTTGCTGGCGCAACAACAGCAACAGGGTTCCGAACACGACACCGCGCTGCTGGCGACGGATCTGCAACGCTCGGTGTTGAACACACTCAAAACCAATCAGGCACAACCCATCGCCTATGCGCCCTATGGTCACCGCCACGCTACAAATGGATGGATGAGTTTGATGGGATTCAATGGCGAACGACCCGACCCACTGACCGGGCACTATCTGTTGGGCAATGGCTATCGGGCGTTTAATCCGGTGCTGATGCGGTTTAACAGTCCGGACAGTTTGAGTCCGTTTGGGAAAGGAGGATTGAATTCGTATGCTTATTGCGCAGGGGACCCAGTAAATTTTAGCGACCCCACCGGTCACTTCAACCCTGTAAAAATACTGGCGACAACTGCAAGAAGCATAACCACTCAGATTGCCAACGAAGCTCCCTATACACTTAAAATCAGACCGGGAATTTCAACCGATCAAGCCATCAATGCCATTAAACAATTAGAAGAATTGAGTTACGCCTCCCTCCATCAACCCTTCCAGAATGCTGCCTACATAAATGATTTAAACATCGCAAGAAACAATAGCTTGAACCTGCAGAAAATAGTCATCAAAAACCTTCAAAAACACGCATATCCAATAGCTGAATTACCATTGCCGCCGAGATTAAAAGTCGCAGCCAGTAAAATCGACCCTTTAGCTGATCGGCATACCCTGCTTGAGTACATAGACATAACTAAATATGGCGCGACCGCCGATGAGCCCGGCCCCATTGCCTGGCAAAAACTCAATACTGCAAGAAGCGGTGAATTCGATTCAACAACTCCGATCTCCAAGCGACCGAAACCTACTGTAGCCAACGACTATTGGCATGAAATACTCTACGTAAGAAGTCCAAACCACGACGCGTTAGCGGAACAAATAAGAGCAATCAGAAGTACCCATTTTTATTAAACAAAAACCGATAGCTACCCAATTAATAACATGACATCGCACTATTGGGAAAAACTGAAAACTTACCGATAGACACCACCTCGGCATCGACATGTCTGCCCCGTGTCGCTGTCATTCAGTGCTTTACTGAGAGGATTCTCACTCCCAGCGAGTACTCAGGATGAACCGCAACGACCTGCGCCGCGTGGACATGAACCTGTTGGTGATTTTCGAAACCCTGATGTTCGAAAAGAACCTGACCCGCGCCGCAGAGAAACTGTTCCTCGGCCAGCCTGCCGTCAGTGCGGCGTTGGCGCGGTTGCGGGACTTGTTCGACGATCCGTTGCTGGTACGCAACGGCCGCAGCCTGGAGCCGACACCGCGCGCCCTGGTGATTCTCAAGGAGTTGCAGCCGGCGATGGACACCATTTCCGGCGCGGTCAGCCGGGCCAAGGATTTCGACCCGTCCACCAGCCGTGACGTGTTTCGCATCGGCCTGTCCGACGACGCCGAATTCGGTCTGTTTCCGCCGTTGCTCAAGCAGATACGCGAAGAGGCGCAGAACGTGGTGGTCGTCGTGCGGCGGGTGAATTTCCTGCTGATGTCGTCGATGCTCGCCACCGGCGAGATTACCGTCGGGATCAGCTACACCACGGAATTGCCGGCCAATGCCAAGCGCAAGAAACTGCGGGACTTGAGCGTCAAGATCCTGCGCGGCGACAACCGGCCCGGGCCCCTGACCCTGGATGAATTCTGCGAACGTCCCCATGCGCTGGTGTCGTTTTCCGGGGACTTGACCGGGGCGATCGACACCGATCTCGCCCGTATCGGCCGCTCGCGCCGGGTGGTGCTGGCGGTGCCGCAGTTTGCCGGGTTGCGCGCCTTGCTGGCGGGCACCGACATGCTGGCGACGGTGCCGGACTACGCGGCGAGCGCGCTGATCGAGGGCAGCAGCCAGCTGCGTGCCGATGACGCGCCGTTCGAGATCAAGCTGTCCGAACTGTCCATGGTCTGGAACGGCGTCAACGATAACGATCCGGCAGAACGTTGGTTGCGCTCGAAAATTGTGGAGCACATGTCGGCTCCACCATCGGGACATTGAGCGAATTGAACTGCGGATCGGTCTCGCGCAAGTAGATCGGCAGGTCCGTCAAGGGTGGCATGGCCGGAATATCGAAATACATCTGGATCACCCAGCCACGGTGATAACTGGCGTGGTTGACCACATGCATCAACATCGCGCCGGCGCTCATGGTGCCGCTTTCACCGGAGAGAAAGGTGAACCGGACGGGCTTGTCCAGTGAGGCATCGGTCTGCCGGGCGGCCCACTCGCAATACCAGTGATCAACGATCTGTTGCGCCTGGCGCAGTGCCGACAGTTCAGGGTGGACCATGTCGTGGGAGGTTTTGAAGCCGTGTCCCCGGCCTTCGAGGTGGGCTTGCCAGAGGCAATCCACCACATAGATGTGGTTCAGCGTGCCCATCATGTTCTTGAAAATGCCGGCGCGCTGTTTGTAGACCTCGGTCGGGGGCAGTTGCGCCAGGTTATCGAAGAGGCGCTGGTTGGCCCATTGTTTGTAATCGGCAAGCAGGCGGGCAGTGCGTACGTTGATCATCAGACTTCTCCGATGGCGATGAGCGCATCTCTCAAGGATAGCGCTATCCCCACGCCGCAGCGCGGCGGCTGATCATCGGTACGGCGGTTACTGCGCGAGCGTATCCAGTACCCGATCGGCCAGCGCCAGGCTACTGGTCAGGCCTGGGGATTCGATGCCGAACAGGTTCACCAATCCCGCTACACCATGCTGAGTCGGGCCGCTGATGAGAAAGTCGGCGGCCGCTTCGTGCGGTCCGCTGATTTTCGGGCGAATACCGCTGTAGGCCGGTTGCAGACTGCCATCGGGCAACCCCGGCCAGTAACGCCGGATCGCCTGATAAAAGCCGTCGCCCCGCGATGGATTGACGCGGTAGTCGATGTGATCGACCCATTCCACATCAGGCCCGAATCGCGCCTGGCCGCCCAGGTCGAGGGTCATGTGCACACCCAGCCCGGCACTTTCCGGCGCCGGATACACCAGATGGCGAAACGGCGCCCGGCCACTGAAACTGAAATAGCTGCCCTTGCACAACCGCGCCTCCGGGATGTATTGCGCAGGCAGGCCGGCGATGCGGCTTGCCACCTCGGGCGCAGACAACCCTGCACAGTTGATCAGCTCGCGACAGCTCAAGGTCATCGGTTCGGCACCGCCCATGTGCAACTCGAAACCCTGTTCGATGCAACGCGCCGACAACAGCGGCGTATGAAACGCCAGTGACGCGCCCCCGGCTTCGGCATCGGCCTGCAACGCCAGCATCAAGCCATGGGAGTCGACGATGCCGGTGGACGGCGACCACAGCGCGGCGACGCAGGACAACGCCGGTTCGAGTTCCCGCGCCTCACTCGCCTCCAGCCATTGCAAGTCATCGACACCGTTGCGCCGGCCCTGCTCCAGCAAACCCTGCAACGCCGTGCGCTGGGCATCATCGGTGGCCACGATCAGCTTGCCCAGGCGCTGATGGCTGACGCCGCGCTCGTCGCAGAAGGCGTAGAGGCGTTGCTTGCCCTCCACGCACAACTGCGCCTTGAGGCTGCCGCCGGGGTAATAGATGCCGGCGTGGATCACTTCGGAATTGCGCGAACTGATGCCCACGCCTATGCCTTCGCCGGCCTCGACCAGAATCACTTCGCGCCCGCTCATGGCCAGCGCCCTGGCCACCGCCAGCCCGACCACACCGGCCCCAACCACCACGCTGTCGATATCGACGCTCACCCGCCCTGCCCTCATGTCAAACCAGCCCCCGCTCACGGTAATCGATCAGGCAGGAGAATATCGCCAACAGCATGGCCATGACCACGCTCGTCCATTCAGAACGTACCGGGATAGCTGCCGCCGTCCAGCAGCAGGTTCTGCCCGGTGAGGAACCCGGACCGGGCGCTGCAAATGAACGCGCAATACGCACCGAACTCATCCGGCTGGCCGAAGCGCTGGGCCGGGACGTTTTTTCGTCGCTGCTCGGCGACGCTTTCGACACTGGAGCCATTGGCCTTGGCGGCCGCGCTCAAGGTCTTGTGCAATCGCTCGGTCTCGAACGGCCCCGGCAGCAAATTGTTCACGGTGACGTTGTTCCCGGCCAGTCTTGCCTGACGCGCCAGCCCGGCGATGAAGCCGGTCAGGCCACTGCGGGCGCCATTGGACAGGCCCAGCACATCGATCGGCGCCTTCACCGCGCCGGAAGTGATGTTGACGATGCGCCCGAACCCGCGTTCGGCCATGCCGTCGACACAGGCCTTGATCAGCTCGATGGGCGTGAGCATGTTGGCATCCAGCGCCTTCAGCCAGTCGTCGCGTTGCCAGTCGCGGAAATCACCCGGCGGCGGACCGCCGGCGTTGTTGACCAGAATATCCACCTGCGGACACGCCGCCAGCACCTGCGCGCGCACGCTCGCTTCGCTGATGTCCCCGGCCACGGTGCGCACTTCGATGGTCGGTGCCAGTTGGCGCAACGCCAACGCGGCAGCCTGCAATGTCTCGTCGCCGCGGGCGTTGATCACCAGGTTGACGCCCTCCTTCGCCAACGCCTGTGCACAGGCCAGGCCCAAGCCCTTGCTGGCGGCGCAGACGATTGCCCAACGCCCCGAAATACCCAAATCCATGACGATGCTCCTGACGGTTCAAAGCGCTCACGTTACCACCCCTCAGCCGTCACCCGGAGGATGACAAAGACTGGGCGCGGGATCAGGCCTTCTCATCATCGGCAGACCTCCCCCGGGCGTGAGGGAGCGCGCCGGCACGTTCCTGAAAAACACCCTTGCGCTTCGGTGATCGACGCCAGGGTTGAACTCTCACGAGCCAAATGCCATAAAACCCTGAAATCCAGACAGCCGATGAGAGGCGATAACGCTTATATCGTTTGCGAATTATCATTATTCCCACTCGCCAAATCAGAAGCTCATGAACGAAGTCCCGAACACTCATCCCGACCTTGCCCGCGAACAAGCGCGCCTCATTGTTTTCCTCGCCTATCCGCAAATGGGCCTGTTGGATTTGACCGGGGCACAAACGGTGTTCTGGGCCGCATCGCGGTACATGGAGAATCGCGGCCTGCCCGGTTACACCCTGCACACCGCGAGCCTGGCCGGCGGCTTGATACAGACAGCAGAGGGGCTGGTCGTCGACACCCTGCCATTGCGTGATTTCGCCGATCACCCGATCGACACCCTGATCGCCCCCGGCGCCCCGGATATTCTGCTGGCAATGAGCAAATCCCTGGACCTGGTCGCCTGGCTGAAGGAGGCATCGCCCGACGCCAAACGCACGGCTTCGGTGTGCAGCGGAACGTTCCTGCTGGCAGAGGCCGGATTGCTGGAAAGCCGACGCGCCGCCACCCACTGGAAGATGTGCGACGTGCTCAAGGAGCGCTACCCGTCGATCGAAGTCGACAGCGATGCGATCTTCGTAAAACACGGCTCGGTCTGGACATCCGCCGGCGTCAGCGCCGGGATCGACCTGGCACTGGCCCTCGTGGAAGAGGATTGCGGACGCGACGTGGCATTGCTGGTCGCGCGGGAAATGGTGGTGTTTCTCAAGCGTCCCGGTGGCCAGGCCCAATACAGCCAATTACTGCAATCGCAAACCCTCGAAGGCGCCGCTTTCGACGACCTGCACCTGTGGATCACGCAGAATCTCGCGGGCGAAAACCTCACGGTCGAGACACTCGCGCAACGGGTGCAAATGAGCCCGCGCAATTTCGCCCGGGTCTACAAGCTCAAAACCGGCCGTACCCCGGCCAAGGCCGTGGAAGTGCTGCGAGTGGAAGCCGCACGGCGCTTGCTGGAAGAGTCCGAGCGCAACATCGATCAAATTTCCCGGTTGTGCGGCTTTGGCGATGAAGAGCGCATGCGTCTCACTTTCCAGCGCAACCTGGGGGTGTCGCCGCGGGAATATCGCAGCCGGTTTTCGCGGTAAGCCCGCGTTCGCCCGGCAAGCCAAACGTTCAAGGCTCGGGATTGATGGCGTATCGACAGGGAACTCCTGACGGCTGTGGTGCATCCTAAATGATGAGGTACTTCCTTTTTGCTTCACGCTTTCAGAGGACACCGTCATGCGCCGTCTGATTATCGTTTCTTCTCTGTTGCTGTGTTTACCCTTCGGCTCTGCAATGGCCAAGGTGGACGCAGGCGATGTCGCCACCTCAGCCGGGGTTTCCGCATCGCTGTACTCGACATTCAAGGACCACAAACTCATGATTCCCGCCCGTGATGACGCCTCCAGCTTCGTGGCCAGTGGCGGTACGATTCGCGGCGCTTACCTGGAATCGGTTCTCAAACAGCTCCGGCAGGAGCACCCCGACCTCAACAACGCAAGCGACGAAGACCTGGCTCGCGCCATTCTCGTCCAGGAAGGCGTTCCAGCCGGTCAATAACGACGGCCAACCTCAGCGGTGGGGCTTGTGAAACCTGGACAGCGTTTCCAGCCCTGCCTTGCTTCACAGGCTTTGCTTCAAGCATGCCGCGCCCACCCGGCCACCAGGGCCGGGGTGATGCTGACACCGCCACAGACCACAATCACCCCGTCATGGGCCTGGGCAATCGCCGGATGATCCAGGTACGCAAGCAAACCACCGCCGCCCACCGACGTGACCAATGCATCGACTTGCGGGTCGTCTTCGAGGATTTCATCGACCATCGCGCTGTGCCCTTGCCACAGCACCGGGTGATCGAAAGCCGGGACATATTCGGTGTCCGCACCCTGCGCCAGCTCAATGGCCCGTTGGTTGGCTTCGTCCCAGACCTTGCCGTGGACAATCACCTCGGCGCCGGTTTCGCCAAGGGTGTGCCCACTGATGGAGGCATCATGAAAATTTCCGTAAAACTGGCTGTTGTCGCCTTCGTGTCCACCCTCGCCTACCTCTGGCTGGCGATTTGGGGGCTGGGCGGATTCACCGCCTTTTTCTCCCATGGCGCGCTGGTCGTGGTGGCGCTTGCCACCCTGGCGATGGTCGTCGCTTCGCTGTTCACCGAGGTCAACCTCAGTTCCGGCGAACGTGAAGACCGGGCCAATCGCTGGGTGCTACCGGCCTTTGGCATCATTGGCTTACTGAGCGGATTTCTACCGGCCTACACCGACCGGGTCGACTTCTGGACGTTCGGCGGCGAGGGTGTGCGTTGGCTCGGGGCAGTGCTGTACATCCTGGGCGGCGCCCTGCGAATCTGGCCAGTGTTCGTGCTGGGCAAGCGCTTCAGCGGGCTGGTGGCGATTCAACCGGGGCACAGCCTGGTCACCGACGGAATTTATCGCCGCCTGCGTAACCCCAGTTATCTGGGGATGCTGATCATCGCCACAGGCTGGGCGCTGGCGTTCCGCTCGGCAGTCGGCCTGTTGCTGGCCGCGCTGACGGTGATCCCGCTGATTGCGCGGATTCATTCCGAGGAGGCGCTGTTGCGGGCGCAGTTTGGCGCTGACTACGAGGCTTATTGCGCCCGGAGCTGGCGGTTGATTCCGACAATCTACTGAAACCAACCGCAGCCGGTGTCGGCGCCAATCACTTCTGCTACCAAAGCTGTAGCACTCGGTAACACCCGGCCCCGTTGCAGTGCATCTTTTTCAAGCATTTCGATCACACCGCCCTGCCCCGCACGGCCAAGGCAGGCATGGCGTACTTTGTGCATCTGATGGCGATCCTCCCTTGCTTGAAGTCACCATGCGCCCCAAGGAACTGAAACTCTGGACCACCGGTGTCGCCCACCTGCTCGACCTGCCCGCCGGGCATGCACGGCTGTCGGGCCTTAGCCACTGGTTGCGGCAAGTATGCCCGGTCGATCATTTCGTCTTGTTCGTCTACGAAGGCAATCACCGCCCCCTGGCGTTGTTCGACACCTTCTCGGCGGACAAGCGCGCGGTGTATGTCGATGACTATCAATGCGGACCGTATTTGCTCGATCCGTTCTACCTGGCCTGTACGCGCGGGCAGGCGCCCGGATTGTGGCGATTGCGCCAGTTTGCGCCGGACCACTTCTACCTCGGTGAGTACTACCTGACGTATTACCAGCAAACCGGTCTGGCAGAAGAAGTGGCGTTTTTCGTCGACCTCGGCGCCGGTGCCACGGCCGTGCTGTCGCTGATGCGTTCCTCGGCCAGTTGCGCGTTCAGCCGTGACGAAATGCAGTTGATCGAGTGCGCGCAAGCGGTGGTCGAGCAGGTCATCAATGAAGCCTGGCGCTTGCGTCAGGCCCAGCAACCGCGACCCGCGCAGGATCTGGACTTCAAGATCCGCGAAGCCTTCGATCAGTTCGGCGCGCACATTCTCACCGGGCGCGAGCAGGAGATTGTGCAGCTGCTGTTGCGCGGTCACTCCAGTGCCTCGGTCGCCGAACAACTGAACATCAGTCCGGGCACGGTGAAAATCCACCGCAAGAACCTCTACGCCAAGCTCGGCATCGGCAGCCAGTCGGAATTGCTCGGACTGTTTATCCGCGACCTCACTGAAAATCAGCTGCAAGCTTCAGGCGACAGGCTGCAAGGGGATCGAGGTCGCGCCGTGGGTTGTTAGCTTGCGCAGTGCTTGTCAGCAGCACGTATCCGTTCATTCAATCGCTGGATGGGTACTTGAGGGGATGATGCGCTTCAGGCTTGAGGCTTGTTAAGCCGGCCATCCAGACCAAAAGGCTCTTGCAGCACCTGCTCGTACAAACCAATGGCCATTTGCGGGTTCATCAGCAAATTCCAGCTATGCGGCGACACGCTCGATGGCACCAAAACAAACGGATGCTGGCGCAGCAGATCGGCACCGAACTGTTGCTGGCTGCGGCTTGGGGTGCCAGGGACCAACCAATTGGGGTTCGCGATGGTTTCGGGCCGTACCACGTGAATCCTGGAGGGGTCCAGCACACGGGCCTGCGTCAGGCGATGAGGTTTGCAATCCAACGCGTCGAAATCCTTGTGCACCGCCACCTCGAGAATGGCCGTAGAGGCATCCAGGCTGGCATAAACCGTGGCCATGCCTTTAGGGTTCCAGCGTCCACCCACCTTTTCTGCCCCCACGCCCAAATGCCATGTGGGGGCATACTCGGCAGGGTCGAGGCGCCAGAAGTGAATCTCACTGCTAAAGGGATCTTTAGCCATCAATAGACCCCATATTCGATGCGCGTCAGAAAATCAGTCACCAACTCATAGCCCACCGAGTTGGAAATCAAATCGATGGGTATTTCACCGTCCAGGCCACGGGCAGGTTTGACCATCCATTGCTCGGCCAGCTCGCGCGAGCCCAGCACCTCCGTGGCTTTTTCCAAGACTTCGGCATAGTTGAGCGCGCGCGTGCTTTGCTCCGAGGTCAAGATTTCATTGGGCGTTTTCAGCCGCCGCGCAAGCGTGCGATCAGAAGCGCCAACGATTTTCGACAGCACGCCACGTTGCTTATACACCTCGCTGTTTTCGATCATGTTGAGCACTGACTGCAAGGGAAAACCGTTTCTTACGGCTCGGTAAATCTCCATACGATCATCCCCCACATTCCCGGAGAGCAAGATCGCGACCATGCGTGGCGGGTGATCTGTCGCAGCAGTGGTCACCGCAGGTTTCTTTCGACCCGTGATTTTTGCGGCCGCTTCAAGCTGGCCCGGTTGAACACTCGTGAAGCGGCCGGCATCTTTGACCACCTCATTGGCTGCATCATCTTTTTTCTTGGCGCTCATGGCAGCCTCCGTCACTCTGACATCTGGCATAAACTATAGTGCCAAATGGCAATACTATCCAATCCAATAACGTTCACCTGCAACACGCCCTACAGAAGCAGCGCCAGGCCTGATGCCGTGCTACCGGATTGAGCAAGCACCCTCTCATCTCTCAACAGACACAGCCGGATTGCTCCGCGAACCCCAGTCCTTTTTTTGGTTCTTCACAGCATCCCGGGATACAACGCCAATGCAATACCTGTAGGAGCGAGCCTGCTCGCGATGGACCCAAGGGCACCGCGCTTAGCCTGCAAGCACGCGCCATCGTTCACGACCATCGCGAGCAGGCTCGCTCCTATGTATGGACTCGCCCCCACTTTCAACCCGCTTTTGAACACTGCTACCCGGTTGCATCTATGTATAAGGCCTGTTCGAGGAAGCCTGAGCGGCTTCTGGCCGACATTGGGTAAGCTCGCGGTATGCCGATTACAGTAAGGCCTCAAGGGCCAGTAGGAGCGCAGGCATCAATCCGCGACGGTCTGACCTGGGGTCAATGTTCTTTAGCATAGGGTGGAGCGGCTTAACGCCCCGGTGGCAGAACTCTGTGGATCAGTGACTCATCGCAGCCTCCTGGCCATTGCCCGGCTTGCGACGATAAGTCTGGTCGTTTTGTAGCAGCACCCAGAGGATGCGCAGGTTGCGGTTGGCCAGTCGCACAGCCGCCGCCTTGCGCCCCAGACGGGAGATCCAACGCTGTAGACGTTGGTCGTCCGGTTGCTCTGAATCAGGTCGTATCTGTCTTAAAACGGCATGCGCCCCCTGGATCGTCAGACTGCGCAAGTAGGCATCGCCCTGCTTGCTCATCTTGCCCAGTCTGACCTTCTCACCGCTGCTGTGCTGGCTGGGCACCAGCCCGAAATAGGCGGCGAACTGCCGAGCGCTGGCGAAGCGTTCAGGCTCGGTCTGCTTGGCCAGCAGCGCCGTGGCGATGATCGGACCAACACCGCGCACCGTCATCAGCCGTCTCGCCGTCTCGTCCTCCTTGGCTGCCGCTTCCAACCGACCGGTCAACACATTGACGCGTTCGCCCAGTTGACCCCATTCGCCGAGTAGTTCTGCGATCAGCTCACGCAGCAGATCGGGCAACGGTTGAGTAGCGTCTTCCAGTATTCGAGGCACAAGCTGGCTGATAGCGATTTCACCCTGGGCCAGGACCACACCATGCTCCAACAGCAAACCGCGCATCTGATTGCTTACGGCAGTGCGTCGCCGTACATATCCCTGTCGGGCCCGGTGCAGAGCCTGCATCGCCAGCGCTGCGGCACTCTTGACCGGTACGGCCGAAATCTTGCAATCGCGGCCTGCGCGCAGGATAGCCAATGCATCGTTGCGATCGTTTTTTGGGCCGCTTCGATGATTGGCAACCAGCTGTGCCGGCAGGATGCGTACCGGGTTGCCCTGCGTTTGCAGCAACCGCGCCCATGCCTGAGCACCTGGCCCGGTCTCGACCAATACCGTCACGCTCGCGGGAAGCTTATGAAGAAATACCTGAAAGGCCTCGCGCGACTTGATTCGATCTTCGAATATCACCTGGCCGAGGGCATCCTCCCCAGCTACCTGAAAAACCCTCTTGGCAAGATCTACCGCAACGGTCGTACACGTCGATGCATCGGCTGACAAAGACTGATTAGTCGTCGTATGCTTTTTCATGGCCTCGCCCTCGCTGTCGTTGGCTTCTATAAGAATGCCACCGTGGCGCACAGACGCCTCGGCTTGGGCGAGTCCATTCAATTACAGNTACAGGAGGGTGACAGCGTTCTACCGCCGTCATTTGAAACACCACCGTCCCTTGTAGGAGCGAGCCTGCTCGCGAAAAACCTGCGGGCGCCGCAGGACAACCGGTTTTACGCGTCATCGTTCACGACCATCGCGAGCAGGCTCGCGCGTACGGGTGTTCGCAATCGGCGCGGGGGGTGGCCGGAAGAACATCACCAGCGCCACGATCAGATAAATCAGATAGGCACCCAAAGTGCTGACCGTCGGGGCGTCCTGGTAACCGAACATGCCGGCCAGCACCGACCCCAGCGGACCGTCCACTGGCAGTGTGGCGCTGATGTCGAAGAGCACGGTTTGCAGGTGATTCCACACCCCGGCCTCGTGCAGCGCCTGCACCGAGCTGGCGAGAATGCCGGCCGCCACCACGAGGATGAACAGGCCGGTCCAGCGGAAGAACGCGCCGAGGTTCAGACGCATGCTGCCGGTGTAGATCAGCCAACCAACGATGATCGCCAGGACCAGACCGAGCAGGGCACCGATCGGGGCCGCCGGACCTTCGCTTTGCTGGAACACCGCGAGCAGGAAGAACACTGTTTCCAGGCCTTCGCGGGCCACGGCGAAAAACACCATGGCGATCAGGGCGGTGACCTGATGCCTGGAACCGGTCAGCGCCTGATCGAGGGAGGCGTGCAACGAGTGCTTGATCGAACGCGCCACTTTGCGCATCCAGAACACCATGGAACTGAGAATGCCGACCGCCACCAGGCCGACCACGCCCTCAAACAGTTCCTGCTGTTTCTGCGGAAACTCGGCGCTCACCAGTTCCAGGCCACCGCCCACCAGCAGGGCGAGGGCGGCGGCGAGGAACACGCCGATCCACACGGCGGGCATCCACTGGCCACGGCCGGTCTGTTTGAGGTAGCTGGCGATGATGCCAACGATCAACGCGGCTTCGATGCCTTCGCGCAGCATGATCAGAAAAGGAACGAGCATTCAGCACCGTGGGGAATCAGATAAGGTGCGAATTTGTAACATAATGACACTCATTCGCACATGCTACCGATTGACATTTAGCTGAACCTGAGCTGAACGATCCCGAAGATCAACCCGTCCCCTATAAGAGCAGCCGGTCGACGCTCGACTGCTCGCGATGGAGGTCAGGGCACCGCGTTCATCCAGGCAACCCACGTCATCGTTAACCTCCATCGCGAGCGGGCTCGCTCCTACAGGGGGCGCGGCGTTGGCGGCTGCGCTACTATGCCCACCACTCGAACAAGAACAGGGTTTGCCTCGCTCCATGGCGGAAAAAGACACCATCTCCATTCAACTGGTGCGAGAAGCGCTGTTGCAAAGTTGCGCCCCAGGCGTTGCCACCGAAGAGGTGTTGATCAAGGTCGGCATCGATCCGCTCCTGCTGCACACCAGTGATGCACGGGTACCGGCCACCGCTTACGCCCGGTTGTGGCGTCTGTTGGCGCGGCGCGGCGATGACGAGTTTTTCGGCATGGACCCGCGCAAGCTCAAGTCCGGCAGCCTGGCGTTTCTTTGTCGCTGCGCCATGGTCCAGCCGAGTCTGGCGGCGGGCCTCACCAGTGGCCTGAGCTTCTTGTCACTGATGCTCGAACACCTGCCCGCGGAACTGGTTCGCCAACAAAGCCTGGCGGAAATTGTGCTGCTGGAAGACGAACAGGACCCGCGCCGGGCGTTCACCTATTTCACCTACTGGATGATCGTGCATGGCGTGGCCTGCTGGCTGGCGGGGCGGCGGATTCCGATCCTGGCCATCGAATTGCGCTGCTCGCAACCGGACTTCTGCGACGACTATCAAGTGATGTTCTCCGAAAACCTGCGATTCGACCGTCCACGCACGCGGATGATTTTCTCCGCCGATTGCCTGGACCTGCCGATCAAGCGCAGCGCGGAAGAGCTCAAGCGTTTCCTGGCCCATGCGCCGGCGAACATTCTGGTCAAGTACCGCGATCCGCAGAGCCTGGCCAGCCGCATCAAGCACGATCTGCGGCAACTGCCCGCCGAACGCTGGCCGGAAACCGAAGCCCTGGCGCAACGCCTGTGCATGTCGGCCTCGACCCTGCGTCGGCGGCTGGCCGAGGAAGGCCAAACCTATCAAGGGCTCAAGGACAGCGTGCGCAAGGAACTGGCCATCGTCTGGTTGGCGGAACCGGCCATCAGCTTCGCGGAAATCGCCACGCGCCTGGGGTTTGCCGATGCGAGTTCGTTCTACAAGGCGTTTCGCAAGTGGTCGGGGTCCAATCCGGGGCACTACCGCAGTTTGATTCTCAACGAATCGAGCTGATCCGGTTTTGTTGGTGGTTGGGCAGGCGCCACGGCCCCCGGCTCTTGGCCAAACCAGTCACGCAACTTGATAACTTTGACCATTGCCCCACCACCCGCGCAGAGCGAGTATTTCCCTGTTAGTTACGGTTCCCCCAACCTAATAAAAATACAGAGGGATTCTGGCAATGCGCGATTACTTGTCTGCTACATCACAGTTCAATTATCAGCACACCGTCGACGCCGTACTCGCTGGCGATCTGACTGCCCTCAACGCCTGCATCGAGTGCTGCGACCGGCATGCCTTGCCGGGTCGGATCGCGCTGTTCTGGGAAGGCCGCGACGGCACCAGCGCGACCTACACCTTCAGCGACTTGCAGGACAAGGCCGCGCGTTTTGCCAACTTCCTGTTGGCCCAGGGCGTGCAGAAGGGCGACAAGGTCGCTGGCCTGTTGCCACGTAACATCGAATTATTGATTACCGTGTTCGCCACCTGGCGCATTGGCGCGGTCTATCAGCCCCTGTTCACGGCCTTCGGGCCGAAAGCCATCGAACATCGATTGGGCAGCTCAGGCGCCAAAGTGGTGGTTACCGATGCGGTCAACCGCTCGAAACTCGCGGAAGTCGCCAACTGCCCGACCATCGTCACCGTCGGCGGGCCCAAGGGGCAGGGCATCGTCCAGGGCGATTTCAGTTTCTGGGCCGAACTGGCCAACTTCTCCAATGTCTGCGAACCGGTGCTGCTGACCGGTGAAGACCCGTTCCTGCTGATGTTCACCTCGGGCACCACCGGCCCGTCGAAAGCGCTGTCGGTGCCACTCAAGGCCATCGTCGCATTCCAGAGCTACACCCGGGATGCCGTGGATTTGCGCCCCGAAGACGCCTTCTGGAACGTTGCCGACCCGGGTTGGGCCTACGGCATCTATTTCGGCGTAACCGGCCCGATGTCGATGGGCCACCCGATCACCTTCTACGATGGCCCGTTCACCCTGGAAAGCACCTGCCGGGTGATCAACAAGTACGGGATCACCAACCTCACCGGATCGCCGACGGCTTATCGCTTGCTGATCGCCGGGGGCGACGAGTTCGCCAAGTCGATCAAAGGCAAGCTGCGTATCGTCAGCAGCGCCGGCGAGCCGCTGAACCCGGAAGTGATCCGCTGGTTCGCCGACAACCTTGGCGTGGTCATTCACGACCATTACGGCCAGACCGAACTGGGCATGGTGTTGTGCAATCATCATGGCCTGGAGCACCCGATTCATATGGGCGCCGCCGGTTACGCCTCGCCGGGCCACCGCATTGTGGTGCTGGACGAACAGTACAAGGAACTGGGCGTTGGCCAGCCGGGCATCCTGGCCATCGACCGCAGCCAATCGCCGATGTGCTGGTTCGCCGGTTACGAAGGCGCGCCGACCAAGGCGTTCGTCGGCGACTACTACTTGAGCGGCGACACCGTGGAGTGGAACCCGGACGGCAGCATCAGTTTTGTCGGTCGCAGTGACGATGTGATCACCACCTCCGGCTACCGTGTCGGCCCGTTCGACGTGGAAAGCGCGTTGATCGAACACCCGGCGGTGATCGAAGCGGCGGTCGTCGGCAAACCCGATCCGGAACGCACCGAGCTGGTCAAGGCCTTCGTCGTGATCGGCGAGCAATACCGCGCCACGCCGGAGCTGGCCGAAGAGCTGCGTCAACATGTGCGCAAGCGCCTGGCCGCGCACTCGTACCCCCGTGAAATCGAATTTGTCAGCGAGTTGCCGAAAACCCCAAGCGGCAAATTGCAGCGCTTTATCTTGCGCAACCAGGAAATCGCGAAGGCTCAAGAGGCTGCCGCGAAGAACGTTTCAGCTTGAATCCAAGGAAACAATGATGCAGATCGAAAACAAGGTTTTTCTCGTCACCGGCGGCGCCTCCGGCCTGGGTGCGGCCACCGCTGAAATGCTGGTTGCGGCCGGCGCCAAGGTGATGCTGGTGGACATGAACGCCGAAGCCGTCGCAGCCCAGGCCCAACGCCTCGGCGCGCAAAGCGTGGTGGCGGACATCAGCAACGAAGCCGCGGCTGAAGCGGCGGTGCAGGCCACGGTCAAGGCTTTTGGCGGTCTCAATGGCCTGGTCAACTGCGCCGGCATCGTGCGTGGCGAGAAGATCCTCGGCAAGAACGGTCCGCACGCGCTGTCCAGCTTCAGCCAGGTGATCAACGTCAACCTGATCGGCAGCTTCAACATGCTGCGCCTCGCCTCGGCGGCGATTGCCGAAGCCGACGCGGACGCCGATGGCGAGCGCGGCGTGATCATCAATACCGCATCCGCCGCCGCTTTCGATGGCCAGATCGGCCAGGCAGCCTATGCCGCGTCCAAAGGTGCCATTGTCAGCCTGACCTTGCCCGCCGCCCGTGAACTGGCACGTTTCGGCATCCGTGTGATGACCATCGCCCCGGGCATTTTCGAAACCCCGATGATGGCTGGTATGACCCAGGAAGTGCGCGATTCCCTGGCCGCCGGCGTGCCGTTCCCGCCGCGTCTGGGCAAACCGGCCGAGTACGCAGAGCTGGTCAGGCATATCATTGAAAACAGCATGCTCAATGGCGAGGTGATCCGTCTCGACGGTGCCTTGCGCATGGCCGCCAAATAAGAGGAATTGTCATGAGCCTTTCCAACGATCCAATCGTCATCGTCAGCGCCGTCCGCACCCCGATGGGTGGCTTTCAGGGCGAGCTTAAAAGCCTGACCGCGCCGCAACTCGGTGCGGCGGCCATCAAGGCCGCCGTGGAGCGCGCCGGTATCGCCCCGCAAGCGGTCGAAGAAGTGTTGTTCGGCTGCGTCCTGTCCGCCGGCCTCGGCCAGGCCCCGGCGCGCCAGGCTGCACTGGGCGCCGGGCTGGATAAATCGACACGCTGCACCACCCTGAACAAGATGTGCGGTTCGGGGATGGAAGCGGCGATTCTCGCCCACGACATGCTGGTCGCCGGCAGCGCCGAGGTGGTCGTCGCGGGCGGCATGGAAAGCATGTCCAACGCACCGTACCTGCTGGACCGCGCTCGCAGCGGTTACCGCATGGGCCACGGCCGCGTGCTCGATCACATGTTCCTCGACGGCCTCGAAGACGCTTACGACAAGGGCCGCCTGATGGGTACCTTTGCCGAAGACTGCGCCGAAACCAACGGTTTCAGCCGCGAGGCTCAGGATGCCTTCGCCGTCGCCTCGACCACCCGCGCACAGCAGGCGATCAAGGAGGGTCGTTTCAAGGACGAGATCGTGCCGCTGACCGTGACCGTCGGCAAAGAACAGGTGACGATCAGCAACGACGAACAACCGCCAAAAGCCAGGCTGGACAAAATTGCCTCGCTGAAGCCGGCGTTCCGCGAGGGCGGTACGGTCACGGCGGCGAACTCCAGTTCGATCTCCGACGGCGCGGCGGCGCTGGTGCTGATGCGCCGTTCCGAAGCCGACAAGCGCGGCCTCAAGCCGCTGGCGGTGATTCACGGTCACGCGGCGTTTGCCGATACGCCGGGCCTGTTCCCGGTGGCACCGGTCGGTGCGATCAAGAAACTGATGCACAAAACCGGCTGGTCGCTGGACCAGGTCGATCTGGTCGAAGTCAACGAAGCCTTTGCCGTGGTCAGCCTGGTGACCATGACCCAACTGGAAATTCCCCACGAGAAGGTCAATGTGCACGGCGGTGCCTGCGCCCTGGGCCACCCGATCGGTGCGTCCGGCGCGCGGATTCTCGTGACCCTGCTGTCGGCGCTGCGCCAGAAAGGCTTGAAACGCGGTGTGGCGGCCATCTGCATCGGCGGCGGTGAAGCGACGGCCATGGCCGTGGAATGCCTGTACTGACACCGCCCCCCTGTAGGAGCGAGCCTGCTCGCGATGATCGCAAGGGCGCCACGTTTATCCAGGCAGCCCGCGTCATCGTTAACCTCCATCGCGAGCAGGCTCGCTCCTACAGGGGGCAGTGTTTCAGTCAGGTAGTTGTACGAAAGCTTATTTTTTAAGGATTCACCATGATCCCCAATGACGACCAACAACAAATCCGCGACATGGCCCGGCAATTCGCCCAGGAACGGCTGAAGCCGTTCGCCGCCGAATGGGACCGCGAGCACCGTTTCCCCAAGGAAGCCATCGGCGAGATGGCCGAACTGGGCTTCTTTGGCATGCTGGTGCCGGAGCAGTGGGGCGGATGCGACACCGGTTACCTGGCCTATGCCATGGCCCTGGAAGAAATCGCCGCCGGCGACGGGGCCTGTTCGACCATCATGAGCGTGCACAACTCGGTGGGGTGCGTGCCGATCCTCAACTACGGCAACGACGAGCAGAAAGAACGCTTCCTCAAGCCCCTCTCCAGCGGTGCGATGTTGGGCGCCTTCGCGTTGACCGAGCCCCAGGCCGGCTCCGATGCCAGCGGCTTGAAAACCCGTGCACGCCTTGAAGGCGATCACTATGTGCTCAATGGCTGCAAACAATTCATCACCTCCGGGCAGAACGCCGGGGTGGTGATTGTGTTTGCGGTGACTGATCCGAGTGCCGGCAAACGCGGGATCACCGCGCTGATCGTGCCGACCGATTCGCCGGGCTACAAAGTCGCGCGGGTCGAAGACAAACTCGGCCAGCACGCGTCGGACACCTGCCAGATCCTCTTCGAAGACGTGAAAGTCCCGGTGGCCAATCGCTTGGGCGAGGAGGGCGAAGGCTACAAGATCGCCCTGGCCAACCTCGAAGGCGGCCGTGTCGGCATCGCCTCGCAATCGGTGGGCATGGCCCGCGCGGCCTTCGAAGCGGCCCGTGACTATGCCCGCGAACGCGAGAGCTTCGGCAAGCCGATCATCGAGCATCAAGCGGTGGCTTTTCGATTGGCCGACATGGCGACCCAAATTGCGGTCGCCCGGCAAATGGTGTATTACGCTGCCGCCCTGCGTGACAGCGGCAAACCGGCATTGGTCGAAGCGTCGATGGCCAAGCTGTTCGCCTCGGAAATGGCCGAGAAGGTCTGCTCCTCGGCGTTGCAGACCCTTGGCGGTTACGGATACCTGAACGACTTTCCGCTGGAGCGGATCTACCGCGACGTGCGGGTGTGCCAGATCTACGAAGGCACCAGCGACATTCAGCGCATGGTTATTTCGCGCAATCTTTGAGAAGGAGTCCATCTGTGAGCTACGAAACGATTCTGCTGGAAACCCACGGCCGTGTAGGCCTCATCACCTTGAACCGCCCGCAAGCGCTGAACGCCTTGAATTCGCAAATCATCGGCGAGCTGAACCAGGCCCTCGATGGTCTGGAAGCCGATTCGAACATCGGTTGCATCGTGCTGACCGGCTCGAAAAAAGCCTTTGCCGCCGGTGCCGACATCAAGGAAATGTCCGAGCTGACCTACCCGCAGATCTACCTCGATGACCTGTTCAGCGACAGCGATCGCGTGGCCAACCGTCGCAAGCCGATCATCGCCGCGGTCAACGGATTCGCCCTGGGCGGCGGCTGTGAACTGGCGTTGATGTGCGATTTCATCCTGGCCGGCGACAACGCGAAGTTCGGTCAGCCGGAAATCAACCTCGGCGTGCTGCCGGGCATGGGCGGCACCCAGCGCCTGACCCGCGCCGTGGGCAAGGCCAAGGCCATGGAAATGTGCCTGAGCGGGCGTTTGATCGATGCCGTGGAAGCGGAACGTTGCGGGATCGTGGCGCGGATCGTGCCAAGCGATGTACTGCTGGAGGAAGCCCTGAAAGTCGCGACGCTGATCGCCAAAAAGTCCCTGCCGATCGCCATGATGGTCAAGGAAAGCGTCAACCGCGCCTTTGAGGTGAGCCTGTCGGAAGGCGTGCGTTTCGAGCGTCGGGTGTTCCACGCAGCGTTTGCAACGCAGGATCAGAAGGAAGGCATGGCGGCGTTCATTGCCAAGCGTGAGGCTGAGTTCCAGGGCAAGTAATGCGGCGCTCTTGCTGACGCCATCGCGGGCAAGCCCGCTCCCACAGTAGGTTTTGGGTGTGCTGCGGATTTTTTTTTCGCACCGAAAAACCTGTGGGAGCGGGCTTGCCCGCGATGCTTTTGAGGCGCCCTCAGCTCAGCTACCTCGCTCCTACAGGGCCTCACACCAGGTAGTTCTTCAGTTCCCGCGCAATCACCATCCGCTGAATCTCGCTCGATCCTTCATAGATCTGTGTGATTCGCGCGTCCCGGTAGTACTTCTCCACCGGATAATCTTCCAGGTAGCCATAGCCGCCGTGAATCTGAATCGCTGAGGAACAGACCTTTTCGGCCATTTCCGAGGCGAACAGTTTGGCTTGCGAGGCCTCCGACAGGCAGGGTTTGCCGGCTGTCCGCAGGCGCGCCGCGTGCAGGATCAACAACCGTGCGGCGTTCAATTGCATGTGCATGTCGGCCAGCAGGTTGGCGATGCTCTGGTGCTCGATGATCGGTTTGTCGAACTGCACGCGTTCGCGGGCGTAGGCCAGCGCCGCTTCAAAGGCCGCTCGGGCAATGCCCAGCGCTTGGGCGGCGATGCCGATGCGTCCGCCTTCAAGGTTGGACAGGGCGATGGCCAGGCCTTTGCCGCGTTCACCGAGCAGGTTGGCCTCGGGAATGCTGCAGTTGTTCAGGGTCACGGCGCAGGTGTCGGAGGCGCGGATGCCCATCTTGTGTTCAGTGCGATCGACGATGAAGCCCGCGGTATCGGTGGGCACCAGAAATGCCGAGATACCGCGCTTGCCCAGGTCCGGGTCGGTCACCGCGAACACGATCGCCAGTTTTGCCCGTTTGCCGTTGCTGACAAACTGCTTGGCGCCATTGATCACCCATTGACCGTCGCGCAATTCGGCGCGGGTGCGCAAATTGTGCGCTTCGGAACCGGCCTGGGGTTCGGTCAGGCAGAAACAGCCGATGGCCTGGCCGCTGGCCAGATCCGCGAGCCAGGTCTGTTTTTGTTCATCAGTGCCGTAGTTGAGCACCGGCCCGCAGCCCACCGAGTTGTGGATGCTCATGAAGGCGCCGGTCGCGCCGTCGCCGGCCGAGATTTCTTCCACGGCCAGGGCATAGGCCACGTAGTCGACGTAGGTGCCGCCCCATTCCTCGGGCACCACCATGCCCAGCAAACCCAGTTCGCCCATCTTCGCCACCAGGCCATCGTCGATCCAGCCGGCCTTCTCCCACGCCTGGGCGTGGGGGGCGATTTCGCCACGGGCGAAGTCCCGGGCCATGTCGCGGATCATCACTTGCTCTTCGCTCAATTCGATATCGTGCATGACTCAGCTCCCGCTCTCATCGAAACCCTGGAAGAAACTCGCAACATGCCCGGCGTCCAGCGCCTGCAAGGTAGGCGGGTTCCAGCGTGGTTGTTTGTCTTTGTCGATCAGCAAGGCGCGCACGCCTTCGATCAGGTCACCGCGTTCGAACCACTGGCGGTCCAGGTGCAGCTCCAGGGCGAAGCATTGTTCCAGGCTCAGGCGCCGACCGCGTCGCAGCATCTCCAGGGTCACGCCCATGGCCAGCGGAGAGCGGGTTTCCAGCAGGTCGGCGGTGGTCGTGGCCCACTCATGGCTGTCGGCGACCGTCACGGTGCGCAGTTGCTCAACAATACCCGGCACATCGGGCAGGGCGAAGAAGTGATCGATGGCCGGACGCAACGCCGCGAGCGGCGCGTCGGGCAGCTGTTGCACCGCGAGTTTCGCCAGCAGGCCCTGAAGGTCCTTCAGTGGCGTGTCGCGCCATTGCAGCTGATCGAGTTTTTCGTCCAGCGTGGCCAGTTTGCTGCTGTCCAGATACCAGTCGGCGAGGCCGCAATAGAGCGCGTCGGCGGCGCGGATCTGCACGCCGCTGACGCCCAGGTAAATCCCCAGTTCGCCGGGAATGCGCGGCAGGAAGTAACTGCCACCGACGTCCGGGAAGTAACCGATCCCGACTTCCGGCATGGCCAGACGGCTTTTTTCGGTGATCACGCGCAAGTCGGCGCCTTGCACCAGTCCCATGCCGCCGCCGAGGACAAAACCGTCCATCAGGGCCAGTACCGGTTTGCGGTAATGGTGGATCGCCAGATCGAGGGCGTATTCCTCAACGAAGAAGTCCTGGTGCAGGGTGTCGCCGTTCTTGAAACTGTCGTGCAGCGAGCGAATGTCGCCGCCGGCACAGAAGGCTTTCTCGCCGGCACCGCGCAGGACGACTGCGTGCACCTGCGGATCCTGCGCCCAGGCATCAAATTGGCGCTGCAGGGTGCGGACCATGTCCAGTGTGAGGGCGTTGAGGCCGGTGGGGCGGTTGAGGGTCAGGTGACCGATGTGGTTGCGAACCTCGGCCAGCACGTCGTTTTGCGTGGCATCCATGGACTGTGTCCGCGGAGAAGAAACCTGAGCAGTCATCACTAACTCCCTGCTTTTATTGTTCTTTATTAAGAAGCTCGCGCGCGAGCGATGCAGGATCGTAACAGTGCAAATTTGTGATGTACAACCGGGAAATGTGCAGGTGCTTACTGCATTTATGCATGGCAACCATCGACGCCTGTGGCCGACAACGACGTGTTCAGGCGCTGCGGCTCAGTACTTCACCAATACTGCGACGTTTGGCGTGTAACTCACTGGTATGAATCAATTGTTCAAGGTCTTCGGGCGTGACGTCGAAGAACGCCTCCATATCGGCGAGGGCCTTTTTCAGGTCCTCAGCGGTGATCGCCTGGCGGTCAGTTGGCGGATGATCGGCAGGCACCACGGCCACCGGTTCGTTGGCACGCTTGGGGTAACGAATGCGCGTCAGGTTGTTGTAGGCCAGGGCGCAGAACAACATGATCGAGGCGCCGAGCATCACCGGGCCGAGGGCTTTCCAGTCCAGGGCAACGGTCGCCGGGTCTGCCAGCACCAGCGTCAAGGCGAGGGCGCCGGCCGGTGGATGCAGGCAGCGCAGCCAGCACATCAGGACCAGGGCCATGCCGGCGGCCAGGCAGGCGCTGGTCAAGGTGCGACCGAGTACGTGCGCCACCAACAGCGCCACCACCGCCGCGCTGAGGTAGCCGCCGAGAATCGACCAGGGTTGCGCCAGCGCCCCTGACGATACAGCGAAGAGCAACACCGCCGACGCCCCTAACGGTCCGATCAGATGTTGTGCCACCTCGATACCGAATACCTGCCCACACAGCCAGACACTGAGCAGGGTGCCGAAGGCCATGCCGATGGCGGCGCGGCTCCATTCAGAGGGGCGGGTGTTGATGGCGGCAGGTAACCAGCGAGCGAGCATGACGGAGAGCGTTCCCTTGAACAAAATCGAGGAAAAAAAAAGGCTTACCGGGGGAAGCCCGGAAAGCCCTTGAAGTTGTTCCAACTGTTGGGGGAGGAACGAACACAGTGTGCCGGTGATTCCTGATGCTGACAAATTCATATTAATGAAGCTTCAGTTCATTATTTCTGATGTATTGCCACGCGACGCCCGCTCATGAAGCACAGCATCCCGCCGAAGGCTGCGAGGACACTCAGGGCATAAAACATGGTGGGCGCCGGGGTGTGCATCAGCAGGAAGCCGCAAATCACCGGGCTGAGTGCACCGCCCAGGGCGGCCAGGTTTTGTGCGCCGTAATAGCTGCCACGCAGTTCAGCCGGGGCCAGGGTATCGACGAAGAGAAATTCGGCCGGGTAAATGATGATTTCGCCGAGGGTGAAGATGAACATCGCCACGCACCAGCCCACCAGGCTATCGGCCAGGCTGAAGCCGATCAGGCCAAGGATGAACAGGGCCGTTCCGCCGACGATCCAGTGGCGCAAGTGCTCGCGCTTGAGAAAACGCCCGATCTGGTACTGCAACAGGATCACGCTGATGGCGTTGCAGGCGAGCAGGGCCGCCATGACTTTAAGGGTGTTCTGGTCGTCGCTGGTGACCAGCAGGTACTGCGACAGATAAAAGGTAAAGCGCCCGTGCACGACCGTGCTGAGCAGGCAACCGCAGGTGAACATGATCAGGGTGCGGTCGTTTTTCAGGGTGATCAGGGTGTTGAGGAAGCTCTGCGCCTGTCCGATTGCAGGGGGCAGCGCCGGATCCCTGGCAACGCCGGTCAGTAGGAAAATGCTGAAAAAGGCGATGGCGCCGGCGATCAGGAACGGCGCGATCGGATAAATCCCGGCAATCACCACGCCGAGCATCGGGCCGATGGCGTAGCCAATGTTGGTCAGGGTGTAGCTCAGGGAAAACGCCTTGGCCCGTTGGCCCACCGGCAGGTTTTCGCTGAGGATGGCTTTTGAACCGATGAGGAACAACGCCGAAGCGGTTTCGGTGACCACCAGGATGACGGTGGTCAGGTAAAGGTTTTCGGCCAGGGTCAGGAGCACCAGGCCGATGGCACTGGATAGCATCGTCAGAATCAGCAGACGGCGTTTTTCCAGGCGATCGATGATGTAACCGCCGTAGAGCGCGAGCAAGGTTGCGATGAACACCGCGATGCCCAGCAGCAAGCCAACGTCCTGTTGGTTGAGGCCGAGCTTGTTGCTCAGGAACAGCGTGAGCATGGGGCTGGTGATCGCGCGGCTGACAACGATGGTCAGCGAGCAGATCAACAACCGGCGGATAACGAGGGAGTAAGCGGCCACGGGGTGAATGTCCTTATTCGAAAGCAGGTGCGGTAAGCCTCCTGTTTAGCACGTCACCGCAAGCTGTTGAAGAACAAGCTCGATCTTCAACAGTTTGCGGTGAAAGGTCATCCGATCGCGCCCCGTGACTTCGGTCCTTCTATCAGGGGCGATGCAGCAGAACGAAGTCGTTCTTGTCGAAACGCCCGCTCAGTACGGGTGGCAAAGCGCCCCAGGGGGTGCCGTGCAGGGCGTTGTAGTCCTTGGCGTCCATCATCAACCACAAGGGCCCCTGGAGCGCGTCCAGCTCTTGAGCCGACTCGGTGAACACCGGTTGCAGGTCCTGCTCGATATTGACCATGAACTTGATGGCCTTGGCGTCCTTGCCCAAGGCATGCAGCACCAGCGGCGCCGGGTCTTTTTGCACCTGTGCAAAGGACGCACGACTGAAAGTCCGGGTGTCGTACATCTGCTGTTCGAGCGGTTCAAACACCAGGATGTATACCGACCACAACGCCAGGACCGAACAAACGGCCAGGGTCTGCGGGCGCCAGTGCGGTTTGGCAAGGATCGCCAGTGCAAGCACTTGTAACACCCCAAGGATCACCAACACCGTAGCAAGGTTGGGCAAGTGTTGATCAAGCCGTCGTTGGGCCACCAGCAGTCCGCCGATGAACAACGCCGGCATCAGCAGCCACAGGCCTTGCATCAAGCCGCGTAGCCAACTGAACACCCGACCCTGGGCCACGGCAAAGGGATAGGCCGCGATGATCGCCACAAAGGGCAGTATCGGCAGCAGGTAGCGGGCTTTTTTCGCCTGGGGAATCGAAAGCCCGAGCATCACGATCAACCCGGCTGCAGCGCAATACTGCAGCAATCGAAGTGCCGGCCCGGTGTCGCGCGGTTTGTTCAGGGCCAGTGCCAGCAATGCCAGCAGCGCCAGGGGATAGGCCAGCGCATAGTTGCCCATCGAACTGGTGAAGTAGTAGAGCGAGCCGCTGACGCCTTCGCTACCGTCCATGCGCCCCATGAACTGCATGCGAATCACGTCCTGCATGAAGACCGGACCCGCGCTGGCTTTGGCCATCCACAGTAGCGTGCCGACACACAGGCCCAGCAATACAGCGGCCGTCACGCCGAAGCCGAAAAACCGCTGCCATTGGCGATTGAGCAGGAAATAACTGCACAGCATGCCGGTGGGAATCACCAACCCGATCGGCCCGCGCAGGCCGAAACCCAACAGCAACAAGGCGAAGATCAGTAGCCATCGACGGGGTGCCGAGAAGTGATCGGCGGCGTAGCCCAGGTAAAACACGGCAAATGCCACCGCCGCGAGCATCAAGTCCTGGGAAACCGCGCGCGCTTCGGTGATGAAGGTGTTGGTCAGCAACATCAGGGCGATGCTCAGCAACGCCCATCGGCTGGAAACAGGTGCGACCAGACGGTACATCAGCGTGACGACGACCGCCCCGGCGATGGCGCTTGGCAACCAGGCACTGAGGCTGGTGACCTGGCCGAACGGCAGGGCCGTCAGCCAGATGAACAGCGTCGAAAGCCCCAGGTAGTCAGCGTAGGGCTGACCATAGGTGGTAGGGAAAAACGACGGCCCGTGTCGCAGCATCTCCTGGGCAAACAGCACGAAGCGCGAATCGAAACCGATTGGCGCTTGCTGGTATACCCCGGCGATGAACAACAGCAGGGCCAACAGTCCCACGACGCAGGACTGTTGGCGGATGGACAGCGACATTACGCTGAGGCGTCGAGTGGGTCGGACGGCCATTGTTGATGCGGGATTGGCAACTTGCGCGATTCGCCACGGCCCATCGGGAAGTACAGGAAGCCGCCACGGGCGAGGCGCTCGGTGTCGTACAGGTTGCGTCCGTCGAAAATCACCGGGGCAATGAGACGCTGGCGGATCAGGTCGAAATCCGGTGCCTTGAATTGCTGCCACTCGGTGCAGATGATCAGCGCATCAGCACCGGTCAGCACCGATTCCGGCGTGCCCATCAGCATCAGCTTCGCTTCATCGGGATACAGCTTCTGGGTTTCCTGCATCGCTTCGGGGTCGAACGCACGCACGTTGGCGCCAGCGGCCCAAAGCGATTCCAGCAGGACCCGGCTCGGCGCATCCCGCATGTCGTCGGTGTTGGGTTTGAATGCCAGGCCCCAGAGAGCAAAGGTCTTGCCCTTCAGATCGCCCTTGTAGAACGCGTTGATGCGTTCGAACAGCTTGTGTTTCTGCCGTTCATTGATGGCTTCCACCGCTTGCAACAGATCGTTGGAGCAGTGGGCCTCTTCGGCACTGTGAATCAGGGCGCGCATGTCTTTGGGGAAGCACGAACCGCCATAGCCGCAACCAGGGTAGATGAAGTGGTAGCCAATACGGGAGTCGGCGCCGATGCCCAGACGAACCGATTCGATGTCGGCGCCCAGGTGTTCGGCCAGTTCGGCGATCTGGTTGATGAAGCTGATCTTGGTCGCCAGCATGCAGTTGGCGGCGTACTTGGTCAGCTCGGCACTGCGCAGGTCCATGAACATGATCCGGTCATGGTTGCGGTTGAAAGGGGCATACAGGTCGCGCATCACATCGCGCACTTCATCGCGCTCGCAGCCGATGATGATACGGTCCGGACGCCGGCAATCGGACACGGCCGAGCCTTCCTTCAAGAACTCCGGGTTGGAGACGATATCGAACTGCAGAGAACGCCCGTCCTTGGCCAGGCATTGTTCGATGTGTGCACGCAGGGTATCGCCTGTGCCGACCGGTACAGTGGATTTCTCCACCAGAATCAGCGGTTGTTCGCGGTGCCGCGCCACGGCGTCGCCGACGGACAAGACGTAACGCAGATCCGCCGAGCCATCCTCGCGGGACGGTGTGCCGACCGCGATGAACAATACCTGGCCGTGCTGTACCGCGAACTGTTCATCGCTGGTGAACTGCAACCGTTTGGCGTCCAGGCCTTCGCGCACCAGGCTGGCAAGCCCCGGTTCGAAAATGCTCACATGACCTTGTTGCAGCAACTTGACTTTTTTCTCGTCAATATCCATGCAGACCACGTCGTGGCCGACTTCCGCCAGGACAACGGCTTGCACCAAGCCAACATAACCGCTACCAAACACACTGATTTTCATGGGGCACTCCTACGTTCGGGCGCACTTGCAGGTCGAGAATTAATGGTGATGACGCCCAGGATGACCAGGGCGACGCCAAGGCTTTTTGAAAGGCTGAAATCTTCGTGAAACAGCGGCAGGCTGGCGGCCAACAGGTACACCAGTGCGTAGCTGATGCTCAGCAGCGAGTAGGCCCGGCCCAGGGGCAGGTCACGCAGGGCGAGGAGCCAACTGAGCATTGAAAGGGCATAGGCAAGGACGGCGGCCAGCACCACGGCGACGGCTGCCAGGTCGATCGGGGCGCTGAGCCATTGTTCAGGCGACGGCAGGTGGCTCATGCTCCAGCGCATGCCCAACTGCGCCGCACTGACCAGCAGCACGCTGCCCAGGGCGAAGGTGATTCCGCGACGCGGGTTCATGCGTGTTGTCCCAGCAGTGCCACGCCACCGATCACCAGGGCTACACCCAGCCAGTGACGGCGGTCGATGGTTTCGTGGAAAACGAAGCGTGCGACCAGGGTGATCAGCACGAAATTGAGGCTCAACATCGGGTAGGCGATGCCCACTTCGAGGCGCTGCAGCACCAGCAACCAGACCAGCAAGCCCAGCCCGAGCGAGACGAGCGCCAGCCACAGCCACGGCGAGCGCAGTTTCTGCGCCCAGCTCGAGGGTTGCCCGCGCCAGCTTTCCACGGCGTATTTCTGGGCAACCTGGCCCAGGCACGTCAGCAGGCAAGCGAGCAGCAGCAGAATCAGGCTCATGGCGCGGCCTGAGGAATAATCAAAATGACCAGATTGCCTTGCTCATAACGCTTGCCTTCCTTGGGCAATTGTTCGAGCTCGTGCAGTTCGTCGTCACCTTTGACCCGCATCACCACACCGACCGAGCCTTGTTGACGGGCTTCGAGCATCCATTGCTGGATCTGATCGGAGTTGACGCGCTGCTTCAACGAATCAGGGTAGGCAAGGCCATACTTCAATTCGCCGACCGTGTTGTAGAAAGACACGTCCGGGCGCTTCGTTCGCCAGGCCAGGGCCGAAGCCGCTCCCAGGTCATTGCTCAGCAAACTGGTGCTCTGGCTGAGCTCCTGCGCGTGATCGAGGATGAACTGATCAGGCGTCTTGTTGGCGACCACCGAGTTGGGCAGGCCGGCCGGCAGCAGGCCGATCAGCAGCAGGCTGCCAAAGGCCGGCGCCCCCCAGCATTGCAGTGGCCTGAAGGCTTGCAGCAGGTTGGCCATGATCCAGCCGATCAGACCGATAAACACCAGCACCAGGTTGTGCAGTTCATGGTCGTACAGCGGCTTTTTAAGCTGCAGGTAGACCAGGGCGAGCAGGGCGATCACGCCCAGTGCAAGGTTGAGAATCCCATTGATACCGAGGATCCGGCCTTGCTCCAGTTTCAGGCGATCGGCCAGGGTGTGACCCAGCAGTAGGGCCAACGGCAGCAGGCACGGCAGGATGTAAGCCGGCAGCTTGCCTTTACTGAGGCTGAAAAAGATCAGCGGCATCCACAGCCACAGCAACAGAAACGCAATGTTGGTCTGGCGACGGGTCTGCCACGCCTGTTTCAGCGCCGGCGGCAGCAACGCCACCCACGGCAGGCTGAACCCCACCAGCAACGGCAGGTAGTACCACCATGGCGCATCATGCTGGGCGTCTTCCCCGGCGAAGCGGCGGATATGTTCGTGCCAGAAGAAGAACCGCCAGTAGTCGGGCTCCTGCGCATGTACCGCCAAGGCCCACGGCAGGCTGACGACCACGGCCACGACAATCGCCACCGGGCCGTAGACCAGCAACTCGCGCCAGCGCTTTTGCCAGAGCATCCAGGGCAGGGCGATCAGCACCGGCAACAGCCAGGCGAGAAAACCCTTGGTCATGAAACCCATGCCACACGCCAGCCCCAGCACTGCCCAGGCGATCAGACGTTGACCGCGGCTCGTGCTATCGACAGCAAACCACAAGGCAACCAGGCTCAGGTTGACCCAGAAGGTGAATTGCGGGTCGAGGTTGGCGTATCCGGCCTGGCCGGCGATCACCGTGAGGCTCATGTACAACAGCGCACAGGCGAAACTCTTGCGCGGCTCGTTCCACATCCGCCGGGCGATCAGGTAGCACAGCAGTACGCTCAAGGCCGTACTCAGCGCCGAGGCGAAACGCACACCGAACAGGTTTTGACCGAACAGCGCCTGGCCAATGGCAATCATCCAGTAGCCGGCAACCGGTTTTTCGAAATAGCGCACGTTCATGAAATGCGGCGACACCCAGTTGCCGCTCAGCAGCATGTTCTGGCTGATCTGGGCGTAGCGGGTTTCATCGGGAATCCACAGGCCGTGGGTTCCCAGAGGCAGCAGGTAAGCCAGCGCCACAAGGGCCAGCAATAGCGGGAATGCCCAGCGTTTGCTCATGCGTCTTGCACTCCCAGCCAGCCTTCGCGACCTTCGAGTGTGCCGCGCACCACGCGACCGGTCGGCAAACTGTCAGGGGTGTCGGGCAGCAGATCGCCCAAGGGTTGAAAGTGAATGCCTCGCTGCCGAGCATCGCTCAGCAGTTGGCGGAAATCATTGGCCATCAGAATCCCTTCTACTTCGGCATGTATCGTGTAGACATTGAGTTTTTCCGGTGTGAACCGGTCAAGGATAAAACTGTTGAAGTCTTTGGCGGCGACGTTCGGACCGACCACTTCGTCAAAGGTCGGCAGATCCACGGGGATTTGTGGCGCACCCAGACGTCCATCGGCCAGTTTCGGCTGGAACAGGCTCTGACCGCGACAATCGCTGTTATAGCGAAAGCCGAAGCGCTGCTTGGCCTCGATCACGCGCTCATCCGCACGCCAGCCGGCGGCGGCCGAACACTCGATCTTTGCCCCGAGGATGTCGCTGAGGGTGTCCACACCACGACGAATCTGCTCGATCAATTGTGCGTCGCTCCAGCGTCCGGCATTGGCCTGCCAGCCATGGTGATCCCAGGCATGCAGGCCGACTTCATGGCCGGCGTCACGGGCTTGACGCATCAGGTGCCCGAGATCGCGACCGATCGGTTTGCCCGGCCATGCAGTGCCGGCCAGCAGGATGTCCCAGCCATAGAGGCCGGCCGCGTTTGAGCGGAGCATTTTCCAGAGAAATTGTGGACGGATGAGGCGCCACAAGTGGCGCCCCATGTTGTCCGGGCCGACGCTGAAGAAAAACGTCGCCTTGACCTGTGCCTCGTCCAGCATTTCCAGCAGCCGGGGCACCCCTTCACGGGTGCCTCGGTAAGTGTCGACATCGATGCGTAGGCCTGCCTGCATCAGCGCTTGTCCGCGATTTCGAGCATGGCTTCGCGCAGGAAGAAGTCCAGGGTGTTGCCGATGGTTTCGCGCATTTCCACGGTCGGCTCCCAGTTCAACAGGCGCTTGGCGTTGGCGATGCTTGGCTTGCGGTGTTCCACGTCCTGGTAACCGGCACCGTAGAACGCCTTGCTTTCCACGTCGCGGAAACCGGCGAAAGGCGGGAAGTTGTCGCGCAGCGGGTGAGCTTCGAACTGACGCAGCAGCTCTTCGCCCAGTTGACGGATGCTGGCTTCGTTGTCCGGGTTGCCGATGTTGATGATCTGACCGTTGCAGACATCGTTATCGTTGTCGATGATCCGCGCCAGCGCTTCGACGCCGTCGGCAATGTCAGTGAAGCAGCGTTTCTGCTCGCCGCCGTCGAACAGGCGAATCGGCGTACCTTCCACCAGGTTGAGGATCAGCTGGGTGATGGCGCGGGAGCTGCCGATACGTGCCGAATCCAGACGGTCCAGACGCGGGCCCATCCAGTTGAATGGACGGAACAGGGTGAAATTCAGGCCTTTGGCGCCGTAAGCCCAGATCACGCGGTCCAGCAGCTGCTTGGAGACCGAGTAGATCCAGCGTTGCTTGTTGATCGGGCCAACGATCAGGTTCGAGGCGTCTTCGTCGAAGTTCTTGTCCTGGCACATGCCATAGACTTCCGACGTCGACGGGAAGATCACGCGCTTGTTGTACTTGACGCAGTAGCGCACCAGCTTCAGGTTTTCCTCGAAGTCCAGTTCGAACACGCGCAGCGGGTTGCGGGTGTATTCGATCGGGGTGGCAATGGCCACCAGCGGCAGGACCACGTCGCACTTCTTGATGTGGTATTCGATCCACTCGGAGTGAATGCTGATGTCGCCTTCGACGAAGTGGAAGTTCGGATGGCTGCGCAGACGGTCGATGGCGTCGGAACCGATGTCCAGGCCATAAACCTCGTAGCGATCATCACGCAGCAGACGCTCGGACAGGTGGTTGCCGATGAAACCGTTGACGCCCAGGATCAGCACGCGGGTGCGACGCGGCGCGCGACCGGACTCGGCACCGCGCAGCACGGAACCGTCCACCAGGCCCAACTCGTTGGCCAGTTGCGGGCCGCTCAGGTACAGGCCGTTGTCGTTGCGCTGGCCGGCGGTGATCACCAGCGAGTCTTCGCCACAGGCAATGCGCAGCGGATCGACACTGATCACTCGGCCCGGAGCCTGGCCTTCATTGCCCTTGGCCACTTCGGCACTCCAGACAATCAGCTTGTGCTCGCCCACCGCGCAGAACGCGCCTGGATAAGGCTGGGTAACGGCCCGAACCAGGTTGAACAGTTCTTCCGCCGGTTTTTGCCAGACCAGCTTGCCGTCGGCTGGTGTGCGGCGACCGAAAACGCTGGCCTTGGATTCATCCTGCGGGGTTTCAGTGACTTTGCCTTGCAGCAGCAGCGGCAGGGTGTCGCGCAGCAGGTCGGTGGCAGCCAGGCGCAATTTGCCGTGCAGGCTCAGCGCGGTGTCGCTGCGTTCGATCGAAACGGCGCGCTGGGCAAGGATCGCACCTGCGTCGGCGCGCTTGACCATGCGATGCAGGGTCACGCCAGTTTCGGTTTCGCCATTGACCAGCACCCAGTTGGCCGGCGCGCGGCCACGGTAGCTTGGCAGCAACGAGCCATGCAGGTTGAACGCACCTTTGCGTGCGGTGGCCAACAATGGCTCGCTCAACAGGTTGCGGTAGTAGAACGAGAACAGGTAGTCAGGGTCGAGCTTGCTGATACGTTCGATCCACAGCGGATGGTTGGCGTCTTCCGGTGCGTGAACGGTAATGCCTTTGCTCGCACACAGTTGCGCAACGGAGCCGTAGAAGGCGTTTTCCTTGGGATCATCGGCGTGGGTGAAGACGGCGGCGATTTCGATACCGCTGGCGAGCAGTGCTTCAATACCGGCACAACCGATATCGTGATAGGCGAAGACAACGGCTTTTGCGCTCATGGGTGAACCCGATCAGAAGAAGTGGAGGTGAGGCCATCGATGGTGGCAACGGAAACAGGAGAGGCAGGCTGGCTACGCAGCACCTTTTCGATAAAGAAACGCGGGCGGGCACGGACATCGCTGTACATGCGGCCCAGGTATTCGCCCAGCAGGCCCATGCCAATGAATTGCCCGCCGGTGAACACGAACAGCACGGCAAACAGGACAAAGGTGCCACCGCCGGCCCAGCCGGCTCCGAATGCCAGACGCAACACGATCAGGGCGAAGGCGAAGAGTACGCCGAGGCCCGCCATGGCGAAGCCGACGATGCTCAGCAGGCGCAGCGGCGTGGTGGTCATGCAGGTCACCAGATCGAACATCAGGTTGATCAGGCGCATGGGGCTGTATTTGGAATCGCCGTGTTCGCGCTCGGCGTGGTTCACCAGGATTTCCGTGGTGTGACGGGCGAAGCTGTTGGCCAGGATCGGGATAAAGGTGCTGCGCTCGCGGCAGGCCAGCATGGCGTCGACGATGGTGCGTCGGTAGGCGCGCAACATGCAGCCATAGTCGCTCATGGCCACGCCGGTGGAGCGTTGCACGGCGAGGTTGATCAGTTTCGATGGCCAACGGCGCAAGGCCGAGTCCTGACGGTTGTTGCGCACGGTGGCGACGACGTCGTAGCCCAGTTCAGCCTGGGCCACCAGGCGCGGAATTTCTTCAGGCGGGTTTTGCAGGTCGGCGTCGAGGGTAATCACCACGTCGCCCTTGCACTGCTCGAAACCGGCCATGATCGCCGCGTGCTGGCCGTAGTTGCGGTTGAGAATGACCGCCACTACCGGGCTGTCGGGGCGGGAGGCGGCCTGTTCCAGAAGATGCGCGGAGTCATCGCGACTGCCGTCGTCGACCAGTACGATCTCGTAGGGGTGGTGCAATTGCTCGCAGGCCGCTTCAGTACGGCGCAGCAATTCCGGCAGGCTTTCTTCTTCGTTGTAGACCGGAATCACGATCGAAACGAAGTTGATTGGGTAAGGTCTCACAGGCGTGTGTCCAGGCAGTTTTCTATGGCGCCGACAACGCGCTCGACGTCATCGGTGGTCATGTCGGGGAACAGCGGGATCGAACACAGTCGGGCCGAGTTCCATTCGGTATTGGGCAGGTACAGGTCAGGGTAACGCTGGCGATACCAAATATGCAGGTGTGTCGCGATGAAGTGAATGCCGGTGCCGATGTTCTGTTCCTGCAGAGCTTTCATGAACGCTTCGCGGTCGAGGCCGCAGCGCTCGGCGTCGATACGCAGGATGAACAGGTGCCAGGCGTGTTGCTGGGCATGGGCAGGAATGGCCAGCGGTTGCACCGGCAGACCTTCCAGGCGTTTCAGGTAGGTGTTGGCCAGCAGCGTGCGTTTGGCGTTGATCTCGTCCAGCCGTTCCAGTTGGACCAGCGCGATGGCGGCATTGATGTCGGCCAGGTTGTACTTGAATCCCGGCTCCATGACTTGCGCCTGGGGCTTGCGGCCATGGGTCAGGCGGTCGTAAGCGTCGACACCGAGGCCATGGAACTTGAGCATGCGTACCCGCGTGGCCAGGGCTTCATCGTCGGTCACGAACATTGCGCCTTCGGCACAGGTCATGTTCTTGATGGCGTGGAACGAAAAAATCGCGGTGCCTGTGGAGCCGACGTGGCGACCTTTATACCGCGTACCCGCCGCGTGGGCGGCGTCTTCGATCACGGTGATGCCGTGCTTGTCGGCCAGTGCATACAACGGATCGAGATCGAATGCCGCGCCGGCGTAGTGCACGGGAATGATGGCTTTGGTGCGCGGGGTGATTGCCGCCTCGATGCTCGCCACGTCACTCATCAGTGTGTCACGGTCGACGTCAACGAAAACGGGAGTCGCACCCAACAGGCTGATCATGTTGGCGGTGGACACCCAGGTCTGCGAGGGCGTAATGACTTCATCGCCCGGGCCGATGCCCAGTGCCAATAGAGTGATATGCATTCCACCCGTGGCCGAGGACAGTGCCACGGCATGACGGCAACCGACATAATTGGCGAAGTGTTCTTCCAGCGCCTGGTTTTTTGGCCCCGTGGTAATCCAGCCCGAGCGCAGGACTTGTTCTACCGCGGCAATTTCCTCTTCGCCGATACTCGGGCGGGAGAAGGGAAGAAGAGCCTGACTCATGCGCACCTCTTGGCTGAAAAAGAGTGTAGCCGTTGAGGCTAGAAAAATGGATCCGGTCGCAGTCTAGACGCAAAAACACATCAACCAGTTACTTGAAATTGATGAGAAATACCGTCCGTTGACTTTTCCTACAACGATCGGCAAGTTGGGAAAATGCCGAGGGTCGCCGGAGCCGCATGAGGGTATGCCCGATTTTGTGAAAGGAACATGAAAAAACGGTCGGCGAATCGTTTATCCAAAAGCCATTAAGCGACTGTTCAGACTTTTACGGTTTCTCGCTGCTTTTAACAGAAAAGTCTTACATAAATATGGCGCTGTATATGGTCTGTTTTCCACCCTTAGTTGTTTCGTTGAATTGTTTTCATTCAAGGCCGTTTCGTTTGATTGACTTACCTGTTGTTGACTCGAATATTCCCAAGACCAATCCACTGACGCTGTATCTGGCGCGACTGGCGCCGTCCAGCCAATTGACCATGCGCTACGTCCTGCAGGACGCTGCCGATCGTCTGGACTTCGAAGACGTGAACATCGAAGAGATCCCTTGGCATCAACTGCAACCAGAAGATGTGATTGCGCTGGTCGCCACCCTGCGCGCCGATGGATACGCACCGAATACCTCGTCGCTGTACGTCAATGCGGTACGCGGTGTGATGAACGAGGCGTGGCGCATGAGTCTGATCAGCCAGGAGCACTTGCTGAAAATGCGTTCGGTCAAGGGGATCGCGGGCACGCGCCTGTCCCAGGGACGCAATCTTCGCCGGACGCTGATCCAGGAACTGATGGAAGTGTGCGCCGCTGATCCGCGACCGCAGGGCCTGCGTGACGCGGCGATCATCGGGATTCTGTACGGCTCGGGAATGCGCAAATCGGAATCGGTGAACCTGGACTTGAATCAGGTCGATTTCACTGAACGCAGCCTTCGGGTCACCGCCAAAGGCAATAAACAGTTAATCAAATACGCCCCGGCCTGGGCCTTCGCCAAACTTGACGCCTGGCTGGAGCTGCGCCGATCACAGTTGAAGGAAGGCGAGGCCGACGACACCTTTCTGTTCAACCGCATACGGCGCGGCAGCCACATCACCCGTGAGCGCATTACCAAGCATGCGATCTATTACATCGCCCGCCAGCGGGGCGCCCAGGTGGGGGTGAAGATCATGCCCCACGATTTCCGCCGCTCGTTCATCACCCGGGTCATCGAGGAGCACGACTTGTCGATCGCCCAGAAGCTCGCCCACCACAGCAACATCCAGACCACGGCCAATTACGATGTGCGTGATGACAATGAGCGGCGCCGGGCGGTAGATCGCTTCGACCTTTGAAGGGAAGGGTGAACGGTCAGCTCAGGACATGGGCGTGACCGATGGTCGAGACCTGAACGGTACTGCCAGTCGGTGGCGCGTACATGCCGGAGCTGCGTACCAGCAGTGATCGACCTGGCGCGTCGCCGGCGTTCAAGGATTGCAGCTCCACGGTCAGGGTGCAGGTGTTGCCGCTGAAATCCCGCTCGGTCACCACCGCGTTGCAACCGGCAACCTCTGTCGTGTTGGGCGCGATGCTGGCCAGCTGCAATTGCTCGGGCCGCAGCATGATCTGCGCCGAGTTGTTGTTGCGGTGGTTGTTGACCGGAATCCGACCCAGATCGCAATGGGCCCAGCCAGCCTCGATTCGGGCGGGCATGACCACGGCGTCACCGAGAAACAGCGCGGTCTCTTCATCCTCGGGATACCGGTAAAGGTCGAGGGGATGCCCGGACTGCACCAACCGCCCATTACGCATGACCGCCAATTGATCGGCGAAGGACAAGGCTTCGCTCTGGTCATGGGTGACCAGAATGGTGGTCACGCCGGCGTCCGCCAGCAATCGCGCGACCAGTTTGCGCATGGCGGCGCGCAAGCCGGTATCGAGTGCCGAAAACGGTTCGTCCAGCAGCATCAGCCGTGGTTGCTGGGCGAGGGCACGCGCCAGCGCCACCCGTTGTTGCTGTCCACCGGACAGCTCATGGGGCCAGCGGTCAGCCATGCGCGCGTCAAGGGCAACGCTGTCCATCAATTCAGCGATGCGTTCTTGCCGTTCGCGGCCCTTGCTGGCCAGCCCGAAGCCGATATTGGCGGCCACGGTCATGTGCGGAAACAAGGCGCCGTCCTGTGGGACATAGCCAATCAGGCGTTGGTGCGCCGGCACCTCATGGGTGCTATCGACAAGCGTCTGGCCGTTGAGCGAAAGGCGGCCGGTATCGGGAAATTCGAAGCCGGCGATCATCCGCAGCAACGTGGTTTTGCCCGATCCCGACGGGCCGACAATCACCGTGCGGCTGCCAGTCGGCACCGACAGGCTGACGTTATCCAGGGCCCGGTGGGAACCGTAGGATTTAGAGATCGAATGCAGTTCTAGAGCGTTCATCGGCCAGCCGTTTTCTTGGATTGGTGATAAAGGAGCCCGGTCAGCGGCAGCGACAGGACAATCATCAGCAGCGCGTAGGGCGCTGCGGCGGCGTAATCGATTTCGCTGGTCATGGCCCAGAACCCGGTCGCCAGCGTGCGCGTGCCGTTGGGGGCGAGCAGCAGGGTGGCGGTCAGTTCATTGGTGATCGCCAGGAACACCAGCGCGGCACCCGCTGCAGCACCCGGAGCGGCCAGGCGCAGGGTGATCAGCCACAGGGCCTGGGCAGGCGAGCGGCCCAGACTGCGAGCCATGTTTTCCAGTTCAACCGGCGCCTGGGCGATACCGGCACGCAGGCTCACCAGGGCGCGAGGCAGGAACATCAGCAGGTAAGCCAGCAACACCGTAACGGTGGTCTGGTAAATCGGCCGGGCAAAGTGGATGGTCGCCGTCACCAATGCCAGTGCCACGACGATCCCAGGCAGCGAACTGGTGATGTAGTTGCAACCTTCCAGCAGCCGTTGCAGGCGGCCCGGTGAGCGAATCGACAGCCAGGCAATCGGAATCGCGGCGCAGGTGGTCAGCGCCGCCCCCGCCACGCCCAACAGCAGCGTCTGCTCCAGGGCCGGAAGTAGCTCGGGCAAGTCCCAGACCTGGGTGCCGCCGGCCATCAACCATTTACCCAGGGTGAACAACGGTACGCCCAAGGCCAGGACACAAGTGATGATCTGCAAGGCCAGCGCAAGTGCCTTCAAAGGCGCGCTCAGTTGCACCACCCGTTGCTCCCGGGCACTGCCTGACCCGACACGGGCGTAACGCGCATTGCCGCGCGCCGCCGATTCTGCGGTCAGCATCGCCAGGCAACACAGGGCCAGTATGCCGGCCAGCAGGTTGGCGGCTGGCCCGTTGAAGGTGGACTTGAACTGATCGAAGATCGCAGTGGTGAAGGTGTCGAAGCGGATCATCGCGTACAGGCCGTACTCGGCCAGCAGGTGCAAGCCGACCAGCAAGGCACCGCCGCAAATGGCCAGGCGCAATTGCGGCAGCACCACGCGGAAAAACACTGCCCAGGGCTTGAGCCCGAGGGACTCGGAAACATCTTCGATGGCCGGGTCGAGTCGGCGCAGCGTCGCGGCCACCGGCAGGTAAAGAAACGGGAAGTAGGCGATGACCGACACCAGCACGCCGGCGAACAGCCCGTGAATCGGTGGCACCAGGCTGACCCAGGCATAACTGTGAACGAAGGCCGGCACCGCCAGCGGCGCGGTGGCCAGCAACGACCACCAGCGTCGCCCCGGCAAATTCGTGCGTTCTGTCAGCCATGCCAGCGCCACCCCCAGTGCAATACACAAAGGAATGGTGATAACGACCAGCAACACGGTGTTGACCAGCAATTCACCGACGCGCGGCCGAAACACCAGTGGCACCAGGGTGGACCAGCCGGTCTGCAGATAAACGCCGATGACGAACGCAATGGGGAGCAACGCCAGCAGGGAAACCAGCACCGACAGGCCGATGACCCACGCGCCGCCACGGCTCGCGAACCGGCCGCGTGATCGACGACGCAGGTGGGCAGGTATCGCCTCGGCGATACCTGCCGGCAGGGTTTCAGGCAACAATTAAAGTAGTCCGGCCTGAGTCATGAGCTCCACGGCTTTCTTGCTGTCGAGTTTGGAAGCATCGACAGTTGGCGCGTCAAGCTGCTGCAAAGGCACCAGTTTTGGGTTGGATTGAGCGTTCTTGCCCACGGCGTATTCAAACGAAGTGCCGTTCTTGAGCGTGTCCTGGCCTTCCTTGCCTGTCACGTACTTGAGGAATGCCTGGGCTTGTTCCTTGTGTTGGCTGGAGGCGAGGACGCCGCCGCCCGAGATGCTGACAAAGGCACCCGGATCCTTGTGTTTGAAGTAGTGCAGGGCGGTGTTCTTGCTGTTCTCACCGGTCTTGGATTGATCGACCAGACTGTAATAGTGGTAGATCACGCCGCTGTCGATCTGCCCGGCATTGACCGCCTTGAGCACCGAGCTGTTGCCCCGGTAGGCGGTGAAATTGGTTTTCATTGCCTTGAGCCATTCGAGGGTCGCGGCTTCGCCTTTCTGCTCCAGGATGGCAGCGACGATGGCCTGGAAATCGGCCCCGCCCGGCGATGCGGCCCAGCGGCCTTTCCAGGCTGGCGCCGCGAGGTCCATGATCGATTTCGGAAGCTGTGTTTCCGGCAGCTTGCTCGGGTTGTAGACGAATACGGTAGAGCGAGCGGCGATCCCGACCCATTTGCCGTGGGCCGGGCGGTAGGCGGAGTCGACTTGGTCCAGGGTGGTTTTGTCGACCGGGGCGAACAGACCCGCGTTATCGACCAGGACCATGGCGGGAGAGTTTTCAGTCAGGAACACATCGGCTGGCGACGCGGCGCCTTCCTGCACGATCTGATTGCCCATCTCGGTGTCATCACCGTTACGCAAGGTGACGGGAATACCGGTTTCCTGGGTAAAGCCTTCGACCCATGCCTTGGTCAGACCTTCGTGCTGCGCGTTATAAACCACAATACCGACGCTGTCGGCTGCATACACGTGGCCAGCACTCACCAGGGCGGTGGCCAGCAGGGCTTTTTTCAGGAATGACGGCAAACGGGAAATCATGCGGGGGCAGCTCCGGCTTTTAAGAATCGAACACGTAGAGTTGACGAGGATAGGACGTCGCTCAGTGTAGTTCAATAGGAATCATTTGCATGTTTGGCGGGCGAATGTAGTGCGGAGAATGAGAAAAAAACGTCAAAAAAATCGTTAATTCCCGTCATTTGACGCTTCAGCGAAGGCCAGTAACGGCTCAAGCGCGGGCTTCTGCGCAAAGGGCTCGCGCAGCGTTGCCCTGGACCCGAAAAACCAGTGCACCCCTGACGCAAAAAAAACCGAGAACCCGTCGAGGGTCTCGGTTTTCCACATCAATCGCCGTCAGGGCTGGCTTTGTGGGAAGATCAGAACTTCCAGGTTGCCGCGCTGAAAACGCTGGCCGTCGATGGGCAGTAATTCGACTTCCTGAATCTCATCGACACTGTTGACGCGCATCACCACGCCGACCGAACCCTTTTTGCGCGCCTCGGTCATCCACTGCCCGACGTCTAACTTGGTGACTATGCGCGAAGCCATGGCCGGGTCGCTGAGGCCGTATTTCAACTCGCCGGCAATGTTGTAGAGATCGACCTGTGGGCGTTTCATCAGCCAGGACAGCGCCGAGGCCGCCCCCAGGTCATTGCTGAGCAATGACGTGGTCTGCTTCAGGCTGTCCAGGTGCTCGGCGATAAACCGGTCGGGCATTTTGCTGTCGACAATCTGGCTCGGCATGGCGGCCGGCAGCAGCGCGACCAGCAGCCAGATGCCAAGTGCCGGCATCGCCCAAAGTTCCAGGGGACGCAGGATCTGCAGGGCGTTGGCGATGATCCAGCCAACCAGCACGATGTACACCATGGACAGGTTGAACATCTCGGTGTTCGCGTAGATTTCCCTGGTCGCCTGAAGATAGAGCAAAGCCAGCAAGGCGCCGGTGGCAATGACGACATTGAGCCAGCCGTTAATGCGAATCGTCCGGCCTCGCGCTTGGGCCAGCAACTCGGTCACGGCATGTCCCATCAACAATGCCAGGGGCAACAGGCACGGCATGAGGTAGGTCGGCAGCTTGCCGCTGCACATGCTGAACACGGCCAATGGCAACAACAGCCAGAGCAGGAGAAAAGCAAAGACCGGTTGGCGCTTGTTCTTCCAGGCCTGGATGAAGGTCGTTGGCAACAACGCCGCCCACGGCAGGCTCGAGACCACCATCATTGGCAGGTAGAACCACCAGGGACGAGCGTGTTGTGCGTTATCGGCGGCGAACCGGCGCACGTGCTCGTTCCAGAAGAAGAAGTTCCAGAAATCCGGTTCTTGATGGTGGATGGCAAGCACCCAGGGCAGGCAGACGATGATCGCAACGAGCACCGCCAGCGAGCCGTAGCCCAACATTTCCTTGAAACGGCGCTGCCAGAGCGTATAGGGCAGGGCGATCAGCGCCGGCAACAACCAGGCGAGAAACCCTTTGGTCATGAAGCCCATGCCGCAGGCAAAGCCCAGCAATGCCCAGGCCCCCAGCCGACCACGGCTCGTACGACTGTCGATGCCGAACCACAGCATGACCAGGCTCAAGTTGACCCAGAACGTAAACTGCGGGTCCAGGTTGGCGTAGCCGGACTGGCCGGCGATCAGCCCGAAACTCATGTAAAACAGCGCGCAGGCAAAACTTTTGCGCGGATCGTTCCAGAGTCGGCGGCTGATCAGGTAAACCAGCCAGACGCTCAGGCCGGTACTCACCGCCGAGGCGATCCGTACCCCGAAGAGGTTGTCGCCAAACACCGCTTGCCCGATGGCGATCATCCAGTAACCGGCAATGGGTTTTTCGAAGTAACGGATACCCATGAAGTGCGGTGAGACCCAATTACCGCTCAGCAACATTTCCTGGCTGATCTGGGCATAGCGGGTTTCATCGGGAATCCACAAGCCATGGGTCATCAGTGGCCGCAGGTAGAACGCCACGAACGCCACAGCCAGGGCACACAGGATCCAGCGCTCACTGAAAAGCATTGGCCGGGAGGCGTTACGGGGCAAGCCGTCAACAGATCGGGGTAAGGAAGGGTGGTGCGTCATTGCTCGTCCTTGGTACTCGGAAGTTGCCTGCAAGTATGGGCAGTTTCAGGTTGTTGGCCGACGGTGCCGAATTGATTACGTGTCATTTAGTTTCAGCGAAAACTCAATAAAAGGGAGTGCGCTCACAAGTGCACTCTTAACTAAGCCTGATGGTTGTTTCAGTGTTTTTGATTAGACAGCAAGTGCCAGTCTTCTGCCTTGACAATGCCGACTATCTGAAGCTCTCCATCGGTCGCGATGTGCACGAACAATGAACTGCCATATTCACTGGTAGCGGCATGTTTGAAGCCGGTCTGGGTTTCAAAATCGCTGATGCATCCGCTGTGCGTCACCAGTACCAGATTGTGTCCGACACGCTTGTGCGCCACGACGTCATTGCGCAGGGTACTGCCACAAGTGGCTAGCCAATCCTGGGCCTGCGCGTCTTTTCCAAACATGTAATGTGCGGTTTGCATCGTGCGGGTCAGCGGGCTGGAAAGGACATCGGCCTGCGTCATCCCCAGGCCCGGAAAGCCTTGCCCGACGGCCTTGGCCGCTTCACTGCCCAGGCGGGTGATGCCATCAGCCGGCCCCAGGCAAGGGTTGGTTGAGCGGTCACAGCGTTCAGCATGGCGCACCAGGACCACCACCTCGCCAGCCGCCCATACCTGCAACAGTTGAGTCCTGACTTGCGTTCCGGCGTCCACCAGATTGACCGGCGATTTTTGCCACCAGACAAAACCGGTCACCAGCGCGGCAACCAACAGCACACCACTGAGTGTCAGCAACGGTTTGAGCAGGCGCTTTGCCTGAACGGGGTGCTGAGACCCTTTGTGCGAAAAGCTGTTGATCAAGTTCTTTCTACCTGCGGAGGCGCATTTGAATGTGCTGTTAATGACAGGATTCAAACGGCGCCGAATGATTGCCTCATAACCAAGAGGGCGATTTAGTCGCGGTGAAAACTAAATCCGTGCAGGTGTCGGGGGGGTGAAATGAATGTGAAAAAAACGCAACGATGCGCGAACGGATAACTTTGTTTGTTATTGGTAACTCTTATCTTTTACCGGGGCTTGAGACACAGTCGAGCTGGGCGTAGATCACCCGGCTCAACGGCGATCCAGTTACCGTTGAGCACCGAGCCTGTGCAAGGTGATCAGGCTGACGGACAACTCGAGCGCGTGCTCGAGGCGGCCTGGCTGATCAGCGTAGCGAGGCGTTTAACGTTGTTCTGTTGTGCTGCCACCAGTTCATCGATGGATGGCCCGGAAGGGGTCTGTAACGTACTGTGGCAGGTCATCAGAATCTCCTCGCCGTTGCGCAGACGCCATTTCACATCGATGAGCCCGTATTGGCCGGGGATCGAATCAAAACGCTGTACTTCCAGGCGCACCGAAAGTTTGCGTTGCGGATTGCTGTTGACCATCTGATCGGCCAGGGCACTGCGCAACTCATCCACCAGGCTCGCCCCCCACCACTGGGTTTCGAGGATCGCCATGCCCGTATTGCCCTCGCGCACGACGATTTGTGGACGATCGACCTGGGGCGGGACGACCAGGCTTTCAATCCGGATATCTGTCGTTGTTCCCGAGTGGGTGCTCAATTGAGCCGGGGTCAGGGTGTGGAACTGAATCGGATCGCTGCGGCAGGCGGCGAGCACTGCCAACGCAGCGATCAACGTAATCTTCAGCGGAAAAACCATGGGTGAGGCTCCTCTGGTCATTTGCTCGGTGGTCCTTGCAGATCAATCGGGGCGGCGTTGTCGGGGCGGCCGCGAATCAGGGATTCCGGATGCCGTCCCAGGTAGTCCGCCAGATCACGCAATGAACGGGATGTGCGCCCGAGTTCGTTCAGGGTCTGGTCCAGTTTTTCCCGTTGTGGCGAATCATCGGCCAGGGTGGAATGGGCCGATTGAAGTGTCGAGTTGGCCGTTTGCAGGGTCTTGCTGACGTCCGTGAGCGTGTTATACACGCCAGGCAAGGTCTTGGCGTTGAACTGTCCAAGGCTTTTGCGCAATTCGACCAGGTTGCTGTCGAGATTGCTGGCAATGCGCTCGATCGGCAGTTGATTGATCTTGGCGACCATGGCTTCGAGTTTTTCCTGCAGTTGTTCGAGGTTGCCAGGAATCGTCGGAATCATGACCGGGCGCACGTTGGCATCGAAGGTGACTTTTTCCGCTTTCGGGTAGAAGTCCAGGGCGATGTACAACTGGCCGGTCAACAGATTGCCGGTGCGTGCCTGGGCGCGCAGGCCGTTTTCGACGAAGGAACCCATCAGCCGCACACCGCCGGCTTCATCGTTGGGGTCATGATTCATGGCCTTGAGCATTTTCTGATGAGCCGGACCCAGGCGTTGCGGATAGATCACGATCCCGACATTGACCGGGAAACTGCGTTTTTGCGCGTCGAAATCGAGATTGACTCCGACCACCTTGCCAATCTCCACGCCCTGGAATTCGACCGGAGCATCAACCTTGAGCCCGCGCAAAGCCTGATCGAAGCGCAGGGCGAGGTATTGCGCCTTGCCATTGGGTGGCGCCAGGGCGGTTTGCTGGTCCTCGAACAATTCGTAGGTATATTCCTCCGCGGCCGGCTTGTCGTTGGGACTGTATTCAGGCGCACGGAAGGCAATGCCGCCGACCAGCAAGGCGGACAAGGATTCGGTCTTGACCGCGAAGCCGTTGGCGCCGACGTTCACATCGACGCCACTGGCATTCCAGAAACGGGTGTTCTCGGTAACGTACTGGTCATTGGGGGCGTGGACGAACAGGTCGATGTTCACCCCCTTGCCGTCAGGGTCCAGGGCATAGGCCACGACCTGGCCGACCGGGATCTTGCGGTAGTACACCGGAGAGCCAATATCCAGCGACCCCAGGTCCTCCGTATGCAGGGTGAAGCGTTTGCCCGGTTCGCCGTAGGTGATGGGGGGCGGGTTTTCCAGGCCCTTGAAATTTTTCGCCCTGGCATTGGCCTGGCCGATATCGGCGCCAATGTAATCCCCGGACAACAGGGTATCGATGCCCGACACGCCGCCGGCGCCGATACGCGGGCGCACGACCCAGAATTTTGAGTCTTCGCGGGTAAAACTCTCCGCCTGCTTGGCCAGTTTGACGGTCGCGTTGACGCTTTTCTGATCGTTGCTCAGTTCCACGTCCGAGACTTGGCCGATCACCACGTTGCGGTATTTGACCTCGGTCTTGTTCGCCGTCAGGCCGTCACCGGTCTTGAAGGTGATGGTGATGGTCGGCCCCTCCTGCAGGATGCTGTGCACCACCAGGGAAATGCCCACCAACACCGCGACAATCGGCACGATCCAGACCAGTGACACGCTGAAGCGGCGGGTCTTGACCGGTGCCGGTCCGGGAACCTGCGCCCCGTCAGTGGCTAGTTGCTTCATCCGTGATCTCCTCATTGTGTGGGGCTTGCGGTTTTTCATCCCAGATCAGGCGCGGATCGAAACTCATCGCCGACAGCATGGTGAACACCACCACCAGGCCAAAGAACAGAATGCCGGGCCGCGGTTCGATATCGGCCAGGGCTTGAAACTTCACCAGCGAGGCCACCAGCGCCACCACTATCACGTCGAGCATGGACCAGTAACCGATGACCTCGACGAAGCGGTACAGCTGTGATCGCTCCTTGCGCGCCCAATGGCTGCCCCGTTGCACCGTCACCAGCAATAACGTAATGGCCACGAACTTGACGCCGGGCACCGCGATACTGGCGATAAAAATGATCAGGGCGATGTCCCAGGAACCGGCCTCCCAGAACTCCAGCACGCCACTCATGATGGTGCTGTCGGCGCCATGGCCAACCATTTTGGTGTTCATCACCGGTAGCAAGTTGGCCGGGATGTAAAACACCAGGGAGGTGATCAGGTAGGCCCAGGTGCGGGTCAGCGAATTGGTTTTGCGTCGGTGCAGCGGAGCGCCACAGCGCTCGCATTCGTGGGGCTCGTGGGTCATGTCGCAAGCCAGTCCGCAGCTGTGACACAGGCACAAGCCGAGTTCACGGGCCACCGGAGGCGTTGTCATAGGATGTCCCAGAGTTCGCGAATGTCGCGCCCGGCAATGCGGATCATCATCAGGCTGAGGATGGCCAGGGCAAACAGGCCGATCCCCGGCAACACATCGAGAAAACCGGCGAGTTTGATCACCGCGACCATTGCCCCCAACAAGCAGACTTCCAGCATGCTCCAGGGCCGCAAGGTTTCCAGCCAGCGCATGCAGAACTTGAAAGCGGGCGAGCGTCGGGCGGCGAGGGCGAAACCGAGGACCCAGATCAGCAGCAACAGCTGAAAGATCGGTGCGATGATCATGGCGATGGCCGCCACCATGGCGATGAACGTGATGGGCCCCAGACTCAGGGCCATGACCGAATCCCAGAGCGTCGCGCTGTTTTTCAGGCCCTTGAGACTGATGCTCATGACCGGGTAGAAATTGGCGAAAACCCACAGCATCAGCGCGGTCAGGGTCAATGCCAGACGCTGCTGGAGCGTCAAGCCGTCATAGCGCTGCAGCACCCCACCGCAGCGGGTGCACAGGGTTTTCTGGTGTTTGGCGAGCGTGACTTTCTCGTACACACAGTCGCAGTGCTCGCAAATGATCAGTGGGGCAGTCGTCGCCATTGGCCAAGCTCGACAGGAGGCAGGAATGAATGAGCACCTCCTCAATATAGAAGTGACTGGCCATTGAGCAAATCGAAAGGCAATTTGAAGACTGAATGAAGCGGCCTGATCAGCCGGCTACCGGTGGCGAGGGGGCTCGCCACCGGGTGGGTTTATCTCTTGAGGCCAGCCTCAGCCCAGCACTTCACGCAGGCGATACCACAACATGCCGAGTGCCAGCAGTGGCGAACGCAGAACGCGGCCGCCGGGGAAGGTCATGTGCGGCACGGCGCTGAACACGTCAAAGCCGTGGCTGTGACCCGCGTGAATGGCTTCACCCAGCAACCTGGCGCACCAGTGGGTCACGTTCAGGCCATGACCGGAATAACCCTGGGCGTAGAACACATTGGGATGCTGGCTCAAGCGCCCGACCTGCGGGAAGCGATTGGCGGTGATGCCGATCATGCCGCCCCATTGATAGTCGATGCGCACATTGGCCAATTGCGGGAAGACCTTGAGCATCTGCGGACGCATATAGGCCGAGATGTCCCGTGGATCGCGCCCCGAGTAATGACAAGCACCGCCGAACAGCAGGCGCCGGTCGGCGGATAACCGGTAATAATCCAGGCCCACTTTCTGGTCGCACAGGGCCAGGTTTTGCGGAATCAGTTGTGAGGCGAGCTCTGCCGACAACGGTTCGGTGGCGATGATGTAGCTGCCTGCCGGCAGCACCTTGCCGCTGAGTTTCGGCTCAAGTTCTTCCAGGTGAGCGTTGCAGGCCAGTACCAGGCTACCCGCGCGCACCGTGCCACCGGCACAGCGCACCTGCACGGTACTGCCATGGATCAATTCCAGCACCGGGCTCTGTTCGAAGATCCGCACGCCCAGGGACTCGGCGACTTTCGCCTCGCCCAGCACCAGGTTCAGCGGGTGCAAATGCCCCGACCCCATGTCCACCAAACCACCGGCATACACACCGGAGTTCACCACCTGCTCACGGATCTGCCCCGGTTCGATCAGGCGGGTTTCATGGGCGTAACCCGATTCCTTCAGCCCGGCGTATTCGGCTTTCAGACCGGCGAACTGCGCCGGGGTATTGGCCAGTTCGCAAAAGCCCCAGCGCAGGTCGCAGTCGATGCCATGCTCGCGGATACGCTGGCCCACGAGTGCCACCGATTCGATACCGGCCTGCTCCAGATAGCGCACGCCGTCGGCACCGATGTGCCGGGCGAAACCGCTGACGTCATGGCCGATTCCGCGAATCAACTGGCCACCGTTGCGCCCGCTGGCGCCCCAGCCGATCCGCCGGGCCTCCAGCAGGATCACCGAGAGCCCGCGCTGGGCCAGTTCGATGGCGGTGTTGACGCCGGTGAAGCCGCCGCCAATCACACAGACATCGGCGACCAGGTCCCCGGCCAGCACGGGCCGGGGTGCCATGTCCCTGGCCGAGACGGCGTAGTAGGAGAGCGTGTGTTCCTGGGTGTACTGGTTCATTGGTTGGACTTCACTTTGCTCCAGGAACGGGTCATCAGACGCATGATCGACTGCGGAGGCGTGGTGGAAATGTACAGTTTGTCGAGCACTGCCTGGGAGGGGTAAACCTCGGGATTGTTCACCAGTTCGGCGTCCATGTACTGCTTGGCGGGCGGGTTCGGGTTGGCGTAGCCGACCGAGGCGCTGACCTTGGCGATCACCTGTGGATCGAGCAGGTAATTGATGAAGGTGTGGGCTTCTTTCGGATTGCTGGCGTCGGCCGGGATGGCCAGCAGGTCGAACCACAAATTGGCGCCTTCCTTGGGAATGGCGTAGGCGATGTTCACGTTGTTCTTGGCTTCCTTGGCCCGGTTGGCGGCCTGGAACACATCACCGGAGTAACCGAACGCGACGCAGATGTCGCCGTTGGCCAGGTCCGACACGTACTTGGAGGAGTGGAAGTAGGTGACGTACGGACGGATACTCAACAGCTTGGCTTCGGCTTTCTTGTAGTCCTCGGGGTTTTCGCTGCGCGGGTCCATGCCCATGTAGTTGAGCACCGCCGGGAACACTTCATCCGCCGAGTCCATGATCGACACGCCGCACTGGCTGAGCTTCTTGATGTTTTCCGGTTCGAACAGCACGGCCCAGGAGTCGATATGATCGATCCCCAGCACCTGCTTGACCTTGTCGACGTTGTAACCGATGCCGTTGGTGCCCCACAGGTACGGCACCGAGTGAGCGTTACCCGGATCGTTTTTCTCCAGCAGCGCCAGTAGCTTCGGGTCGAGATTCTTGAAGTTCGGCAGTTGCTCGCGGTCCAGCTTGAGGAACGCGCCGGCCTTCACCTGGCGGGCGAGGAAGTGGTTGGATGGCACCACCACGTCATACCCGGTCCGCCCGGCGAGCAGTTTGCCCTCCAGGGTTTCGTTGGAGTCAAAAACGTCATAGATCACCTTGATCCCGGTGTTGGCCTGGAAGTCGGCGAGGGTGGTCTCGCCGATGTAGTCGGTCCAGTTGTAGACGCTGACCTGTGGCTGAGCCTGGGCAACGGCGCTGAACAATACCGCCAGCGCAACCGGAACCACGGATTTCAATAGACGCATATCGACACCTTTCTTGGAATTATTGGATTCTTCAGGTGATGTGTTGGTTATCACCGGTTTCCTGTGGGAGCGGGCTTGCCCGCGAAGGCGGCGTGTCAGTCACCACAACGGTCGAATGTGCCGGCCTCATCGCGGGCAAGCCCGCTCCCACAGGGGATGCGTGTCCCCAGGGAGAGCAGGGGGGTTAGACGCTGAGCATCAGGAACTCACGCTCCCAGGAGCTGATGACCCGCTTGAAGTTCTCGTGCTCGGCGCGTTTTACCGCGACATAGCCCCGCACGAACTTGCTGCCCAGATAACGGCCGACGGTCTCGCATTCTTCCATCTGCGACAGCGCTTCCTCGATGGTGATCGGCAGGCGCAGGTTGCGACGTTCATAGGCGCGGCCCTGGACCCCGGCGCTCGGTTCGACGCCCTCGACCATGCCGAGGAAACCGCAGAGCAAACTGGCGGCGATGGCCAGGTAGGGGTTGGCGTCGGCGCCCGGCAAGCGGTTTTCCACACGCATCGCCTCCGGGCTGGAGGTCGGCACGCGCAGGCCGACGGTACGGTTTTCTTCGCCCCATTCCACGTTCACCGGTGCCGAGGTGTCCGGCAGGAAACGGCGGAACGAGTTGACGTTGGGGGCGAACATCGGCAGCACTTTCGGGATGTATTTCTGCAAGCCACCGATGTGGTGCAGGAACAGCTCGCTCATGTTGCCGTTTTCATCGGCGAAGATCGGCTTGCCGGTGGCGACTTCCACCACGCTCTGGTGAATGTGCATGGCGCTGCCGGGTTCATCGCCAATCGGCTTGGCCATGAAGGTCGCTGCCACGTTGTGCTTGAGCGCGGCTTCGCGCAGGGTGCGTTTGAACACTGTGATCTGGTCGGCCAGGTCCAGGGCGTCACCGTGACGGAAGTTGATTTCCATCTGCGCCGGGCCGTCTTCGTGGATCAGCGTATCGAGGTCCAGTCCTTGCAATTCGCACCAGTCGTAGACGTCTTCGAACAACGGGTCGAATTCGTTGGCGGCATCGATGGAGAACGATTGGCGACCACTTTCGGCCCGCCCCGAGCGGCCCATCGGTGCCTTGAGCGGCAGGTCCGGGTCTTCGCAGCGCTGGGTCAGGTAGAACTCCATTTCCGGCGCGACGATCGGCTTCCAGCCCTTGTCGGTGTACAGCTGCAGGACTTTCTTCAGCACGTTGCGTGGCGACAGTTCGATCGGGTTGCCGAACTTGTCGAAGGTGTCGTGAATCACGATGGCGGTCGGTTCGATGGCCCATGGCACCACGTACACCGCGTCGGACACCGGCTTGCAGACCATGTCGATATCGGCCGGGTCGAGCAGGTCGTAGTAGATGTCGTCGTCGACAAAGTCCCCGGTTACCGTTTGCAACAGCACACTTTCCGGCAGGCGCATGCCTCGCTCATGCAGGAACTTGTTGGTGGGTGCGATTTTGCCGCGTGCAATGCCGGTCAGGTCGCTGACGACGCACTCGACTTCGGTAATCTTGTGATCTTTCAGCCAAGTGAACAGCTGATCGAAAGGGACATTCATAAAGACCTCGTTATTGGTTTTATTAACGCCAGGAGAAGCCGATTTCATCTTTCGGACACTTCCCCTGTAGCGCGTTGACGACTATCTTGGGCGAGCCTTGCGCTTCCATCTATCCACTTTAAGCAGCACAAAGCGCACCAAAAGAGTGCGCCAGGTCACCCATGACAGCCCCTACGACAGTGTTTAATCCGTTACAGGTTCAAGCGTTCAACACCGCCGACGTGGCCGAGCAAATCCGCGCCACACCGGGTTGGGTCCAGCATTACCAACAGATGTCGCCAGGGCATTTCGCCGGTCTGGTGCGCTATCTCGACCTGCAAGGCGTGGAGATTTACGAGGAACACATGAACACCCGGGTCGAGCAGAATTTCAGTGCGCCGCAAGGCTCGCTGGCGTTCTGCTTCGATCGCAGCGACAACGCGCTGTATGTGCTCAATGGTGAAAGTCGCAACATCTGGATCACCCCGGAGAACTATCAGGAAATCGCCGTGGTGTTCGGGCCGGAGTTCGTGCAGCGTCACACGCTGGATGTGGCCAGGCTCGAAGGGCTGTTCATGGCCCCGCTCAATTCGCAGCAGAATGCGCTGTTCAGTCGCTGGCTCAGCGGCACCCTGACACGCTTGTCGCAGACCTTCGATCCGCCGAGCCGCGAGGCGCTGACCCAGCAGTTGCTTGACGATTGCCTGTTCATCCTCGACAACGCCTGCGTGTGCCTGGACCAGGGCGCGTTGCAGCGCCGTGCGGGGGAACGGGCGATCATGAAGCGGGTAGGGGAATGGGCGGCGGATACGCCCGAAGAACACCTCAATCTGCTGGAGCTGTCCCAGGTTGCCGGGGTTTCACTGCGTCAGTTGCAACACGCCTTCAAGACGTTCACCGGCATGGCGCCGACCCAATGGCTGCGCCTGCGTCGCCTCAACAGCGCCCGCCGGGAATTGCTGATCAGCACGCCGTCGCAAACCACCGTCGCCGAAGTGGCGATGCACTGGTCGTTCTGGCACCTGGGGCGGTTTTCCAGCAGCTATCGTGCGCTGTTCAAGGAGTTGCCGAGCGACACCCTCAAGCGTGTGAGTGCCGCGCAGCCGAGTGGTCGCGGGCGCCGTTAGAAGGTCGGCGGGGTGATCACCCAGATCACCACCGCATCGACATCCCCAGGGTTGCCGTAGCGGTGCGGCTCCTGGCTGGAGAAACTGAAACTGTCGCCTTCGTTGAGCTGAAAGTAGCGCTCGCCGACCCACAACTCGAAACGCCCCGAGAGCAGGTAACCCGCTTCTTCGCCGTCGTGGCTGTAGCTTTGCTGGCTGTAGGTGCCCGGAGGGAAACGCGAATGCAGCATTTCCAGGTGCTGACTGGGCTGTGGCGTCAGTAACTGGTCAATGATGCCGTCCTCGTAGTGCACGCTCAGACGACTGTTCTTGCGCACGACAATGCCGTCATCTTCGGGAGCGGTGACCGCTTCGCTGGCGAAGAACCACTGGATGGTCACCCCCAGGCTGCGGGCGATATTGAACAACGCCGGAATCGACGGGTACGCGAGGTTGCGCTCCAGCTGGCTGATGTAGCCAGCGGTCAGTTCGCTTTGTTGCGCCAGCTCCGCCAGGGTCATGCCCCGGCGTTTGCGCAGGCCACGAATCCGCGTGCCGAGAAAATGCGGTTCGGCGCTGCCGGTTTCAGGCGGTGTCTTGCTGTTGTTGCTCATGGGGAATTCCGAACCGGTGGCTACGCCCCGCCCCCTGTAGGAGCGAGCCTGCTCGCGATGAACGTCAAGACACCGCGTTTATCCAGAAAGCGCGCGTCATCGTCAGCGTCCATCGCGAGCGGGCTCGCGCCTGCAAAGAGCGGTCATTTAGAGTCAAAGCCCCGGAGTATAAACAGCCTCAAAGCTCCCACGCGACTTTCAGGCCCTCATAAATCGCTTCTTCGGCCGTTCGCGGCGCCAGGCAGTCGCCAATGCGCCGGAACTCAACCAGTCCCTGCAGTTCGGCACCCAGGGTGTCCACCGGCTGATGGCCCTGGCACAGCACCAGGGTGTCGATGTTTTCCATCAGCATCGGTTCGCCGCTGGCGGTGTGTTGCAGGTAGACAGTGTTGTCATCGCAACCGTACAAACGCGCGTAAGGAGTGATGGCAATCCCCAGTTTGTGCAGCTCGCCGGCCAGTTGATCACGTACGTACAGCGGCAGGTTTTCCCCGCAATGGGTGCCATTGACCGCCAGTTGCACCTGATGCCCGGCACGGGTCAGACGCTCGGCAATGCCGGGGCCGATCCAGTCGCAGCGCCAGTCGACCACCACCACCGACCGGCCGATCTGCACCTCATCGCGCAGTACCTGCCAGGCGTCCACCACCTGCAATTCGCCACCGCGTTCGAAGTGCGGCCAGTAGGGTTCGGCGCCAGTGGCGACGATGACCATGTCCGGTTTTTCCCGTTCGACCAGGGCACGGTCGACCCGGGTATTGCGCACCACACGTACCCCGGCCAGTTCCATTTCCCGTTGCAGATTGGTGCTGGCGCCACCGAACTCGCTGCGCCGTGGCAGCAACTGCGCCAGCAACACCTGGCCACCGAGTTGCGAACTGGCTTCGTACAGCGTCACCTCATGCCCGCGTTGGGCGGCGACAGCCGCGGCTTTCATCCCGGCCGGGCCACCGCCGGCAATCATGATGCGTTTGCGCGTGCTCGCGGGTCGGCGCTCACCGAAGATCAGCTCGCGTCCGGTTTCCGGGTGCTGGATGCAGGAAATCGGCAAGCCCTTGTGGAAGTGGCCGATGCACGCCTGATTGCAGGCGATGCAGGCGCGTACGTCTTCAGCGCGGCCGGCGTCGGTCTTGTTGGGCATTTGCGGGTCGCAGATCAGGGCGCGGGTCATACCGCAGACATCCGCCTGGCCACGGGCAATGATCAGTTCGGCTTCCTGGGGCTGGTTGATGCGCCCGGTGACGAACAACGGGATGTTCAAGCCCGCCTTGAAGGTGCCGGCCTCCTTGGCCAGGTAGGCGGCCTCGATCGCCATCGGCGGCACGATATGCACCGCGCCACCGAGCGAGGCCGAGGTGCCGGCGACGATGTGAACGTAATCCAGTTGTGCTTGCAGCGATTGCACGGCGGCCAGGGATTCGTCTTCGGTCAGCCCTTCGGGGTCGCGCTCATCGGCGGAAATGCGCAGGCCGACGATGAACTGTTCGTCGGTGCTGGCGCGAATGGCGGCAATCACTTCACGCAGGAAACGCAGGCGTTGTTCCAGGTCACCGTTGTAGCCATCGGTGCGGCGGTTGACCCGTGGATTGATGAATTGCGCCGGCAGGTAGCCGTGGCTCGCGACCACTTCCACGCCATCGATACCGGCCTGATGCAGGCGCCTGGCAGCAGCGGCATAGCCGGCGACGATCTCGTCGATCATGCCTTGATCGAGCGCACGCGGCATGACCCGGAAACGCTCGTTGGGCACCGCCGAGGCAGAGTAGGCCACGGCCAGCAAGCCATCGCTGGACTCCATGATTTCCCGCCCCGGATGGAACACCTGGGACAACACCACGGTGCCGTGGGCATGGCAGGTTTTCGCGATTTTGCGGTAGCCGTCGATGCAGGCGTCATCAGTGGCCATCAGCACATGGGAGGTATAACGCGCGCTGTCATGCACGCCGGCCACCTGCAACACGATCAGCCCGACACCGCCCTCGGCCCGCGCCCGGTGATAGGCGATCAACTGTTCGTTGACCAGGTTGTCGGTGGGCATCGAGGTGTCGTGCCCGCTGGACATGATGCGGTTTTTCAGGCGCTTGCCACGGATCTGCAAGGGTTCGAACAGGTGCGCGAAGGCTGGGGTCGGGCTCGGCATGGTGCGGGTACTCCGGGCAGTCTGACCTGTAGGAGCGAGCTTGCTCGCGATGGACTTGAGGACGACGCGTTCATCCAGACAACACGCGTTAGCGTTAACGTCCATCGCGAGCAGGCTCGCTTCTACAGAGGGTTTTTGTGTTGTTATTTTGTTCTATAGAAATTTACCCGCAGTAAAAAATCAACTTGTTTTTTTACTGAGCCTTGCAGTAGTTTGAAATGGCACCCGCATCTTGGGGCGAACCTCACAACAATAAAAAAGGGCCACACCGACTTGAGTTCGGCGGGCACCTGCACGAGGAACCACTGATGAAATCGCAAACGCTCAAGCACGGTTTTTATCCCTTGGTGTTGTCCATGGCCATGGGCCTGGGCAGCGCTCAGGCGGCATCGGAGATGGTGGTGGTCGGTTACGGCGGCGCCGGACAAAAAGCCCAGGATGTGGCGTTCTTCCAACCGTTCAGCGTGGTGGATCAAAGCAAGGTGATCCAGAGCGAATACAACGGTGAGATGGCCAAAATCAAAGTCATGGTCGACACCGGCAACGTCGATTGGGACGTGGTGCAGATCGAGGGTCCGGACCTGATGCGTGGCTGCGAGGAGGGCATGTATGAGCGCCTCGACTGGACCCGCCTGGGCCATGCCGATCAATTGATCCCCGAAGCCGCGCAGGAGTGCGGTTCGGCCGCGCTGGTGTGGAGCGTGGCGATCGCCTACGACACCGACAAATTGGCCCGGGCCCCCACCTCATGGGCGGATTTCTGGGATGTGCAGAAAATTCCCGGCAAACGTGGCTTGCGCAAACGCGCGGTGTACAACCTTGAGTTCGCCTTGCTGGCCGACGGGGTGAAAGTCGAGGACGTGTACAAGGTGCTCAATACCCCGCAAGGCGTGGACCGGGCGTTCGCCAAACTGAACCAGCTCAAGCCCTACATCCAATGGTGGGAGGCCGGCGCCCAACCGCCGCAATGGCTGACGGCCGGCGATGTGGTGATGACCTCGACCTACAGCGGGCGCATCGCTGCCGCCGCGCAAACCGGCAGTCATCTGGGGCTGGTGTGGCCCGGCAGTCTGTACGGCATGGACTACTGGGCGATCATCAAGGGTTCCAAACACGTCGATCAGGCCAAGCGCTTTATCGCCTTCGCCAACCAGCCGGATGCCCAGGTCAATTACGTGAAACAGATTCCTTATGGCCCGACCAATACCGAGGCCGCCGCTCGCCTGGACGATAAACTGGCGCAATGGGTACCGACGGCGCCGCAGAACCTCAAGGGCGCGTTGTCGATGGACGTCGGTTTCTGGGTTGACCATGGCGAGGAGCTTGAAGAGCGCTTCAACGCCTGGGCCAGTAAATAACCGCCTGTGGCTGGACGTCCTTGCACGTCCAGCCGTACTGTCTGCCCAGCCGACCAGTCTGGAGAATTAAAACAATGAACGAAATCGCGACTCACCTGACGGCCGCACCTGCGCGCAGCGCTACCGAACAGCGCCTGCGTGAAGAGTTGGCCGCCTGTTATCGCCTGATTGCGCATTTCCGCATGACCGATCTGATTTTCACCCACATTTCGGTGCGTATTCCCGGCCCGGAGCATCATTTTCTGATCAATCCGTATGGGTTGATGTTTGAGGAAATCACTGCATCGAATCTGGTGAAAATCGACCTCAACGGCCATGCCGTGGAGGCGTCGCCCTACCCGGTGAACCCGGCCGGTTTTGTGATTCACAGCGCGATTCATGGCGCCCGCGAAGATGCGCAATGCGTGCTGCATACCCACACCAAATCCGGCTGTGCGGTGGCCGCGTTGAAGTGCGGCTTGTTGCCGGTGAATCAGATCTCCATGGAGTTCTACGGTCGGGTCGCTTACCACGACTATGAGGGCGTGGCGCTGGACATGAGCGAGCAGCAACGGCTGGTGCAGGACCTGGGCGACAAGCCGGTGCTGATGCTGCGCAACCATGGCTTGTTGACCGTCGGCGAAACCGTGGGGCAGGCGTTCTTGCGCATGTACTACCTGGAAAAAGCCTGCGAAATCCAACTGGCCGCGCAAGCGGCCGGTGAATTGGTGCTGCCCCCGGCTGAAGTCTGTGAGCACACAGAGCGCCAGTTCAACGACCCCGGCCGACCGCTGGATGAAGGTGAATTGAACGACCCGGATGCCATGCAATTGGCCTGGGCGGCATTGCTGCGCTTGCTTGAGCGGGTCGCTCCGGGGTATCGGGATTGATCCGGATCTTCTGTTGATGGGAATGACGCCATCGCCGGCAAGCCAGCTCCCACAGGATGTGTGGGTGTAGCCGGAATGGATGAGCAACCGAAAAACCCTGTGGGAGCGAGCCTGCTCGCGATGGCTGCGTGTCAGGCAACGTAGAGGTTGAATGTGCCGACGCCATCGCCGGCAAGCCGCGCTCCCACAGGGTCACAGACGCACACCAGACTGGAGACATGACAGGCTCTTGCTGTACAGTCGTTCAGCTTGCCGGCGTAGTGCGAGCCCCCATGATTGAACCCAGGAGCATGTCACCCATGAATCAGGAAGCCCGTTTTTCCCGCATGGAACCGGAGTTGCGCAAGGCCAATCTGATCGAGGCGACGCTGGTGTGCCTCAAGCGCCACGGTTTCCAGGGGGCGTCGATCCGCAAGATTTCCGCCGAGGCCGGCGTCTCGGTGGGGCTGATCAGCCATCACTATTCCGGCAAGGACGAACTGGTGGCCGAGGCCTACATGGCGATCACCGGGCGCGTCATGACCCTGCTGCGCGATGCCATGGAACAGGCCGCACCCAATGCCCGCGAACGCTTGTCGGCGTTTTTTCGCGGCTCGTTTTCCGCCGAATTGCTCGACCCGCAACTCATTGATGCCTGGCTGGCGTTCTGGGGCGCGGTGAAAACCGCCGAGGCGATCAACCAGGCCCACGACCATTCCTACGGCGAGTATCGCGCCATCCTGCGCAAGGTGTTGATGGAGCTGGCACAGGAGGAGGGTTGGGAAAACTTCGATGGCGATCTCGCCGCGATCAGCCTCAGCGCCTTACTCGACGGCCTGTGGCTGGAGTCCGGACTCAATCCGGGGACCTTTACCCCGGAGCAGGGCATCCAGATTTGCGAGGCCTGGGTCGATGGTTTGCAAGCGGGCGGTCGCCAACGGTTCTGTATCAAGACGAGCAGCTGTTGATCGGTTGTTCAGCAATGGCTACTCTCTGGCGCTGATGCAGAAAAACACTCTAATAAGAAATGCGCCTTCGGGCATAAGCAGGACAACCAGTAATGACGCCTCGGGTACTGATCGTCGATGACGATCCGCTGATTCGCGAACTGTTGCACGCCTACCTGTCCCAGGAGGGTTACGAGGTTCATTGCGCCGCCACGGCGGAACTGGCCGAAACCTTTCTGGCCAGCCAGACCGTGGACCTGGTCATGCTCGATATCCGCTTGCCCGGCAAGGACGGCCTGACCCTGACCCGTGAGCTACGGGTGCGTTCGGAGGTCGGGATCATCCTGATCACCGGGCGCAACGATGAAATCGACCGCATCGTCGGCCTCGAATGCGGTGCCGATGACTACGTGATCAAACCTCTCAATCCACGGGAACTGGTGTCCCGGGCGAAAAACCTGATTCGTCGGGTTCGTCATGCGCAAACGCCCCAGCCTGTGGCGGCGGTCGCCAAACCGGTCAAACAGTTCGCCGACTGGTCGCTGGACACCGACCGCCGGCGCCTGATCGATCCCACCGGCAGCGAAACCCTGCTGACCCACGGCGAGTACCAACTGCTCAGCGTGTTCCTGCGCAACAGCGGCCACACCCTGAGCCGCGATCAGTTGATGGACCAGATCCGCAACCGTGAATGGGTGCCCAACGACCGCTCCATCGACGTGCTGGTCGGCCGCTTGCGCCGCAAACTGCACGACGACCCGGCGGAACCGCAGTTGATCATCACCATCCACGGCGCCGGTTACCTGTTCACCGCCAGCCTGGCGGCGTGACGGCCGTGGGGCGACTGCTCTGGCTGATGCTGGCGCTGGTGGCGGGCAATGCCCCGGCCAGGGAAAAAGTCCGCTACTGCGATTATCCGGTCTACCCGCCGATTTCCTGGAGCGACGGCAAGCAGGTCCGTGGCCTGGCGCCGAGTGTGGTGAAAAAGCTGTTCGGTGAATTGGGCTATGACGTCGAAACCGTGGTACTGGGCAACTGGAAACGCTGCCTGCTCGATGCCGCCGAAGGCCGGGTCGATGTGGTGCTGGCCTACAGCACCGCGCAACGGGAACAAAGCATGCTGTTTTCCACGGTGCCGGTGCTGCGCGAAGAGGTCGCGTTATTCATCAATCGCCAACACCCCGTGCAGTTCGAACGCCTGGCTGACCTGGCCCATTACCGTGGCGGCTTGCTGTTCGGTGAAAGTTACGGCGTGGAATTCGATCGCATGGTCGCGCAAAACAACAACATCGAATGGGTCTCCGACAGCCGCCAGAACTTCGGCAAGCTGATTCGCGGGCGCATCGATTTCATCACCCAGGAACGCCGCACCGGCCAGCTCTACATCGAAAGTCTGGCGGGCGCCAAGGACATCGTCGCGTTGCCCAAGGCCCTGAGCGTCGACTACCTGCGGGTCGCGGTTTCCCGACGCTCGCCGCTGGCCAGTCAAATGCCGCAGATCAATGCGCAACTGCAGCGCATGGTCGATGCCGGCGACATCGAGCGCTTGCTCAATGAAAGCGAAGTCACCTACCGCGACATGATCAACCTGCCGGTGAACGAACAATGATGCGCCCGCGACCCGGTGGCCTGTTGCGGCGCCTGCTGCTGTTCATTCTGTTGTTCAGCCTGTGCTTCACCGTGCTCGCCAGTACCGTGCAGTTGTACATCGAATACCGTCGGGAAATGCGCGACATCGACTCGCGCATGGACCTGATCCGCGCCGGTTATCTGGCGAGCCTGGAGCGCAGCCTGTGGGATCTGAACCAGGAGCAACTGAATGTGCAGTTGCGCGGCCTGGTGGACTTCTCCGATGTCGCGCGGGTGCATTTGAAAAGCCCGGATTTCGACTTGCTGCATGGCAATCCGGATCCGCTCGGGCCGTTGCGCGTCGAACGTTTCGCCCTGAACTACCAACCGCCGTCCGGGCCGTTGCGGCACCTGGGTGAACTGGAAGTCAGTACCGATCTGGGGGCGGTGTATCAGCGCCTGTATGTCACCGGGTTGACCAGCCTGTTGTGGATGGGGGCGTTCCTCTGTGGTCTTGCGATCGCACTGTCCTGGCTGTTTTACCGTTTGGTCACCCGGCACCTGCAAGTCATGGCAGGGTTCGCCCGGCGTATTGCGGCCGGCGAATGGCATGAGCCGCTGCGCCTGCACAAGCGGCGCAGTGTCCACAAAGACGAAATCGACACCGTGGCCCACGCCCTCGACGACATGCGCCGGGCCATCCTCAGCGATATCGACCGCCGGGAAAGCGATCGGCTGGCCTTGCAGGACAACCGCGACGAGTTGCTGAAAATGGTCGAGCGACGCACCGCCAGCCTGATGCGCGCCAAGGACGAAGCGGAAGCGGCCAACCTGGCAAAGTCACGGTTCCTGGCGACCATGAGTCATGAGTTGCGCACACCCCTCAACGGCATCCTCGGCATGGCCGAGTTGTTGCGCGGCGCCAGCCTCGATCCGCAGGACAGTAAACGCCTGGATGCCTTGCACAAGGCTGGCGAGGGATTGCTGACCATCCTTAATGAAGTGCTGTTTTTCGCCAAACTGGAGGAGGGCGCAAGCCTGCCTGAACCGGTGGATTTCTCGATTCGCCAATTGATCGATGAAGTGCTGACGCTACTGGAGCCCAAGGCGCTGGATAACGACACCATCCTGCAGTGTCGGGTCGATCCGCGCATCGCCGAGTATCACCACGGTGCCGAGCAATTCTTGCGGCAGGTCTTGAGCAACCTGCTGGCCAACGCCATCAAGTTCACCGAGTGCGGTGAGGTCAGTGTCGAAGTGTCGTTGCTCGCGCAACCTGAAGGGGTAGGCGGCGATCGTCTGCGGGTGAGTGTCACCGACAACGGCATCGGCATTGCCCCGCCGATGCAGGCGAGGATTTTCGAGCGCTTCACCCAGGCCAGCGAGGAAGTGGCGCAGCGCTTCGGCGGCACCGGGTTGGGGCTGGCGATCTGCAAACACCTGGTCGAGCAAATGGGTGGCAGCATCGGTGTCACCAGTGAAGTCGGGCGGGGCAGTTGCTTCTGGTTCGAGTTGACGTTGCAACCCGCTGCAGGCGTCACGGCGCAACGACCGATCACGGTGGCAGGGCCGGCATTGAAGGTGCTGGTGGTTGAGGACGTGGCACTCAATCGCGAAGTGGTCCAGGGGTTGCTGCAACGGGACGGCCATCAGGTGTGGCTGGCCGAAGAGGCTGAGCAGGCATTGGCCCAATGCGCCGTGCAGCGGTTCGATCTGATACTGCTGGATGTGCATCTGCCGGGCATGACCGGTGTGGAACTATGCAAACGGATCCGCAGTGACGATGGGCCGAATCGTACCTCGCGCATTTTCGCCCTGACTGCCAGCGTACAACCTGCGCTGGTTCGCGGGTATTTGGACGCCGGTATGGATGGCGTGCTGGCCAAGCCGCTGAATCTGGACTCTCTGCGCAAGGCCATGGGCGGGCAGTTGATGACGCCCAAACCGCTGCTGGAAGCGGGCGCCATCGACTGGCCGCTGCTGCAAACCCACCGTAACTTGCTCGGCGAGCAGAAAGTGCAGGGGCTGTTGGCGGTGCTGCGCGACTCGATCCTGCAACACCGCGAGGCGCTGCGCGAAGCGATTGACGCCGACGACGTCACTGAAATCGCTCACCTGGCCCACCGTCTGGCGGGAAGCGCCGACTCTTTGGGTTTTCGTGCCTTGGCTGGCGCTCTGAGATCGCTGGAAGAGGCGGCCCTGCTCAATGATCAAACGGCTATCGGGCAGTTGGCGCCTGCGTTCGATGAGCACTGCAAACACGCGCTGCAGGCGCTGGAACCCCTGTTGCAGAGCTGACGTACATTTTTGTTACGACTTTCTACAACTTCGATCCATACGTACAACGCGACCTTACATGGCTTTCCAATAATCGACGCAACCGCCGCAGCGCGGTCTTCGAAGCTTATTGGAGATAATAATAATGAATTGCCGTAAAGCTGATCCTTCCCCGCGCCACGACATCCTGTCCTGCGCTGCGCACCTCACTGACTGCTGAGGTGCCGACATGAGTGAAAACATCGACCGTAAAGGCATCCAACTGACCCGTGCCCTGAAAAGCCGGCACATTTTTATGCTGTCCCTGGGGGGCGTGATCGGCACCGGCCTGTTCATGGGCTCCGGCGTCACCATCAACCAGGGCGGTCCGGTGGGGGCGATTCTGGCCTACCTGGTCGCCGGTTTCCTGATGTACCTGGTGATGGTCTGCCTGGGGGAGCTGTCGGTGCAGATGCCGGTGTCCGGCTCGTTCCAGACCCACGCCACCAAATTCATCGGTCCGGCCACCGGCTTCATGATCGGCTGGGTGTACTGGATGAGCTGGGCCACCACCGTGGGCCTGGAGTTCACCGCTGCCGGCATGCTGATGACGCGCTGGTTCCCGGCGGTGCCGATCTGGTACTGGTCGGCGCTGTTCGTGGTGGTGCTGTTCGGCATCAACGCCATGGCCACCCGCGCCTTCGGTGAGGCCGAATACTGGTTCTCGGGGATCAAGGTGGCGGCGATTCTTGGTTTCATCGTCGTTGGCGTGTTGGTGATTTTCGGTGTGATGCCGCTGAGCAGCGGTGCGCCCGCGCCAATGGCGACCAACCTGATCGGCGATTCGTTGTTCCCCAACGGCTTGTCTGCCGTATTCGCGGTGATGATGACTGTGGTCTACGCCTTCCAGGGCTGCGAGATCATGGGCGTGGCCGCCGGCGAAACCGACCAGCCGGAAAAGAGCATCCCGCGCGCCGTGCGCAACGTGGTGTTCCGCGTGCTGATTTTCTATGTGCTGGCGATTATCGTGCTGTCGGCCATCGTGCCGTGGCAGCAGGCGGGCCTGATGGAAAGTCCGTTTGTGCAGGTGTTCGACATGGTCGGCATCCCCTATGCCGCTGACCTGATGAACTTCGTGATCCTTACGGCGATTCTGTCGGTGGGCAACTCCGGCCTCTATGCTTCGACCCGCATCCTCTGGGCGATGTCGAAAACCGGCATGGCGCCGAAAAGTCTCTCGCCGCTCAGCAAACGTGGCGTGCCGTTGCGCGCCTTGAGCATCACCCTGTGCTTTGCGCTGGTGTCACTGCTGACCAGTTTCATCGCGGCCGACACCTTGTTCATGGTGCTGATGGCGGTGAGCGGCATGTCCGGCACCGTGACCTGGATTGTCATCGCATTGGCTCAATACAAGTTCCGCAAGGCCTACCTGCGTGACGGCGGCAAACTCAGCGACCTGAAATACCGCGCCCCGTGGTTCCCGGTGCTGCCGCTGATGTGCATCACCCTGTGCTGCTCACTGTTCGTGTTCCTGGCCCTGGATGAAACCCAGCGTCCATCCCTGTACTGGGGCTTCGGCTTTATCGCCCTGTGCTATGGCGCGTACTTCCTGTTCCATCGCAAGCGCGAAGCGGTGCTGGCACCGAGTTTGCCAGGCGCTTAATTCACTTTCTTTAGCACATCCCCCTGTGGGAGCGAGCTTGCTCGCGATAGCGGTGCGGCAGTCAGCAGCGATGTTGAATGTCCGGCCGTCATCGCGAGCAGGCTCGCTCCCACAGTTGTTTGCGTCTGCAACTTCGGTGAGAGGCCCGGTAGGCAGTTGTTCGAAGTTGTAACAGCGGTTTTGGCTCATGCTCCGCAATAGACATATAACTCAATAAAAACAATGTGTTAGCTGGTTAATTGACTTGTTACAGCCCATTTCTTCGCCAATTGCCGGCTTACTGAACACTCGTTTAGTATGGCCTCAAGTCGCAACACCTCAAGACAAACAAAATAATTCGAGGACCCGCATGACTACTCACGATTCTCTGCTCAGTCAGGTCGAAGCAGGCGTTGCCTGGATCACCCTCAATCGCACGGCTCAGCGCAATGCGCTGGACATCCCGACGCTGAAAAGCCTTCACGCTTTGCTCGACACCTACAACGCTGATCCAGCGGTACGCGTGGTGGTATTGACCGGTAGCGGTCGCAGCTTCTGCGCCGGTGCCGACCTCGATGAGTGGGCCGAGGCAGAAGCCCGTGGCGCGCTGGAAACCTACGGCTGGACCGAAACCGCACACGCCCTGATGACCCGTTTGTACAGCCTGGAAAAACCCACCATCGCCGCCATCAACGGCACCGCCGTCGGCGCCGGGATGGACCTGACCCTGTGCTGCGACCTGCGCATCGCCGGGCAGTCGGCCCGCTTCAAGGCCGGCTACACCAGCATGGCCTACTCGCCGGACGCCGGCGCCAGTTGGCACCTGCCACGCCTGATCGGTGCCGAGCAAACCAAGCGCCTGTTGTTCCTCGACGAACTGTGGGGCGCCGATCGTGCCCTCGCGGCGGGCCTGGTCAGCGAAGTCTGCGCCGACGATCAACTGCAGACCGTCGCCAGCGAGCTCGCCACACGCCTGGCCGCCGGGCCGACCTTTGCCTTTGCCCAAACCAAGAAACTCATGCGCGAAGGCGCCGACCGCAGCCTGCCCGAGCAACTGCAAGCGGAACTGGCCGCCGGCCTGCTCTGCGGGCGCAGCGAAGACGGCAGCGAAGCGTTGCGCGCCGCCATGGAAAAACGCCCGGCACGCTTTATCGGTCGCTAAGCCCGAACCGCCTCGCCAACCACTCTTTGCAAACGAACACAGGTAACACCCATGAATTTCCAACTGACCCAAGAACAAGAAATGTTGGTGGACTCGGTACGCAGCTTCGTCGAGAAGGAACTGCTGCCCTATGAAACCGAAGTCGATCGCGCCGACGAAGTCTCCCCGGAGCTCGCCGCGCAGATTCGCGGCAAGGCCATTGCCGCGGGCTTCTACGCCTTCAACATGCCCGAAGAGGTCGGTGGTGGCGGACTGGACTACCTGTCCCAGGCGCTGATCGAGCGTGAATTGTCGAAGGTCTCCTGGGCGCTGCACGTGTTCGTCGCACGGCCATCCAAGATCCTCATGGCCTGCACCGGCGACCAGATCAAAGACTACCTGCTGCCGTGCATCCAGGGCGAGAAGATCGACTGCTTCGCCCTGACCGAGCCGGGTGCCGGTTCCGATGCCAACGCGATCAAGACCCGTGCCGTGCGTGACGGTGACGACTTCGTCCTCAATGGCAGCAAGCACTTCATCAGCCACGCCGGCCATGCCGATTTCGCCATCGTCTTCGCCGTCACCGACACCTACGAGCACAACGGCAAGAAGCGCAACGCCGTGACCTCGTTCCTGGTCGATCGCAACACCCCGGGCATGACCATCCGCCGTGGTCCCAAGTGCGTGAGCAACCGTGGTTATCACACCTTCGAAATGTTCTTCGACGACTGCCGCGTACCGGCCTCCAAGGTGCTCGGTGAAGTCGGCAAGGGCTGGGACGTGGCCAATGCCTGGCTGACCGCCGGGCGGGTGATGGTCGCGGCCAACTGCGTCGGCCAGGCGCAACGGGCGCTCGACGTCTCGCTGCAATGGGCGGCGGACCGCAAGCAATTCGGCCAGCCCATCGGGACCTATCAAGGCGTGTCGTTCAAGTTGGCGGACATGGCCACGCAAATTCGCGCGGCCGAACTGCTGACCCTGCACACCGCATGGAAAATGGACCAGGGCACCATGACCGATGGCGAGGCCGGCATGGCCAAGCTGTTTGCCAGCGAAGTACTGGGTCGCGCAGCCGATGAAGCGGTGCAGATTTTCGGCGGCATGGGCCTGATGGACGAAGGTCCGGTGGAACGCATCTGGCGTAACGCGCGGATCGAACGGATCTGGGAAGGCACCTCGGAAATCCAGCGCCACATCATTTCCCGCGAACTGCTGCGGCCGCTGCTGCGCTGATCGCCCGGAGAACTCCCATGTCCCAGACTATTCGTGACAACCTCAAACGCATGCTCGCACCCCGGCATGTGGCGTTCGTTGGCGGCCGCAGCATGGCCCGTGCCCTCAAGCGTTGTGCCGAGGGCGGCTACCCAGGGCAGATGTGGTTGGTCAATCCACAGCACGAGAGCCTCGAAGGCGTGCCGTGTGTGCGCAGCGTGGCCGACCTGCCGTGCGGCCCGGACGCGGTGTTCATCGCGACCAACCGCGACCTGACCCTGACTTGCGTGGCCGAACTGGCCGCCATCGGTACCGGCGGCGCGATCTGCTACGCCTCGGGTTTTGCCGAGACCGGCGCTGAAGGCCAGGCCCTGCAACAGCAACTGCTCGCAGCCGCCGGTGACATGGCCTTGCTCGGCCCCAACTGCTACGGCTTGCTCGACTACCTGCACAGCTGCGCGCTGTGGCCGGTGGCCCATGGCGGCAAAGCGGTGGAGAAGGGCGTGGCGGTGCTGACCCAGAGCGGCAACTTTGCCTACAACCTGTCCATGAGCGACCGTTCGCTGCCCGTGGCCTACATGGCGTCGGTCGGCAACCAGGCGCAACTGGGCGTGGCCGAATTGATGGACGTGCTGCTCGATGAGCCACGGGTCACCGCCATCGGTCTGCACCTGGAAGGTTTGAAGAACGTACCGGGGTTCGCCCGCGCCGCGCACAAGGCGCTGGAAAAGGGCGTGCCGATCATCGCCTTGAAGACCGGCGTGTCGCAGATCGGCGCCGAGCTGGCCCTGAGTCACACCAGTTCGCTGTCCGGCTCCGATGCGCTGTACGACGCGCTGTTCGCACGCCTCGGGGTGATCCGCGTCAGCGGCCCGGTGAGCTTTGTCGAAACCCTGAAAGCCGTCGCCTGCGGCAACCTGCCGGCGGGCAACAGCCTGATCGCACTGGCCTGTTCCGGGGGTGACGCCGGGCTGATCGCCGACTACGCCGAGCGCAATGAACTGGCGCTGCCCAAGCTCGACGCGGGTCAAACCGGCGAGCTGGCGCAAGTGCTGCCCAGCTACGCCAACCTGGTCAACCCGCTGGATTTCACCACGGCGATCTGGGGCGATGGCGAGGCACTGAACCGCATGCTCGACAGCGCCCTGCGCACCGAAGCCGATGCCGCGATGCTGGTGCTCGACTACCCGGCCGAGTTCACCGGCGAACGCAAGGAATGTGACCTGCTGCTGGACCTGTACTGCAAGGCGCTGGAGCGTCACGGCAAAACCGGTTTCGTCACCTCGGCCTTCCCCGAGTTGCTGCCGGCCCATGCGCGCGAGCGTATGCATGAGCAGGGCGTGGCGGCATTGCAGGGCGTTGAAGACGGCTTGGCGGCCTGGGGGCGCATTGCCAATTACCAGCGCAACCGTCAGGCCCTGTTGGCCCTGGGTGAATCGGCGTTGGTGCCGCTGTGCCCGCAAGCGCTGCAAGGCGAAGGCCATTTGCTCAACGAATGGGACGCCAAGCAGGCCTTGCGCGTATTCGGCCTGCCCACCCCCAACGGCGTACTGAGCACCCCGGACCGGGCACTGCAGGACGCCAACGCCCTGGGTTATCCGCTGGTGCTCAAAGCGGTCAGCGCCCAATTGCCACACAAAACCGAGGCCGGCGCCGTGGCGCTGAACCTCAAGGACGAGGTGGCCCTGAGCGCGGCACTGGAAAAAATGCGCGCGAGCATTGCCGCGTACGCACCCGGCGTGGCGTTCGATCAGTTGCTGCTGGAGCCAATGGCCAAGCCGCCGCTGGCCGAACTGATTGTCGGCATCAAGCGTGAAAACGACTTCGGCCTGGCGCTGGTGATGGGTGCTGGCGGCATTCTGGTGGAACTGCTCAAGGACAGTCGCAGCCTGTTGCTGCCGACCACCGACGGGGCCATTCGCCAGGCGTTGCTGAGCCTGCGCAGCGCGGCATTGCTGCAAGGCTTCCGTGGTCGCGAGGCGGCGGATCTCGACGCGCTGGTGGCGGCGATCCGTGCCGTGGCCGACTACGCCTGCGAAAACGCCGCGCAATTGCTCGAACTCGATGTGAACCCATTGTTGGTCGGTGCCCAGGGCACGACTGCCGTCGACGCGTTGATTCGCCTCGGCCATGAATGAGGAACTGAACATGCAAAGCAAAACCTTGACCGGTGGCCAGGCGCTGGTGCGTCTGCTGGCCAATTATGGCGTCGACACCGTGTTCGGCATTCCCGGCGTCCATACCCTGGAGCTGTACCGTGGCTTGCCTGGCAGCGGTATTCGTCATGTGCTGACCCGGCATGAACAGGGCGCCAGTTTCATGGCCGACGGCTACGCCCGGGTCAGCGGCAAACCCGGCGTGTGCTTCATCATCACCGGTCCCGGCGTGACCAACGCCGCCACCGGTATCGGCCAGGCCTACGCCGACTCGATTCCGATGCTGGTGATTTCCAGCGTCAACCACAGCGCCAGCCTCGGCAAGGGCTGGGGCAGCCTGCACGAGTGCCAGGACCAGCGCGCCATGACCGCGCCTATCACCGCGTTCTCGGCCGTGGCCCTGACCGCCGAAGACCTGCCGGAACTGATTGCCCGCGCCTACGCGGTGTTTGACAGCGAGCGTCCGCGCCCGGTGCACATCTCGGTGCCGCTGAACGTGTTGTCGGCACCGGTCGCTCGCGACTGGAGCAATGACGTGGTGCGTCGCCCCGGTCGCGGCACCCCCACGGCCACCGCACTGGACGAGGCGGTCGCCAGACTGCACGGCGCCAAACGGCCGATGATCATCGCCGGTGGGGGCGCGCTGAATGCCGCGCAAGAACTCGCCGAACTGAGCACCCGACTGGCCGCGCCGCTGTTCACCAGCGTCGCCGGCAAAGGCTTGCTGCCACCGGACGCACCGTTGAATGCCGGTTCGTCGCTGTGCGTGGAGCCGGGCTGGAACCTGATCGCCGAAGCCGACGTGGTACTGGCGGTCGGTACGGAAATGGCCGACACCGATTTCTGGCGCGAACGCCTGCCAATCAACGCCGAACTGCTGCGGGTGGACATCGATCCGTGCAAGTTCAACGACTTCTACCCGTGCGCCGTGGCGTTGCACGGTGACGCACAGCAGACCCTGGCCGCCGTACTCGAACGCCTGTCACCGGATGTCCGCGATGCCAGCGCCGCGATTGGCAAAGTGGCGGCATTGCGTGAAGCCATCCAGGCCGGCCATGGCCCGTTGCAGTCGATCCATCAGGCCATTCTGCAGCGCATCGCTGCCGAACTGCCGGCCAATGCCTTCATCAGCACCGACATGACCCAACTGGCGTACACCGGCAACTACGCCTTCGCCAGTGAGGCCACCCGCAGCTGGTTGCACCCGACCGGCTACGGCACCCTGGGCTACGGCTTGCCGGCCGGTATCGGCGCCAAGTTCGGTGCACCGCAACGGCCGGGCCTGGTGCTGGTGGGGGATGGCGGTTTCCTCTACACCGCACAGGAACTGGCGACGGCGGTCGAGGAGCTGGACAGTCCGCTGGTGGTGTTGCTGTGGAACAACGACGCCCTGGGGCAGATTCGCGACGACATGATCGGGCTGGATATCGAGCCCATCGGCGTGCTGCCGCGCAACCCGGATTTCGCCGCGCTGGGCCGTGCCTTCGGCTGCACCGTGACGCAGCCGCAGAACCTTGCGGAACTGCAAACCGATTTGCGCCACGGCTTCAATCGCAACGGCGTCACCCTGATCGAACTCAAGCATGCCTGCGTTCGCTGATGTTCAACCTTTTGTGGAGGGAATAGGGCCATGCGCTTTTCCGATCTGACTCAACGCATCGCCGGTGACGGCGCCGCCGCCTGGGATATTCACTACCGCGCGCTGGCCATGCTGGAGCAAGGCAAGGACATCTTGCTGCTGTCGGTCGGCGACCCCGATTTCGACACGCCGCAACCCATCGTCCAGGGCGCCATCGACAGCCTGTTGTCCGGCAACACCCACTACGCGCAGGTGCGCGGCAAGCGTGCCCTGCGTGAAGCCATCGCCAGGCGGCATCAGCAACGTAGCGGTCAACTGGTGTCGGCGGATCAGGTCACGGTACTGGCCGGGGCTCAGTGCGCGTTGTTCAGCGTGGCCCAGTGCGTGCTCAATCCCGGCGATGAAGTGATCGTCGCCGAGCCGATGTACGTCACCTACGAAGCCGTGTTCGGTGCGTGCGGGGCCAAGGTCGTGCCGGTGCCGGTGCGCTCGGAAAACGGCTTTCGCGTACTGCCGCAAGATGTCGCCGCCCGCATCACGCCACGGACCCGTGCCCTGGCGCTGAACAGCCCGCACAACCCGTCGGGTGCGAGCCTGCCGCGCAGCACCTGGGAAGCCTTGGCCGAACTGTGCATCGCCCACGATCTGTGGCTGATTTCCGATGAGGTCTACAGCGAACTGCTGTTTGACGGCGAACACGTCAGCCCGGCGAGTCTGCCGGGCATGGCCGAGCGCACCGCGACCCTCAACAGCCTGTCGAAATCCCATGCCATGACCGGTTGGCGTGTGGGTTGGGTGGTGGCGCCGCTGTCTTTGTCCGCGCACCTGGAAAACCTGGCGCTGTGCATGCTCTACGGCTCGCCGGACTTTATCCAGGACGCCGCGGTGGTCGCACTGGAAAGCCATTTGCCGGAACTGGAGGCCATGCGCGAAGCCTATCGGCAACGCCGTGATCTGGTGTGCGAAAGCCTGGCCGATTGCCCCGGCGTGCGTGCGCTGAAGCCCGATGGCGGCATGTTCGTGATGGTCGATATCCGCGAAACCGGCCTCAGCGCCCAGGCATTTGCCGACCGTCTGCTTGATCGCCACGGCGTATCGGTGCTGGCCGGCGAAGCCTTTGGCCCGAGCGCCGCCGGACACATTCGCCTCGGGTTGGTGGTGGGGACGGCGCCGTTGCGCGATGCCTGCCAGCGCATCGCCCGTTGCGCCCGGGAATTGATGGAGGCTCAGGTTGATGCTTGATCACAAGGCACTGTTTATTGATGGACGCTGGCAAACCCCGTCGGGGCAGGGCATCGCCGAGGTGATCAACCCGGCCACCGAAGAAGTCACCGGTCGCGTGCCCCTGGGTGATGAGCGGGATGTCGACAACGCCGTGGCCGCTGCCCGTCGGGCCTTCGGGCCCTGGTCGCGGACGCCGTCCAGCGTGCGTGCCGGTTACATCCGCGCACTGGCCCAACAACTTCGGGCTCGCGCTGATGAGATGGCCGCGGTGATCACCACTGAACTGGGGATGCCGGTGCAATGGTGCCGTTCGGTGCAGGTCGACGGGCCGATCATTGGCCTGGAGCAATACATCGGACTCGCCGGTTTGATGGACGAGGTGCGTGAAGTCGGTAACTCGCTGGTGATCCGTGAAGCAGTTGGCGTCTGTGCGTTCATCAACCCGTGGAACTACCCGCTGCACCAACTGGTCGGCAAGCTCGCGCCGGCCTTGGCCGCCGGTTGCACGGTGGTGGTCAAGCCAAGCCAGGAAACGCCGCTGCACGCGTTTCTGCTGGCGCAGATGATCGAGGACATCGGCCTGCCGGCCGGGGTGTTCAACCTGGTCAGCGGGCCGGGCTCCAAGGTCGGCGAAGCCCTGGCCAGGCATCCGGACGTCGACATGATGTCGTTCACCGGTTCCACCGGCGCAGGTGTGCGCGTTGCGCAAGCGGCAGCACCTTCGGTGAAGCGGGTGTGCCTGGAACTGGGGGGCAAGTCACCGTTGCTGATCGCCGAGGATGCCGATCTGGCGGCGGCGGTGCGTTATGGCGTACAGGACGTGATGATCAACTCCGGGCAGACCTGCACCGCGCTGACGCGCATGTTGCTGCCGGCCAGCCGTTATGCCGAAGCGCTGGAACTGGCCCTGGCCGAGACCCTGAGCCTGCGCATGGGCGATCCGCTCGACCCACAGAGCTTCCTCGGCCCGATGTGTTCGGCGGGGCAGCGTCGCACCGTTGAGGATTACATCCGCCTCGGTCAGTCCGAAGGCGCGCGGTTGCTCTGCGGTGGTGATTCGGCGCCGGACTTCGAGCGCGGCCATTACGTTCGCCCGACGCTGTTTGCCGAGGTCGATAACCGTATGCGCATTGCCCAGGAAGAAATCTTTGGCCCGGTGCTGTGCCTGATTCCGTATGCGGATGAAGCGCAGGCGATCCAGATTGCCAATGACTCGCCGTTCGGCCTGTCCAGCGGCGTCTGGGCCGGCAGCACCGAACGGGCCTTGCAACTGGGCCGGCAACTGCGGGCGGGCCAATGTTTCCTCAATGGCGCGGCCTTCAACTATCAGGCGCCGTTCGGCGGCTACAAACAATCGGGCAACGGACGGGAGTGGGGGGAAGAGGGACTGAATGAATTCGTCGAAGTGAAGGCGATCCAGGTGTGACGGTAAAGGATTCAAAGGTTGTTCGCACCGGGCCATGGCCCGGTGTTTCGCGTGGTGGTTTTGAACGGGTATTTCCTTAGCTTTCAATCAGGGGCAATGCAATGAGCGATAACAAAAACAAGATTACTCAAGCGAACCATGAATTCAGCTTTGCGCGCCGTGACTTTTTAAAGTACAGCGCAGCGGCCGCAGCGATGGCCGGCGCGTACTCCATGGGTCTGCCATTGGGCGCCATGGCGGCAGAAGCGACGCCGAAGCCCGGAGGGGTGCTGCGCCTGGGCCTGGCCGGTGCCAGCACCACCGACTCGAAAGACCCTGGCTCCTGGGTCGATACCTTCACCTTCGTCGGGTTCTCGGCGATCTATAACACCCTGACCGAAATTGCCGTCGACGGCTCGGCGATCCCTGAACTGGCTGAAAGCTGGACCTCGACCCCGGACGCCCGGGTCTGGACCTTCAAGCTGCGCCAGGGCGTGACCTTCCACAATGGCAAGACCCTGACTGCCGACGATGTAGTCGCTTCGATCCAGCATCATCTCGGGGAAAAATCCAGTTCGGCGGCCAAGACCGTATTGGGCGACGTGGCCAAGGTCAGCGCCAACGGCAGCGACAGCGTGGTGTTCGAACTGCATTCGGGCAACGCCGACTTCACCTACGTGGTCGCCGATTATCATCTGGTGATCATGCCGGGCAAGGACGGCGCGCCGGACTGGCAGGCCGGTATCGGCACCGGCGGTTATCGCCTGAAGAACTTCGAACCGGGTGTGCGCATGACCCTGGAGCGCAGCCCGGATTACTGGAAAGCGGGACGGGCGCACTTCGCCAGCGCCGAACTGATCGCCATTGGCGACGGCGCCGCGCGAATCAACGCGTTGGTCACCGGGCAAGTGGACGTGATCAACAAAGTCGACCTGAAAACCGTGGCCCTGCTCAAGCGCAATCCGAACCTGGTCATCGAGGAAACCAAGGGTGCGCAGCACTATACCTTCCCGATGCTCACCGACAGCCCGGTGTTCCAGAGCAATGACGTGCGCATGGCGATGAAGCACGCGATCAACCGTGAAACCCTGTTGTCCTCGGTGCTGTATGGCTATGGCCTGGTGGGCAACGATCACCCGATCCAGCCCGGCAGCCGCTTCATCAACACCGCGCTGGAACAACGCAGCTACGATCCGGACAAGTCGCGTTTCTACCTGAAAAAGGCCGGCATGGACTCGCTCAAGGTGCGTCTGCAAGCCTCGGACGCGGCGTACACCGGCGCCGTCGACGCCTCGGTGCTGTTCAAGGAGCAGGCCCGCGCGGCCGGGATCGACATCGATGTGGTACGCGAGCCGGCCGATGGTTTCTTCACCAACGTGTGGATGAAGCAACCGTTCACGACGTCGTTCTGGTACAGCAGCCTGACCGCCGACCGCATGTTCAGCATCGGTTACGCCAAGGGCGCGGCATGGAACGAAACCCACTGGGACAACCCGCGTTTCAATCAACTGCTCAACGCTGCCCGTGGCGAGATGAACGACCCGCTGCGCCGCGAGATGTACAACGAAATGCAGTCGCTGTGTCGGGATGACGGCGGGGCAATCGTGCCGCTGTTCGCCAGCTCCGTGGCGGCGCGCTCCAACCGGGTCGCGCATGGCGGGCAGACGGCGCCTTACGGTGAGCTGGATGGATTGCGCGTAATCGAGCGCTGGTGGCAGGCGTAAGCGTTCGGCAAAGATGAAGAACCCCTGTAGGAGCGAGCCCTGCTCGCGAGAAAGGTCAAGGCAACGCGGATACTCAGACTGTCCGCGTCATCGTTGACGTCCATCGCGAGCAGGCTCGCTCCTACAGTTGGAAATGGTGGTCCTCGTAAGGAACTGCGCGGTGAATAGTATTTTCAGGTTGCTACTTCAGCGTTTGGCATTGGGGCTGTTATCGCTGTTTGCGGTGTCAGTGATCATTTTTCTCGCGGTCGGCATGCTCCCGGGCGACATCGCCCAGGCCATGCTCGGCCAATCCGCCACCCCGGAAACCGTGGCAGCGTTCCGTGCGCAACTGGGCCTGGACATGCCGCCACTGACCCGTTTCGGGCACTGGATCTGGAACCTGTTGCAAGGCGACCTCGGTGTCTCCCTGGCCAACCAGCGACCGATCGCCGAACTGGTCGGGGCACGCCTGGGCAACACCTTCAGCCTGGCGCTGCTGGCGGCAATAGTGTCGGTGCCACTGGCATTGCTGTTGGGGATGCTCGCGGCGTTGTACCGCAACAGCTGGTTCGACCGTTTGCTCAACACCTCGGCGCTGAGTGCGGTGTCGTTTCCCGAGTTCTTCGTCGCCTACATCCTGATCCTGGTGTTTGCGGTGAAGCTCAACTGGTTCCCGAGCATTTCCAACCTGGCGCCGGATGCGTCCCTTGGCACGATTCTGGAGCGCTCGGTGCTGCCCGTGGCGACCCTGAGCCTGGTGGTGATCGCGCAGATGATGCGCATGACCCGCGCTTCGCTGATCAACCTGCTGGCCAGTCCCTACATCGAAATGGCCCGGCTCAAGGGCATCCGCCAGTCGCGGATCATCTTCCGCCATGCCTTGCCCAACGCCCTGGCACCGATCGTCAACGTGGTGGCGCTGAACCTGGCGTACCTGGTGGTGGGCGTGGTGGTGGTCGAAGTGGTGTTTGTCTATCCCGGCCTCGGCCAGTTGCTGGTGGACTCGGTGGCCAAGCGCGATATCCCGGTGGTGCAGGCTTGCAGCCTGATCTTCGCGGCGACCTACATCCTGCTCAATACCAGCGCCGATGTGCTGTCGATTGCCAGCAACCCACGTCTGATGCATCCAAAGGGGTAGACCATGAGCGTGCTTAAACAAATGGTCCGGGCGCCGCTGAGTGCCAAGTTCGGATTGCTGGTCATCGTTGTGTACATCCTGGTGGCGCTGTTCGCTCCGGTGCTGGCGCCCTTCGGCGAAACCCAGGTGGTGGGCGAGGGCTTCGCGCCGTGGGGCGGGCAGTTCCTGTTGGGCACCGATAACCTGGGGCGCGACATGTTCAGCCGCCTGGTCTACGGCGCGCGCAACACCCTGGGCATTGCCTTCCTCACCACGGTGCTGGCGTTCCTGCTCGGTGGCCTGAGCGGTCTGGTCGCGGCGATCAAGGGCGGTGCGATCGATCAGGGGCTGTCGCGGGTGGTGGACATCCTGATGGCGATCCCGCAGCTGATTTTTGCCTTGCTGATTCTCAGTGTGGTCGGCACCACGGCGACCTCGTTGGTGTTGGTGATCGCGCTGCTGGATGCGACCCGGGTGTTTCGCCTGTCCCGGGCGGTGGCGATGAACGTCGTGGTCCAGGACTTCGTCGAAGCGGCGCGCCTGCGGGGTGAAGGCCTGTGGTGGCTGGTAACCCGGGAAGTGTTGCCGAACGCGGCGGCACCATTGATTGCCGAGTTCGGCCTGCGCTTCTGCTTTGTGTTTTTGTTCATCAGTGCGCTGTCATTCCTCGGCCTGGGCATTCAACCGCCCACCGCCGACTGGGGCAGCATGGTGCGCGACAACGCCGTACTGATCACCTTTGGCGACATTAGCCCGTTGCTGCCCGCCCTGGCCGTGGCGTTGATCACGGTCAGCGTCAACTTCGTCGTCGACTGGATGCTGCATCAATCCAGCGGCCTCAAGGAATGCTGAACATGACGACCTGCAAACCTTTGCTGGAAATCCGCAACCTGCACATCGAAGGTCACTACGAAGACGCCTGGCATCCGCTGATCAAGGGCATCGACCTGACCCTGCAGCGCGGCGAAGTGCTGGGGCTGATCGGCGAGTCGGGGGCAGGCAAGTCGACCCTCGGCCTGTCGGCCATGGGCTACACCCGTGACGGCTGCAAAATCACCGGCGGCTCGGTGCATTTCGACGGCATCGACCTGCTCAAGGCCAAACCCGAAGCCCTGCGCAAGTTGCGTGGCTTGCGCATTGCCTACGTCGCGCAAAGCGCGGCCGCTTCGTTCAACCCGGCCCATCGGCTGATTGATCAGCATGTCGAAACCGCCGTGATAAACGGCGGCATGAGCCGTGCCCAGGCCATGACCGAAGCGGTGGAGTTGTATCGGGTGCTACGCCTGCCCGATCCCGAGCAGATCGGCCAGCGTTATCCGCACCAGGTCTCCGGCGGTCAGTTGCAGCGGGTGATGACGGCGATGGCCATGGCGTGCCATCCCGACCTGATCATCTTCGACGAGCCGACCACTGCGCTGGACGTCACCACCCAGATCGAAGTGCTGGCGGCGATTCGCGATGCGGTGAAAACCTACGGCAGCGCGGCGATCTACATCAGTCACGACCTGGCGGTGGTGGCGCAGATGGCCGACCGCATCATGGTGCTGCGCCACGGCAAACTGGTGGAAGAAGCCGAAACCCGCAAGATGCTCGGCGATCCGCAGGAGGACTACACCAAGTCGTTATGGGCGGTACGCAGTTTCCGCACCGAACCCAAGGCGTGTCCGCAGCAGGAGCAACCGCTGCTGGAACTGCGCAACAGCTGCGCCAGTTACGGTCGTCAGCCGGTGCTGCATGACGTTTCGCTGAAGCTGTACCGTGGCCAGACGCTGGCGGTCATCGGCGAATCCGGCAGCGGCAAAAGCTCCACCGCGCGACTGATCACCGGTCTGCTGCCGCCGACCTCGGGCCAGGTGCTGTATGACGGCCAGCCATTGCCGGCGGACTTTCGCCAGCGCAGCAAGGAGCAGCTGCGGCGCGTACAGATGATTTATCAGATTCCCGACACGGCGCTGAACCCACGCCAGCGCATCGTCGATATCATCGGTCGGCCGCTGACCTTTTACCTGGGGCTCAAGGGCAAGGCCATGCGTGCACGGGTGGTTGAGCTGCTGGAGATGATCGAACTCGACCCGGCCACCTTCATGGAGCGTCAGCCCCGGGAACTGTCCGGTGGGCAAAAACAACGGATCTGCATCGCCCGGGCATTGGCGGCCGACCCGCAGTTGATCATCTGCGACGAAGTCACCTCGGCGCTGGATCAACTGGTGGCCGAAGGCGTGCTCAAACTGCTCAATCGTATTCAGCAACAGCTGGGCGTGGCCTACCTGTTCATCACCCACGACGTCGCCACCGTGCGCGCGATTGCCGATGAGGTGCTGGTGATGCAACGGGGCAGGGTGGTCGACCACGGCTCACGCAGCCAGATTTTCACTCCGCCGCACCAGGATTACACCGGACTGCTGTTTTCGTCCGAACCGCAAATGGACCCCGACTGGCTCGACCGCTTGCTGGCCAGCCGCGCGCTCCCGAATTCAAACCCTACGCTGGAAAAAGTCTAAGGAATCACCATGAAAGTACTGATCGTCCACGCTCATCCAGAGCCACAATCCTTCACCGCGGCCTTGCGCGATCAAGCGGTCGCGACCCTTGAAGCGCAGGGCCATGAAGTGCAGGTCAGCGACCTGTACAAAATGAACTGGAACCCGGTGGCCAGCGCCGATGACTTCTCCTCGCGGGAAAACCCCGAATACCTGGTGTATGCCCTGGAACAACGCCTGGGGGTGAAAAGCCAGTCGCTGGCGGCGGACATCCAGGCCGAGCTGGACAAACTGCTGTGGGCCGACCTGCTGATCCTCAACTTCCCGATCTTCTGGTTCTCCACCCCGGCCATCCTCAAGGGCTGGATCGACCGGGTGCTGGTGTCCGGCATCTGTTATGGCGGCAAACGCTTTTATGACCAAGGTGGCCTGGCCGGTAAAAAGGCATTGGTCACCGTGACTTTGGGTGGTCGCGAACACATGTTCGGCGAGGACGCGATTCATGGTCCGTTGCAGGACATGCTGCGGCCGATCCTGCGCGGGACCCTGGCTTACGTTGGTTTTGATGTGCTGGAACCGTTTGTGGCGTGGCATGTGCCGTACATCAGCGATGAAGCGCGTCAGCAGTTTCTGGTGGATTACAGCCAGCGGCTGCAGCATCTGAGTGATGACCTGCCACTCGTGTTTCCAAAGCTCTCGCAGTTTGATGACAAACTCTATCCGCTTGCCGATAACGTTGCAGTACGCGATTAAGTTTTTAATTATCTCCCCACGCTTTATGCGTGGGGAGATAATTAAGTGTACGTTGATCTTGCAGTCTCGCGAATTATCGGCGCTTGAAGTACTTGCTGGATAATCTGTCTATTTCTGTTCTTATTTCTACAACTTTGTCCGGGTTGACTGATTTTATTCGCTGTACGTAATTTTCAAATTGGGCGTCGTCTGGGAAGTGATATTTCCCATGAAACTTCAACCAGCTTACGGTATTTTCAAAGTTTTCTGATTCGCCCCTGAAAGTGCCAAGTTTTTTGAATATTGAGATATGCTCTCTTCGTTCTGCTTCGGCTAGTTTTTGCATTACTGGAAGATGAGGTCTTTTGTATGTGCGCGCTATATCACTGCTGTTCTGAAATGCATCGCTGCCAGAATGAAGTTTTTTATAAGCAATATTCTGGAGTTTTATCGTCGCTCCGTTGGTGAGACTATCTAGCGACAATGCCTCTATTTTGTCCTGATTAAATGTTTCGATTTGTGCTTTGGCTACGGTATCTATTATTTCTTGTTCGAGGTTTTTTATTTTTTCGTACGCTTTGCCACTTCTGTATTTGGTTACGCCCCATTTGGATGTGTGGGTGCTGCTATAAGTAGTTGACTTTAAACCTAGATTTTTTAGGAGTCGACCAAAAGTAAAGTGACCTGTAGGGTCTGTGTAGTTAATCGGATCGCCCTTGCAGTACGTATACGCATTCAGCCCACCTTTCCCAAACGGACTTAAACTGTCCGGACTATTAAACCGCATCAACGCGGGATTAAACGCCCGGTAATTGCCCAATATATAGTGTCCGGTCACAGGATCCTGACGTTCGCCATTGAAACCCGACAAACTGAGCAAAGCACTCACAATGGAGCGATGTCCGTAAGGGGAGTAGGCGATGGGCTGTGGTTGGGCGTTTTTCTTGAGGGTATGCAGCGGCGAGCGTTGCAGGTCAGTGGCCAGCAAGGTGGTGTCGTGCGCATTTTGTTGATGCTGTTGCTGCGCCAGCAACAGGTCGTCGTGCTGCACGATGGAGTACCCGACTGCCCCCTGTATTTCGGTGGTTAGCCGGTTTTTGCGATAAAAGCGCAGACGTGCCGGCGTATCTGACACCGTGTGGCTGGTCATTTGATCCAGCGCATCGTAGTGATAGCGGATAAGCCAGGGCTGTTTTGATTGGGACATTTGGCGCTCCGGGCTTTCAAGGGCTGGAGGGTCTGAGTATCAAGGATTGAGGAAGGGGTGGGTACTAGCAGAACTGATAGTCAGGCCGACTCAGACCGCACAACAAAACCTGTAAGAGCGTGCTCGAAAGCCGGACTATTGCTGTACCACCGCCTTGCCGGCACGCGAAGTGGCGCTACGATGAATGAAAAGAAGGGCTTGCTGCGCAATCCAGCGGGAGCAAGCTCCCTCCCCACAAAGTCAGTACAGGTCACAAGGTCAGGTTGGGTTTAACGTGCTTTAACCGTTCGTGGCCTGGCATGTGCCGTACATCAGCGATGAAGCACGTCAGCAGTTTCTGGTTGATTATGGGCAGCGGCTGCAACATCTGAGTGATGATCAGCCGTTGGTGTATCCAAAGCTTTCGCAATTTGATGAGCAGTTGTATCCAATGGCAAAGTCCACGGTCGTGGATGCCTGAACTGCACAAGCACCGGGGTTGGTCGAAAGGCGTTACCACTTATATGAATATCCCACTGCTGTTGCAGTGGGATATTAGAAGTGTGTTCAACGGTTGGAGGTGAGTGTCCAGACTTTGTCAGGTTCAGTGAAGCGAATGTCGTTTGCCAGCTCTGGAACGTTCATGATTATTTTTTTGCTTGAGACTTGTGTTTTTATTCCGGCCATTGGTAGTTGAACAGGCAATATTCCGGTGGTCATTCCACTGCCTATTTTCTCAATAGTACCGTCACTGGCAAAAAATGGACCTTTTCTGAAGCCAATGATCGTAACGGAATTAGGCTTGATCGCGACGAATTTTACACCGGTTAATTCTTCTGGTAGTTGTTTTACTGAACTATAAACAATGTTCCTCATTTTGCTGGATGTTTGAGCTAGGCTAACCAAGTCTCTTCCGGGAAGTTGCTGGATTATATTCTCCAATATATCGGGCATTTGGGATATTTTTTTAAATAGCCCCAGGAAAGCACTAGGTGTCCGACCACTACGATCTCCGAAATTAATCGGATCTCCCTTGCAGTACGCATACGCATTCAACCCACCTTTCCCGAACGGACTCAAACCGTCCGGGCTATTAAATCGCATCAGAACCGGATTAAACGCCCGGTAATTGCCCAATAAATAGTGCCTGGTCACAGGGTCCTGACGTTCGCCATTGAAGCCCAGCAAACCGAGCAACTCACTGACAGCGGAACGATGTCCGTAAGGGGAGTAGGCGATAGGCTGCGGTTGGGCGTTTTTCTTGAGGGCATGCAACGGAGATCGTTGCAGGTCAGTGGCCAATAATGCGGCGTCGTGCACATCGTGTTGGTGCTGTTGCTGAGCGAGCAGCAAGTTGCCGTGCTGCACGATGGAGTACCCGACTGCCCCCTGTATTTCGGTTGCCAGTCGGTTTTTGCAATAAAAGCGATGACGAGTGAGGGTACTTGACAGGGTATGGCTGGTGATTTGATCCAGCGGATCATAGTGATAGCGGATAAGCCAGGGCTGTTTTGAATGGGACATTTGGCGCTCCGGGCTTTCAAGGACTGGGAGGGTCTGAGTATCAAGCGCTTGGAAAGATTCGGGTACTAGCAGAACTGATAGGAGGCCGACTCAGACCGCACAACAAAACCTGTAAGAGCGAGCTTGCTCGAAAGCCGAACTATTCCTGTCTTTTCATTCCATTTGTCGAGCGAGATGATTCCTGCAGGGTCCTTGCTTGATTCAACTGTCGGGTTGGAACAGTTGGGCGAGGAGCGCTGATCTACACTCTCTGAGGGCCAGTCGCGCCCATCCGGAGGACATCATGAACAGATTGTCGCCCATCGGCCTGTGCGTCGTATTGTCGGTTTTCAGTGCCCAGGGTTGGGCACAAACGGTAGTACCGATGAAGGGCCAGAGTTCGCAACAGACCCAACTCGACATCAATGAATGCAACAGCATTGCCGCCAGCAGTACATCGACGACCTCGACGCCTTCCGGTGGACGGGTCAAGGGCGCGGCGGCGGGGGCGGCCGCCGGTGCCACGGCGGCGCAGGTGCGTGGACGTCAGCATGACGAGTTCTATGATCGCGTCGATGAGGACACCAAACAGGACTACCGCCAGGACCGCGCCAAACAGACCGCCGCCGCAGGTGCCGTGGTCGGTGGTTCGCGCCAGCGCCAGGAACGGCGAGCCCAGGAGAAAACCAACGCCTCGACCACTTCCACCGCTTATACCAGCTGCCTGCAGGGGAAGGGGTATCAGGTTAATCCCTGAGCAGGTGTAGACCGACCTTTTGGCAAGGGCGCTTGTCGGACCACCGCCTTGCCGGGAGTCTCAAGATCAGTACAGGCCACAAGATCAGTGCAGGCTCGCACTGATTTTTGTGGCCGGTCGCTGATCGAGCCAATGCACCATCAAACACGCATACAGCGTCACCGCGATAAACAGCCCCATGCGAATCGCGAACGCGGTGTACACGTCCTTGCCCAACTGGCTGTCCTGAACCGACTGCCCCAGCAGGATAATCAGCGTGATCAGGGTATTGAGCCAGAAGCCCGGGCTTAGCCGGCCCGGGTTCAGGCCATAGAGCTTGCGCGCCAGGATCAGGGCGAACAGCAGCATCCACAGAAAGAACATCCACAGGTGCACGAAAACGCTCAGTGCGCTCCAGAACAGGATCGCCAGCAGACCGCCAAGCAAGGTCGAGCCGATCAGCTCGCGCGCGGCGTCGCGTGTGTTGGTGCTGGAACTCTGCTGGCCGAGGCTGACGGCTTTGAGGACGATGGGCAGGTAGCTGGCGGGATCGATCAGCGCCAGCAGAAAGGTCGGCATCACAATCAGGGTGGCTCGTAGCGCCACCCGGTCAACCTCGGCCTCCGGCAGTGCGGCGGCGGGCGGCGGCGCTGGGGCATTCTCCGGTTCGGGGAACAGCCAGTGGCTGAATGCGCCGATCATCACCGCCAGCAGCAAGCCACAGATCAGCGCCTTGATGACCATCGCTGCCAGGCCAAAGTCGGCGACCCCGGCCGAGGGGATCATGGTCAGGCCGATCACCAGAAAGGTCACCACCAGGTTGTTGCCGCCCCGTTGGCCGAAACGAAAGACCATGAGCAGGCCGATGCCGATCAACAGCACACCGCTGAAGGCGTAATAGCGCAGCACCGGGATCAACAGCAGGCCGATGCCGGTGGTCAGCATCGCGGTCACCGCCAATACCAGGGCGGCCTTGAACGGCAACGGACGATTGAGGCTGACCAGCAGCAAGGCACCCAGCACCGGCGCCAGGAACGGGATCGGCAACGCCAGGCCGAAACTCGCGGCCAGGCACAGCGCGGTGCCGCTGGCCAGGCGCAACGCGCGCTGAGCCCTTGGCGAGCGCTTAGTAGGCATAAGACAGCCAGCTCATCAGCCACAGAAACATCCGGCCCAGGGGATTGAGGACGTTGCCCTCGGACGGGAAGGCCATGACCTCGGCCTGGCCGCCGGCGCGAATGGCGCGGTTGTCCTTGAGCATGGCCAAGGCGTCCGGCGAGAACTCGATGATCACCGGAAAGCGCTGCGCCGGACGCAGCCAGTCACGGCTGTTCTGCACCGTGGGCAGGCTGCCGGGTGCGGTTGGCTGACCGACGCTGACCCCATAACCGACACTGCGCACGCGCCCGGCAAACACTTCGCCGGGCAGCGCATCCAGTGCGATCAGTACCGGGCTGTCGGGGCGGACCAGGCCGAGGTTGTTCTCGGTCATGTCGGCGCTGATCCAGACATCGTGGATCGCGATCAGGGTCATCACCGGGTTCCCGGCCGCGGCGAACTGGCCGACGTCGGTGCGCAGGTCGGTGATCAAACCGGCCGAGCGTGCATGGACCCGGGTGTTGGACAGATCCAGTTCGGCCTTCGACAGGGCAGTGGCGGCGCTGCGCAGCAGGGCGTTGGACTCCTCGTTGCCGCCTTCCTGCTCGCGGGCGCGCTGCACTTCGGCGCGGGCGGCGGCGACCTGGCTGACGGCCTGTTCGCGGTTGGCGCGGGACACTTCCAGCAGGCGCACGGAAATGGTTCCGGGGTCCTGGCGATACAAGCCTTCCAGCCGTTGGTTGTCCTGCGTGGCCTTGAGTTCGTTGGCCTGCGCCGCGCGCAAGTTGGCTTGTGCCGAGGCTATTCCGGCGGTGCTGGCGCCGACCTGACGACGGGTGGATTCAAGGTCCGCCCGGGCCCGATCGACTGCGATCTGATAGGGCTGCGGGTCGATCTCGAAAATCACGTCGCCGGCCTTGACGTCCTGGTTGTTGCGCACGTTGACGCGGATCACCCGGCCGGAAACTTCCGCCGCCACCGGAATGACAAAAGCGCCCACCCGTGCCTGCTGCGTATAGGGCGTGAATCGGTCAGCCAGCAGGTACCAGGCCAGGCTCACGACAATCAGCAGTAACACCCATTTCACGCCTTTTTTCGTCGGGTCGGCGGCGGGTTCCGCTGGCGGCGGGGTGGAGGCGGCTTCACTCATGGCTGTTTACCTGGTTGGGCAAGGGGGGAGGCGGGCTGCGCGGCCGGGGGCTCGTTCAGCAGGTCGCCCCAGTCGGTGCGTTGTTCCATCTGTTGGCGCGTGGCTGCGTCGACCCTGGGCTGGGCGCTGTACCAGCCGCCGCCCATGGCCTTGTACAGGGCAATCACATTACTCACCGCGTCGCCTCGACTGAGCAGGTAGCTGTCCTGCAGTTCGAGCAGCGCACGCTGGGCATCGAGCACGCGCTGGAAATCCGAATAACCTTCGCGGTACAGGATGACGGCCAGGTCCAGCGAGCGTTTGGCCGCGCCTTCGGCCTCGCGCAGGATGCGTTCGCGCTGCAACGCGTAGGTCAAGCCGTTGGCGGCATCATCCGCTTCGCGAGCCGCCTGGCGAACTTTGTCGCGGTAGGCCTCGATCAATTGCTGCAAGCGCGCATCCTGGACCCGCACGTTGTTGCTGATACGGCCATGGTCGAACACGTTCCAGCGCAGGCTGGGCCCGCCGATCAGATCAAAACTGCGCGACGTACCGCTCAAGGTATCGGTCGACCAGACGATGCTGCCCAGCAACGACAGGGACGGGTAGAAATCGCTTTCGGCCACGCCAATCAATGCGGACTGCGCGGCAACATTCAGTTCGGCGGCACGCACGTCCGGGCGGCGCAACAGCAGATTGGCCGGCACGTCCTGCAACACGGCACGGTCCACCAACGGAATCAACCCGGTGCTCTGGACGACCAGTGGCAGTGCACCGGGTGGTTGCCCGATCAACACGGTCAAGGCATTGCGGGTGCGCGATAACTGGTCTTCCAGGCCGGGGATGGTGCTCAAGGTGGCGAGGTATTGGGTCTTGGCCCCCTGCAGGTCGAGTTCGGCAGTCTGGCCGCTTTTGAACAGTCTTTCGGTGATCTCGTAGTTGCGTAGTTGCTGTTTCGCGTTTTCCCTGGCCACGCGCAAGCGCGCTTCGGTGGTGCGCAGGACGAAGTAGGTGTCCGCCACTTGTGCGCGCAGCAGCACCAGGCCGTCTTCATAGTTGGCCTCGGCGGCGAAGTAGCTGGCATCGGAAGACTCGATGGCCCGGCTGAAACGGCCCCAGAAATCCAGTTCCCAACCGATGTCGAAGCCGGCGCTGTGCTGCCAGAACTGGCTGTCGACCGGGTTGTTGCCCCCGGATTGATGGCGGTCGACGTACACGCTGTCGGCGGCGACCTGTTGCAGTTGCGGGTAGCGTCCGCTCTGGGCGATGCCTAACTGCGCGCGAGCTTCCATCACCCGCAGGCCGGCGATCTTCAGGCTGGAATTGTGCGCATCCGCTGCGGCGATCAACTGGTCGAGCACCGGGTCGGCGAAGACTTGCCACCACTGGCGGATGTCCGGTTGCAGGGTGCGCTGGCTGGCGTGTTCGATCGCCGGCGTGTTCCAGTGATCGACCCAGGCCTCGCCCGGCGGTTGAAAGTCCGGTCCCAGCCGTACGCAACCGCCGAGAGCGAGCACGCCGCAGAGCAATAGCCGGGCGGGTCGCGTCAGCAGGGAAGCACCTGATTGCATTGGTTGTTTTCCGACCGGGGAACTTCACAGGAGCATAGTCGCCCGGCTGCCTTCTGCATGCCCGGTTAGGCCTATACGCAAAAACGCCGCGACTGTCGCAAAAACGACCTGTTTACGCTGAACGCGAACCTTGATCAGTATTCTGTTGAACGAGTGTTCAGCTTGGGCTATGTTCGTTCGACCTTCTCTCCCGGCTGGTTGCGGGCTTGCGTTTCTTCATTTCGAACGAGGCACTGGCATGCGGTTTTCACCCTTTGTTGAGCGGATCTCAGGTCAAGGTGTTGCTGCCTGGGATATTCACAATGCGGCGTTTGAAGCACGGCGTTGCGGCGAGGATGTGATCATCCTCAGTGTCGGCGACCCGGATTTCCCCACCCCTGATTTCATCACTGACGCCGCCATCCAGGCGCTGCGCGAAGGTGATACCCACTACACCGAAATTGCCGGTCGCCAGGCGTTGCGCGAAGCCATCGCCGCACGCTATGGCAAGCTGTTCGACCGTGAGCTGCAAGCGTCAAACGTGATTACCGTGGCCGGTGCGCAAAATGCTCTGTTCGTTGCCTCGATGTGCCTGCTCAGTGCCGGCGACGAGGTGATCGCCCTCGATCCGATGTACGTGACCTACGAAGCCACCCTCAAGGCCTCCGGCGCCACGCTGGTGCGGGCGCCCTGTTCGGCGGGCGACGATTTCCGCCTTGACGCGGCGGTGCTGGCCAAGGCCATTACCCCGCGCACCAAGGCGATTTTCTTTTCCAACCCCAACAACCCCACTGGCGTAGTGCTCAACCGCGAAGAGTTGCAAGCGATCGCCGACCTGGCCATCGCCCATGACCTGTGGGTCGTGGTGGATGAGGTCTATGAGAGCCTGACATTCGAGCGCGAGCACCTGAGCCTGGCCGCGTTGCCGGGCATGGCCGAGCGGTGCGTGGTGATCGGCAGCCTGTCGAAGTCCCATGCCATGACCGGCTGGCGCATCGGCTGGATCGTTGCCGATCCCGCGCTGGTGGCGCATGCCGAAACCCTGGTGCTGAGCATGAACTACGGCTTGCCGGGGTTTGTCATGGAAGCCGCGCTCAAGGCCGTGCAGGCCCACGACGAAGTGACCCACGGCATGCGCGACATTTATCTCCGTCGTCGTGATCTGGTGGTGGCGGGGTTATCGGATTGCCCGGGGATCGAAGTACTCAAACCCGACGCCGGCATGTTCGTGTTGCTGGATGTACGCGCCACCGGCCTGACGTCGCTGGAGTTCGCCTGGCGCCTGTTGCGCGAGGCGCGGGTATCGGTACTGGATGCCGCGGCCTTTGGCGAACCGGCACAAGGTTTTGTGCGGCTGTCGTTCACCCTCGGTGAAGACCGCCTGGCGGAGGCCTGCCAGCGGATTCGCGATTTTGTCCTGGTGCTCAAGGGTGAGGCGCCCCGGCCGATCATCAGCCGCGAGACCCCTTCGGCGGTGGTCGAACCGGTCGCGGGCCGCACCATGATCCAGGTCGAACAACTGCACAAACGCTTCGGCAACATCGAGGTGCTCAAGGGCGTATCCCTGACGGCCCGCGAGGGCGAGGTGATCTCCCTGATCGGGGCCAGCGGCTCGGGCAAAAGTACCTTGCTGCGCTGCATCAACATGCTCGAAGTGCCGGATCAGGGGCGGATTCTGGTGGATGGCGAAAGCATCCACCTGAACCACACGCGGCCCGGCACGCCCCTGGTGTCCGATGCCAGGCAGCTTGTGCGCATCAGGTCCAGCCTGGGCATGGTGTTCCAGAACTTCAATCTCTGGCCCCATCGCACGGTGCTGGAAAACCTGATCGAAGCGCCGACCCAGGTCCTGCGTGAAAGCCGGGCCGAGGCCACTGAACGGGCCGAAGCCTTGCTCGAACGCGTAGGGCTGGCGGCCAAGCGCAACGAGTACCCGGCGTTTCTCTCCGGGGGACAGCAACAACGGGTGGCCATCGCCCGGGCCCTGGCCATGCGGCCCAAGGTCATGCTGTTCGATGAACCCACCTCGGCACTCGACCCGGAACTGGTCGGGGAAGTGCTGCGGGTGATCCGCTCTCTCGCCGAAGAAGGCCGGACCATGATCCTGGTGACTCATGAAATGGCCTTTGCACGCGATGTCTCTTCCAAAGTCGCCTTTCTGCATCAAGGACTGATCGAGGAAACCGGTTCGCCGGACGAAGTGTTCGTACACCCACGCAGCGAGCGCTGCCGACAATTCGTCAACGCTCATCAAACTCGCTAACACATAAAAAGACGGGAATACATCATGGGAAATCGACGTTTTGCACACTGGTTGACCGGCGCGGCCTGCGTATTGCTGGCGGGCATGAGCGCGGCACAAGCGCAGCCCATCAGGTTCGCGGTCGCCGCCGAACCCTATCCGCCGTACACCGAGAAACAGGCCAACGGTGAGTGGAAGGGCTTTGAGGTCGATCTGATCCACAAGCTGTGCAGCGAAATGAAAGCGCAATGCGAGATCAAGGAAGTGGCGTGGGACGGGATCATTCCGTCGCTGCTGGCGAAGAAGATCGACGTGATTTTCTCTTCGATGTCGGTGACCGAGGAGCGGGAAAAACAGATCGCCTTCAGCAAGGCCTATTACGACTCGGTTGTCGCGCTGGTCGGGCCGAAGGGCACTTCCGTGACCAAATACCCGGATGACCTCAAGGGCAAGACCATCGGCGTACAGAACTCGACCGTCAGCGCCAGCTACCTGAAGACCTACTACGAAAAAATCGCCGATGTGAAGTATTACGACACCCAGGACTCGGCCAACGCCGACCTGATCGCCGGGCGTATCGACCTGATGATGGCCGACGGCACGGCAATGGCGTCCTTCGTCAAGACCCCGGACGCCAGCAACCTGGCCTACCTCGGCGCGGTGCCTTACGACCCGATCTTCGGCAAGGGTGTAGGCGCCGGGCTGCGCAAGGACGACACCGAACTGAAGGCCAAACTCGACACGGCGATCAAGACCCTGCTGGCGAGCAAGGACTACGACGACCTCTCCCAAAGCTACTTCGGTACCAGCGTGAAACCGACGTTCTGACGCAAAGCCAAACGCAGAACCTGTGGCAAATGGAATCCCTGTGGGAGCGAGCTTGCTCGCGATAGCGGTGGTTCAGTCACCCATGATGTTGACTGTTATGCCCTCATCGCGAGCAAGCTCGCTCCCACAGGGGCCGGCGGTGCTGTCGCGGCCATGACTGGAGAGTGAAATGCCAGCAATGTTCGATTTGATCAATTTCACCGAACAAGGGTGGGGCGGGGCGCTGCTCAAGGGACTCTGGATGACCCTGCAGATTTCGGCGGGGGCTTTTGTGGTCGGACTGGCGATCGGCCTGGTCGTGGCCTGCCTCAAGCTGGGCGCGCCCAAGCCGATTGCCGCCGTGGCGCGGGTCTATACCACGCTGTTCCGGGCGGTGCCGGAGTTGTTGCTGATTCTGCTCCTGTACTACGTCGGGTCCATGTTGCTCAATTCGCTGATGGCCCGGCTCGGTTACGACGCGGTGAACCTGAGCGGTCCACTGGCGGCGATCCTGGTGCTGGGGCTCGTGCAGGGGGCTTACGCCTCGGAGATTTTCCGGGCGGCGATCCAGGCGATCCCCTACGGTCAGATCGAATCGGCGAAGGCTTTCGGCCTGCACGGCTTCGGACTGTTTCGTCGCGTCACGCTGCCGATCATGGCGCCGTATGCGATGGCGGGGATGGCCAACCTGTGGATCAACCTGATCAAGGACAGTGCGCTGATCAGCGTGGTCGGCACCAACGAGTTGCTCTACACCGCCAAACAAGGCGCGGGTTCGACGCGTCACTATCTGTTGTTCTACCTCACGGCCGCCGCGTTGTATTACGCGGTGACGCTGGTGTCCAACTACCTGTCGGGACGGCTCGAGCGACGCATTCGTCGCTGGATGCCATTGGCTGAGTGAATGACATGATTCCAGCGTGGACAGTTGAATACGCGGCGCTGTTGGGCCGGGGGCTGCAAACGACCATCACCATCCTGCTGGTTTCCAGCGTGTTCGGTTACGCGCTGGCCGTGTTGGTGGCGCTGGCCCGGATCTCGAAAAACAGGGTGATCGCCAAGGTCAGCCTGTTCTATACCAGCGTCACGCGCGGCACGCCGCTGTTGATCCAGATCTACATCTTCTATTACGGCCTCGGCAGTCTGTTTGCGCAGTTCCCGCTGATCCGTGGCAGTTTTCTCTGGCCCTACCTGCGCGATGGTTACTGGTACATCGTGTTCGCCCTGGTGGTGTCGGTGGGCGCTTACGTGGGTGAAGTCATTCGTGGTGGCCTGCTGGCGGTGCCCAAGGGGGAGATGGAAGCGGCTTCGGCGTTTGGCATGACCCCGCGTCAGTCCTTGTTGCGGGTGCGCTTGCCACGGGCGTTGCGCCTGCTGTTGCCGACGCTGGCCGGGGAAACCGTGATGCTGCTCAAGTCCACGGCGCTGGCCTCGACCATTGCGGTGATCGACTTGCTGGGCGCGGCCAACGTGGTTCGGGCGCAGACCCTGCAAGTCTATGAGCCGCTGTTGCTGGTGGCCGGCGTGTATGTCTGCCTGACGTTCCTGATCGAGGCGCTGTTTGCCTTTGCCGAGCGGCGCGGCACGCCCGTGCGCAGGTCAGCCTGATGAGTTCGCCACGGGTTGACCGTTCGCTGCAGGGCATTGGTCTGTGCACCTTGGGCTACGCGTTCCTGACGTTGCAGGACGCGGCCATCAAGTGGCTGGTGGCTGACTATTCGGTGGTGACCATTCTGTTCTGGCGCGCCCTGGTGGTGGTCGCCGTGGTGTTGGCCGCGGGACGCATGCGTCTGGTCCTGCGGGCCTGGCACTCACCGAGCCGACGCTTGCTGGTGGTGCGCGGCCTGTTGTCGATCGTGGCCTGGCTGCTGTACTACACGGCGGCCAGGGACCTGACCCTGGCGGAAATGACCACCCTGTATTTTTCCGCGCCGATCATGGTCACGGTGCTGGCAACGGTGATTCTCAAGGAGCGCGCCAGTGCCTGGCAGTGGTTCAGCCTGATCATCGGCTTTGCCGGCGTGATCATTGCTTGCCGCCCGGACAACATGAGCGAACCGGTGCCGGTTGTGCTGACGCTGCTGGCAGCGATGTGCTGGGCCTTCACCTATATCCAGTTGCGCCAGGTGGACGGCCAGACCTCGGTGCTGGAACAAATGCTGATCACCAACGTGGTGTTTGTACTGTGCATGGTTGTGGCGCTGCCGTGGACCTATACCCCCGCGCCGACACCGGCCTGGCTGGGGATGGTCGGGGCAGGGCTGGTGGGTGGTATCGGTCAGTTCCTGCTGTTCGCCAGTTTTCGCCGCGCCACGGCGACCTTGCTGGCGCCGTTCGAGTACACCGGGCTGATCTGGGCGTTTGCCCTGTCGAGCCTGATCTGGGGCACGCTGATGGATGTGTCGTTGATGATCGGTGCCGGGTTGATCGCCGTCAGCGGTACCCTGGCGATGATCTTCGGCCGGCATCCGTCACAGGACGTCGTCGGTGCTGAATGCTCCGTGACGCAGCCCCTTTATCCAGCAACGACAGATATGGAGGCCGTTGGCGGCGCTGAAGGTCTCGGGGTTGAGGCACCACTCGAGCCAGAGTCCGTCGAGCATCGCCGATAGGCCGATGGCGGCCAGGCGCGTGTCGTGAATCCTGAAGCCTTCGCTGTCGGCCATGCCGTCGAGCAATTGGCAAAGCAGATCAAGGTAGGCGCCGTAGGTTTTGGCGTGGGACTGGCTGACGTGTTCGGAGTGGCGGATCAGGCTCCAGAACACCACCCAGACGCCCAACAGTTTCGGGTCCATGACCCTGGGTGAAAACGAGCCGACGAGAAACGCATCCATCTTTTGCGCGGGTGTGCCGGCCTGCTCGATTTCCTGGAGCAGTGCCGTGGTGAGTTCGCTCGCCAGTTTCTGATAGGTGTCGGCAATCAGCGCATCGATGCTGCCGAAATGATGATTGAGCAAACCGACGGACACCCCGGCCTCGGTGGCGATGCGCCTCACCGAAATCCCGGCATGACCGTCGCGGCCCAGGCAACGCAGGGTAGCGGCAACCAACAGTTCGCGGCGCTCGTCAGGCTCGGCGCGGCGGTTTTTCGGGACGGTGGTGGTCACAGAAGATTCCTTGGCAGTGGTTCCACGTTGGCGAGCTTAGTTGAACGTGTGTTCAATCTCCAGCTTCGACAGCGGCAATACCTCGATTGTTAACGCTCATCAGGGGAGGGCAAGCGCATGGTGCAGGATGTTTCGTTCAACGTTCGCAATAACAACGGCGAACCGGTGCAGGTCGGTGCCTGGCGTTTCGAGGCCGATGGTCGCGGGCCGAAGGTGCATTTGCAGGCCGGTGTGCATGCCGACGAAATCGCCGGGATGCTGGTCCTGCATCTGTTGATGCAGCGCCTGCGGCTCGCCGAGGCCGAAGGTCGGCTGAAGGGCAGCGTGACCGTGGTGCCGCAGGCCAATCCGCTGGGCATCGGGCAGTTTCGCCAGGGGCGGATTCTGGGGCGTTACCACGACGCCACCGAGCATAACTTCAACCGGGGGTTCGACCAGTCGGCGGCGATGGAGCGCTCGATGACCAATGTCCAGCAATGGCAGAAAAAACTGGTGCAGCTGGCGGCTCCCGCCGACGTGATGCTCGACCTGCACACCGACGACGAAGCGTTGCCCTACGTCTACGTTCATCGCAGTTTCTGGCCCCGTGGTCGCGCGTTGGCGGCGGCGATGAAAATGGACGTCGCGATCATCTGGGATGAGGGCGGCGGCGGTTCGTTCGAAGAAACCATCATTGCCCCGTGGCTGAGCGAAGGCAGGACCGACCAGCGCATGGCCGCGACCCTGGAGTTGCGAGGGCAGGGCGACGTCAACGATCGATTCGCCGAGCAGGATGCCGAGGGCCTGTACACGTGGCTGTGCGGTTATGGGGTGATCGATGAGGCACGAACACCCCCTGACTGGCCTGTCGAAGCGGTGGAAATGGGCCACATGGAAACCATCATTGCACCGCAGCCGGGGGTGTTGATCTTTGAAAAGGAGCTGGGCGATATCGTCGAAGAGGGACAGCGCTTTGCACGGATTCTGCGCCGGCCGGGTGATCCGTCATCGGAAGTGGTGCTGTATGCCGAGCAAACGGGGCGGCTGGTCACCCGCTTTCGCGATCGTTTGATTGCCCAGGGCATGGGCGTGGCCAAATTTACCGGGAGCCGGGTGTCGCGCAACTGGAATGGCGGCTTGCTGGACCCGAACTGAGCCAGACGAAACTGCCTGGCGCGCGTCGCCATGGAAAACCTCCAGGTCTATCGCGGAAAGTCAAAACTCACCTGCATTGGAGAGGCGTTCACCGCAAACGTTGTACAAGTTTTGCCGCTGCTCGGCATAAAGCTATACAAACAGCTATTCTTGTACAATATTGAGCTGCAAGCAGGAGGCGCTGATGAACGTGGCTGACGCAAGACGCATTTTCAAACATCGCCTGTCGAAGGCTTGTCTGCTGTTGCTGATTCTCTCGGTACCGGCCTCGGCGGACTGGCGCCCATCCGTCCCCGAGGCGCGCCTGGTCGGCCGGGGCGATTTCACCTGGTTCGGCATGAGCCTGTACACCGCGCGCTTGTGGAGCTCCGAGGCGCCGCCGGCGTGGGGCCAGCCCTTCGCGCTCGAACTGACGTATCGCCGTGCACTGTCAAGGGACACGCTGGTTGAGGCCAGCCTGGATGAAATGCGTCGCCTGGGCGGGGTAAGTCTGGACGATGCCACCCTGCAACGGTGGTCCGCTGAAATGCGTGAAGCCTTCGTTGATGTTCAGCCGGGCATGCGCATTACCGGGGTCTACCTGCCCGGCAAAGGCTGCACCTTCTACGTCGACGACCAGCTTCACCGGCGAGTGCCTGATGCCCGATTCGCCCGTGCGTTTTTCGACATCTGGCTCGACCCGCGGGCGCGAGATCCACAATTGCGCCAACGCCTGCTGGGGCTGGGCGGTCCTGCTGAATAGGCGCGTTCTGAATAGCAGCCTGCTGAACAGGAGATAGACATGCGGCGAATACTGTTACTGATGGGCAGCCTGTTGCTGGCCAGCTGCGGCAATGTCGGCGTGGAACACTACGCCCAGGAACGCCCGACTCTGGATCTGGCGGCGTTCTTTTCCCGGCCGGTGCAAGCCTGGGGCCTGTACCAGAATCGCTCGGGCGAAGTGCTCAAGCGCTTCCACGTCCAGATCGAAAGCCGCAGAGAGGGGCAGCGCCTGATCCTCGACGAGCGTTTTGTCTACAGCGACGGCACGCGCCAGCAGCGGGTCTGGACCCTGGAACCGGATGGCCCCAAGCGCTGGCGTGGCCGGGCGAGCGATGTGATTGGCGAAGCCCTGGGCGAGGTCGCCGGCAACGCGCTGCGCTGGCGCTATCGCCTTGACCTGCCGGTGGATGGCAAGCATTGGGAGGTGGATTTCGACGACTGGATGTACCTGATGGACGACGACACCCTGATCAATCGTTCGAGCATGAGCAAGTTGGGCGTCGAATTGGGGCAGGTGAGTCTGTTCTTCCGCCGCCAGCCGTAGCGGCTGCCATGAGTGTGTCAGCGCGGCGCGGCCAGTCGCAGGGCGATGGGCAACGCTGCCGCCCACAGCGGCGCGAGCAGCAGGGCGGTGCCAAGGGTGCCCCAGGGCAAACCGACCCCGGCCAGTGGCGCCCCGGCGATGTAGGCCAGCGGTCCACCGATCAGGCCGAGCAGCACGCCGTACCACATCGGCTGCCGGGCCCAGGCCAGGCTGTGGCGAAGCCCGCTCGCCAGCACCAGCCAGAGCAGTGCCAGCCACAGGGGCAGGGGCGGTTGGTCAAATTCGAAAACCCCCAGCGCGCCCAGCACGGCATCCATCAGCCAACCGGCCACGCCCACACGCAAGAGCGCAGTGGCTTCCTTGCCGGGCCGTGGACAGATCGCGACATGGATCACCAGGCCGACCGCTACCAGCATCAGCAGCCAGGGGTGTCTGGCGCCCAGCACGCAGCCCCACCAGCCGGCCTGCATCCATAATGCGTTGGCGATCAGCCAAGCCCGGCTCGACATCAGGCGCTCGGCTGCGACATGCGGCGCATCGTCGAGACTGGGTTAAGCGTTGCGAACGTCTTGGCGAAAGAGGGCGGGCGGGCGGACATGGCAGGTTCCAGGCAACGTTGTACAAATCGGAAATTCTGTACAGATAAGCCTGAAGCCTAGGGGCAAAGTTGTACAAGTCAATCAATGCTCGCGACGGGCCAGCCGCGACACCCATGGATTGGCACTCAAGCCATGCAGGACCACGCTGAGTAGCACCGTGCAGACCGCGATGCCCCCTACCATGCGACCGGCCTCCAGCGGGTAATCCAGGATCATGATGGCGAAGACGATGGTGGCCAGTCCGCGTGGGCCGAACCAACCGATGAACAATCGCGTTTCGTAATCGAAGGCCGTGCCTGCCAGGCTGATCAGTACCGGCAGCATGCGAATCACCGTCAGGCTCAGCACCGCATAGAGCCAGATGGCCGGGGTGAGATTGCCCCAGACTCGAGGGATGACCAGCGCGCCGAACACGATCCAGGTAATGACCGATAGCGGTGTGGCGAATTCTTCGCTGGACTCGAGCAGGCGATGCTTTTGCTCGGAAAACAGACTGCTCGCCAGTAACCCGCCGACGAACGCGGCGATAAACCCGCTGCCACCCAGTGCTTGCGCTGTGGCAAAGCACAGGAGGGCGAGTCCGGGCAGCGTCAATTGTGACCATATGGGGGATTGCCAATCCTGTTTTGAGGCGTAGCGAAACATCAGCCAGGCAATAAAAGTCAGGGCTAGCCCGACGGCGGCACCGATCCCCAGTTCCTCGACGAACAGTTCCGCGGCCAGTGACAGGGGCGACCGGGTCTGCTCCTCAACCAGCAACGCCAGGAACATCAACAGTACCGGCACGCAGATACCGTCATTCAGCCCGCTCTCGACGTTCAACCCTTCACGCACGGCGCCGGGAACCTTGGGATTGCTCACCACGGCCTTGCCCAGCGCCGCGTCGGTGGGGGCCAACAGGGTCGCCATGATTGCCAGTTCCACCGACGGTATCTGCGGAAACAGCCAGCGACCGACCAGCCAACCACTGAGGATCGTCAGGGGCAGCCCGATCATCAGCAAGCGCATGGGCAATCCTTCGTGGGCCTTGAGAATCTTCAGGTCGGCATTGGCCGCATCGCTGAACAAAACGATCGCCAATGTCAGCTCTGCGAGGACCTTCAGGCCGTCCTTGTCGATCCGGGGCGCCAAAACGTCCAGGAACGCCGGGCCGAGAATCAGGCCGACGAGCATGAACATCAGGGGACCATTGAGCAGGCGCGTCTCGATACCCCCGGCAAAGATGCTGTAGAGCAGGAGGAAGGCGGCGAAGAGGGCGAGGTTCTGATACATCGACGGCATGCCTGTGCGGGGACCGGTTTCGGATGTAAGCGGTGCTTAACTTGTTCGGTGAGTATGATCTACGTTGGATTCGCACGTAGTCGGGTCATCTGATTTAAGTCAATGGATGGCCAGATTCTCGCCGTCAGTGGTGAAAACCCACAGCGCACCTAGACTTGTCTGGCGTTACTTGCCTGGCGTTCGAATCCAGCCCCGAAATGGAAGTTGTATAGAAAGTGTCGACACCCAGTCGATTCCGTAATGACGCACCACGAAGTGTTTTCAGTTACTGGCAGGGTGGATAGGGATGAACCATTTATTCGACGCCGTCACGCTCGGGTTGTTGGCATTGTTGCCATTGATCAATCCACCCACCACCGTGGCGCTATTTCTGGCGTTATCCCAAGGGTTCAGTCGTGAAGAAAAAAACCAGCAGGCGTTCCTGACGGCATTTTACGTTTTCGTCATTATGCTGGTGACCTATTACATCGGTGAGTTCGTGATGGGTGTATTCAGTATTTCCATTCCGGGCTTGCGGATTGCCGGTGGTGGGATACTTGTCGTGATCGGCTCGAGCATGTTGTTTCCCAAGCCTCGCGAAACCGCTTCCGGCGATAGCGCAGCGAAAAAAACCAGCTTCGCCTTCATCCCCCTGGCCATGCCCAGCACAGCCGGCCCAGGCACTATCGCAATGATCATCAGTGCCTCTGCCACCATTAAAAACAACACCACCTTTCCGCAATGGGTGCTGCTGACGGCTCCACCTTTAATTTTCCTTGTCACCGCGCTGACACTTTGGGGTTGCTTGCGCGCGTCGGACTTGATCATGAAGGTCACGGGGGAGTCGGGTATCGATGCCATTTCCCGTTTGATGGGTTTTATATTGGTGTGCATGGGCGTTCAATTTGCCATCAACGGATCGGTCGAGATCATACAAACCCTCATCAACAATAACGCGCAAATAATACGTTCCCCCTAGGCCCGGTTGGTTTGCTCAGCGCTGCCGGTACCCGGAGACCGGCAGCAGTGTCCCACCGGACTGAACCCGCTCGAGCAAGCGGGATTGACATTAATCAATCCCGTCCGCCCACACGGGCCCAGAATCTAGCGATCTGCCAAATTGCTCAGGGACCTGGCATGTCTGTCAAATCACCCATTCCAGACTTTCCCCCTTCGACTGCGCTGGAAGACAGCCAGCATTTCAGTCGTCCCGCACTCTGGCTGACATGGCTGCTGGGGGCCGCCATGTTTGCGACGGTGGTGGGCGTCGCACTGCAATTCACGGACGTCGAATCCTTCACACGCCTGCTGACGGAGGCAGAGCCACTGTGGCTCATCGCGGCCCTTGGCTTGCAAGCCCTGACCTATATGGCGCAGGGGCAGGTTTTTCGTGTGGTGCTCAAGGCCGGGGCTCAGCATCTTTCACTCTGGGAGGCGGGCAAGCTCAGCTTGATGAAGCTGTTTGTCGATCAAGCCTTGCCTTCTTCGGGCATCAGCGGGGCCTTTGCGGTGGTCGCCTCGTTCGTGCGCCTGGGGTTCGCCAGACCCGTCGTGCTGGCGTGCCTTGTCCTGGATCTGTCCGGGTACTTCCTGGCCTATGTGCTGTCCGTTGGCGTGGCACTGCCGGTGGTGATTTTCCAGGGGCATGCAACGGCGGCTTTATTGGTGACCTGTGTGGTGTTCGTGGCGGTCAGCCTGATGCTGGCGGTTGCCACGCCAAGGCTGGCCGGCAACACACGCCTGGCGACCCATGTGCCGGGGCAGCGTTTTTCGATCATCGCCAAAGGCCTTGCGCTGCTCACCGGAGCGGATCGACAGCTGGTACGCAGCCACGCCTTGCTCTGGCGCATTACGCTGCTGGAACTGGCGATCATCATGCTGGACAGTGCAACGCTGTGGGTCCTGGTGCGAGCGATGGGCGTCTCGGCACCGCCCCTGGGGTTGTTTGCCGGCTTCATGCTGGCCAGCGTTCTGCGCAGTATCGGCATTGTGCCGGGGGGGCTTGGGGCCTTCGAAGCCGCGGCCGTGGTGACGTTGCATTGGGTCGGGGTGAACGTTGCCGTGGCGTTGTCTGCCACGCTGCTGTTTCGCGGCCTGACGTTCTGGTTACCGATGTTGCCGGGTCTCTGGCTGGCGCATCGCGAATGGCATTCCACCACCACAAAGCCGACGCATGATGTCTGCGCCGATTACTGGAGCCCTTCGCTCAGCCAGTTGTTCAGCACCTTGCACAGCAATCCGACGGGGTTGAGCCACGCCCAGGCCAAGGCTCGACTGCGCAGCGCGCCACCCCAGGCCAAGGACCGGCCACAGGGATTGGCCAGGCTGGTGCTGGAACAAATGCGCACGCCGTTGGTGCTTATCCTGATCGCCGGCGCGCTGGTGGCCGTGGTGGTGGGCGACTGGCTCGACGCGGCGATTGTCGGGTGCATTGTGCTGATCAGCGCCGTCCTCAGCGCCTGGTATGAAAATCGAGCCAGCCACGCGGTGGAGCAGCTACGCAACAAGATCGCCTTGCGCGCAACGGTCCGTCGGGAGGGCAAGACCCTGGAGGTGGCCGCCAGTGACGTGGTGCCAGGTGACGTCCTGTTACTCAGCGCCGGCAGCCTGATCGCCGCCGACGGCCGCATCCTGCAGGCCCTCGATTGCTTCATCGCCGAGAGCCTGCTGACCGGCGAAACCTTTCCGGTCGAAAAGCTGCCAGGTGATTGCGCCCCTGAGGCCACCGTGGGGCAGCGCCACAATTGTGTGTACATGGGCACCTCGGTACGTAGCGGTACCGCCGAGGTGCTCGTGACGCGCTATGCCCAGGACAGCGAGATCGGCCACATTGCCAAGACCCTGGCGCTACGGCCTCCCGAAACGGAATTCGAGCGTGGCTTGCGTCGTTTCGGCGCCTTGTTGCTGCGGGTGATGCTGGTGATCACGATCGTCGTGTTCGGCATCAACATTTTGCTGCATCGGCCGACCCTCGACACGCTGCTATTCGCCATCGCCTTGTCCATTGGTCTGTCGCCGGAACTGTTGCCGGCGATTCTCAGCATTACGCTGGCCAAAGGCGCGCAGCGCATGGCGGCGAAAGGGGTGATCGTGCGTCACCTCAACGCCATCGAAAACCTGGGGGCCATGGACATCCTGTGTACCGACAAGACCGGGACGCTGACCCGGGGTGTCGTGGTGCTGGACGCTGCGATGGATGTGGAGGGCGTCGCCGCCACTGATGTCCTGCAGCTGGCGGTGTTCAATTCGAGTTTGCAGACCGGGATGCGCAACGCCATGGACGATGCCATCAGCCTGGCCGGCAAAGGCCTGGCCCCGAGCGCCGACGTCGTCAAATTCGATGAAGTGCCCTATGACTTTGTCCGTAAGCGCCTCAGCGTGGTGGTGGCCAATGCCCCTGAGGCCAGCAGGCTGATGGTGACCAAGGGCGCCCTGGACAATGTGCTTGAGGTTTGCACGCACCTGCGCCGTGGTGAACAGGTTGTCACGCTGAACGACGCGGAACGGGCGGCGATCGCACAACGTTTCGCGGACTGGAGCGAGCAGGGCTTTCGCGTCCTGGGCATTGCCACTCGCGCATTACCCGATCAGCCGCACTACGGTCGTGACGAAGAAAAGGACATGACCTTTCGCGGGTTTCTGTTGTTCTTTGACCCTCCGGAACCCGGGGTCAAGGACACGCTCGCCACCCTGGACGGGCTGGGTGTGAAAGTGAAGATCATCAGCGGCGACAACCATCTGGTCGTCCGCCATGTCGGCCAGGCGGTGGGCCTGCCGGTGGAGCGAATCATCACCGGCGGTGAACTCTCGGCGATGAAAGATGAAGCCTTGATGCACTTGGCCCCCCGGACAACCCTGTTCGCCGAGGTCGATCCCAATCAGAAGGAGCGCATCATCCGGGCCCTGCAAAAGACCGGGCATGTGGTCGGGTACATGGGTGATGGCATCAATGATGCCCCGGCGCTGCAAGTCGCCGACATCGGGATTTCCGTGGACAACGCTGCCGACGTGGCCAAACAGGCCGCCGACTTCGTGCTGCTGGAGCACGACCTGAATGTCCTGCGCGAAGGCATCGAAGAGGGGCGGCATACCTTTGCCAATACCCTCAAATACATATCGATCGTCTCCAGTGCCAACTTCGGCAACATGATCAGCATGGCCCTGGCTTCCCTGGTGCTCCCCTTCCTGCCGCTGCTGGCCAAGCAGATATTGCTCAATAACTTCCTGGCCGACATCCCTTCGATGGGGATTGCCAGCGACAACGTTGACCGGGAATGGGAAAGCACGCCTCACCGATGGAACATCAAGCAGATACGTAATTTCATGGTGGTGTTCGGGCTGGTGAGCTCGCTGTTCGACATCCTGACGTTCGTGGCCTTGTACCTGCTGGCGGAGAGGGTTCCTGCAGTATTCCGCAGCGGCTGGTTCGTTGAGTCGCTGCTGACTCAACTGCTGACGATCTTCATCGTGCGCACCTACAAACCGTTTTACCAAAGCCGCCCGGCTAAACTGCTGATCGTCAGTGCACTGGGCATCGGCCTGCTGGCCATAGGTCTGCCGTACAGCCCGGTAGCCCCCTGGTTCGGCCTGGTGCCTTTGCCATTCCATATTCTGTTGCTGATGCTGGCGATCAGTCTGGTGTACATGGTGTCGGCCGAGTTTGTGAAGCGGGCTTTTTATCGGCGTCAACACTAGTGGTTTCATCAGGCACTTGAGTAACTTGCAGCGCGTTAATGGGGGCGGGCGTCTCGGCCCCCCCTTGAAAAAAACGGGCACAGACAGGGAAGGGGTTCAGAATGTAATTCGAACATAGACGCTATTTAAAGCATCTATTCGGCCTCAGGGAGGCGATATGACCAATCCACAAGATAAAACCGAATCCGATGGGGATTTAGGTCAGATTGTCATAGGGCTGGGGCCTTGCACCTATCTGTTGCTGCTCTTGCTGGGATTGATCCTCCTGTTTCCCTTTCTTGAAGAGGGCATGGTTGACCGCATCTTGCTCGGCATTCTGTTTTCAACCGTGCTGCTCGTGGGCGCTTTCGCCACCAGGCAGAGTCGACAGGGCGTCATTCTCAAACTGTGTCTGGCGTTACTGGGGGTAGGCCTTCTATGGGGGGCATTGTGGGCTGGGAGTGTCGCCGTTCTTAAACTTGCCGGGATGACCTATACAGCGTCTCTTGCCATCTCGTTCAGCGGAGTGCTTCGCTATGTTCTCAAGCGCGGGCCCATTACGGCGGACAAACTGCATGGCGCGCTTGCAGGTTACATCCTGCTGGCGTTCGTCTGGTCATTCGTATATGCCTTGGTCGAGATGTCCAGCGCCGGCTCATTCGGCCCTGGCCACCTTGACTTCGTCCAGCCCGGAAACTTCTTCAAGCTGATCTATTTTAGTCTCACGACCCTCACAACTACCGGTTACGGTGATTTTATCCCGTTAACCAATCACGCTCGTTCACTTGTGATGGTCGAAGAGTTTTCAGGGGTCTTTTACGTGGGTGTGGTGATTGCGCGGCTTGCCGGTCTTTATCCATCGAATCAGATTAAGTGACGCTCGATTTTCCTGAACCACTTCCGGGTATTTCAGCCTCAGTCGAATATCCCGCCGATGCCTGAATGGAATACAGCGCAAGCCCCGGTTTCAAATCCCTCCGCCGAAGCGATACTGCCAGACGATGCCAATGGCATCGTATTCGCTGCCCGTACGAGTATGTCCGCCATTGCTCGCATTGAGCTTCACCGAGTGGTTGCGGTTCAACGGTAGCGTGAGGGTGCATCCGTAGCGCGTATTTTCCTGGAAGTCATGGTTGCCGACGCCATCGATTGAGGTACTCCCCCCCTCAAAGTAGGTCGAATCCAGCGAGACCCAGACACCGTTCTCAAAGGCATAGATAAGATGCGCCTGCACCTGGTAAATCGGGTTTTGGGAGAATGTGCGGTTGCCCAGGTACTCGTTGTTGTCGGTGTAATAAGTTGCCGCGCCGGACAATTCCAGGGTCACGGGCCCCAGACGCTTGGAGATCCCGAGCTCGGGCTTGAACGACCAGCGGTTGTTGCCGAGATTCACCAGTTTGTTCGCGTCGTACTGGCCCAGTGGTGCCGTGATCGCCAGGCTGGTGCCGATAATCACATCCTGTTTATAGCTGGGGAATTCAGCCAGGGACATCGCCGGGGCGCCATACAAGTTGACCGAGAAGCGAAATCTTGGATCGATCAAGCCCGTCACATTTCGTTCCTTGGGTTCACCGTCAAACAGGGCAGAACCCGTCAATTTTGCCTCAGGCACGACGATATCGAACTTCCCGGAGCGGCCCCAGACATCCAGGGATCGTGCAAAGGCAAACACGACAGTCTTGATATCGAGCTTGGCATCCTGGAGCGGGACCGAGGGGTTGGCCGTCACGTTGCCATGGAGATCGCTATAGCCCATGAGCAGGAAGTTGATACCGACCGGCGTATTGGCGTAGGACCTGGGCTCGAGATCCTCTGCGCCGGCAATGGAGGTGACGAGGATGAGCGAGGCGGTTGCGAAACGAATCGGCCTAACGACGCAGAGTTGGTGTTTCATCCACATTCGCTCGCTGTCTGTCAGGCCCCGGAAGTTCTACTCATTGTAGTAGCGCATCCGTATTCGTCTGGCATTCATCGCGCCCACGTACCGACTGCGGTTCCAGCCGACTGGCCAGGCATCTTTTGCGCACGACGCAACAGGACGTTGCGCCATGTCCATATTCTCCCGATGGGGCGTGCCGCCTATTTTGTGGCCTGACAAACATCCAGCGGGTGACCTTCATTGGAACGTCACCGCTGTCGAATTTCAGGAGGTCACAGCATGAGTGTTTCAACAAGCGGTACGGCAACGACGATGGCAAAAGTCTCAATGACGCGAGGGATGGTGCTTCTCTTTGCGTTTTGTTGTGGCGCCATCGTGGCCAACATCTATTACGCACAGCCGATTATCAGCCTGATCGCCCCGGATATCGGCATGTCGAATGGCAGCGCCAGTTTTATCGTATCGCTGACTCAAATCGGCTACGCACTCGGGTTGTTCTTCCTGGTTCCCCTCGCGGACCTCATGGAAAATCGCCGGCTGATGATCGCGACGATCGTGGTTACGATCTTCAGCCTGATCGCCGCGGGTCTGGCCAGGCAGCCGAGTGTGTTCCTTGTCGTCTCGGCACTCATCGGTTTCAGTTCGGTCTCCGTGCAAATGCTGATTCCATTGGCCGCGCATCTGGCGCCGGAAGAATCTCGCGGCCGAGTGGTGGGCGGGATCATGGGCGGCTTGCTGTTGGGGATCTTGCTGGCGCGGCCGTTGTCGAGCCTGGTTGCCGATCATTTTGGCTGGCGGGCCGTGTTTATCAGCGCGGCTGCGTTGATGCTCATCATTTCCGTGGTGATCGGCATGACCATGCCCAAATGGCAACCCGCCCATCGCGCGTCGTATGGCCAGTTGCTGAAGTCCCTTGGCCAACTGTTTTACCGCGAACCCGTATTGCGTCAGCGAGCGCTCTATCAAGGGGTGATGTTTGCTGCGTTCAGTCTGTTCTGGACCGCTGTCCCGATGGTATTGAGCCGTGAGTTCGGCCTCTCGCAAAGTCAGATCGCGATTTTCTCTCTGGTCGGTGCCATCGGTGCAGTTGCCGCACCTATCAGTGGTCGACTCGCGGATGCCGGGCACACTCGACGCGCCTCACAGTTGGCCATGATATTGGCCGCAGTGAGTTTCCTCCCGGCCTTCATCAATCCTTTTTACGGTGTGATCGGCTTGGCGGTTACCGGTATCGCGCTGGACTTTGCGGTACAGATGAACATGGTGCTTGGGCAACGCGCCGTCTACGCCTTGGGCACTGCCAACCGAGGCCGTCTGAATGCGTTGTACATGATCAGCATCTTCATTGGCGGGGCGTTCGGCTCCTCCGTGGCCAGCTCGCTTTATGAACACTTCAGCTGGTTGGCGATTGCGGCCGTCGGAAGCGCACTGTCACTGGTGACCTTGATCGTCTTCCTGGTGGTGTCCCGTAGAGACGCGCAGAGCCACTGAGTCATTGCGCTGCCTGAACGCCTGCCCGGTAACGGAACGGCTCACGTCCTCGGGCGCCGGGTCGGGGGTTCATAGCCAGCGCATTCTTTTGTTTTGTATGATGCCTCGATGAAGCTCGAGCGAGGCGTTATGCAAGACTCAAAAAAATCAGCGGACTCACAGGGTACCGTCAAGGCGGCAACCCGGCGCCTTTCCCCGGAAGTCCGGGAAAAGCAGATCGTGCAGAAAGCCATCGAGCACTTTGCGACCTGCGGATTCTCGGGAAGCACCCGTGAGCTGGCCCGGCAACTGGACGTTACCCAGCCTTTGCTCTATCGCTATTTCCCCAGCAAGGAGGCACTGATCGACCGCGTTTACGACGAGGTCTATCAGTGGGATGCTTCGTGGGAGACGGTGATCAAGGATCGTTCGCAACCCCTTCAGGCACGCCTGGTGCGTTTCTATACCTCATACGCCCATGTGATTTTGCGACGAGAATGGATTCGCATCTTCGTGTTCGCCGGGTTGACCCGTGAAGGCATCAACGATCGGTATCTGGCCAAATTACGTGAGCGCGTCTTCATTCCCGTTATTGCTGAAATACGCCATGCCCATGGCCTGGCGCCTTCCTGCGGTGAAACGATCAATGAAAAAGAGCTCGAACTGATCTGGAGTTTGCATGCCAGCATTTTCTATATCGGCGTGCGCAAATGGATCTACGATCTGCCGGTGACCGAAGACATTGACGCGCTGATAGAGCAGATGGTCGATGCGTTCCTCAATGGCGGTCCCCATGTATTGGCTCAGGTCGACAACGACATCGTCGGAACGCCTCGCTTGAGTTGATTTCCCGTCTGGCCACCCCCCTGACATCCTGCTTTCACCCTTCTTTTTTCGACCACTCATCACCTGTTTCAGCCTTTGGCTGGATAGGTGGCGGGAGGGCGAGCACCTCGCTGTTTCGCTCTGAAAAGCCCGTTCCAAACGCCTGAAACGCATTCTGCCAGGACGCCATCGCGACGTGGCTCAGGGGCAGTCCTGAAAAAATCGGGTCCATCGGCTATTTACATCAAATTCGTCAGGCCTTACTGTTTATCAATCGATAAATAACAACAAAAACTGTTGGAGGCGTCATGCAAGTCCGAAAGCTCGCTCATTACTCGATCCGGTCGTTCGACCTGGAAAAATCCAGTCAATTTTATGAAAGGGTGCTCGGTTTCACCCCTGGCTACCGGCCGCCGTTCGACTTTCCCGGCGTGTGGTTGTACATGGGAGGGGACGAGCAGGATTTTGGTACGGTCCACATTATCGGGATCGATCCCTCCAACCCCGAGGGTCTGCAGCAGTATCTCGGCGACAAGGACATCCCGCTGAAGGGCACTGGGACCGTTGATCACATTGCGTTTCTGGTAACCGGCCTGGTTGAGTTCTGGGGTGTCCTGAAAGCCGAAGGCATTGCCTGGCGTGATCGCACCGTTCCGAGCCTGGGCCTGCATCAGGTTTTCATCGAAGACCCTTCCGGCGTCACCATCGAACTCAATTTCCCGGCCTCCGAGATTGAAGCCGTCGGTTCCTACGCTGCCCATGCCGCTGCGACGGTGGAGGTGCAACCATGATGAATAGGCCGAACAAACGCCGCGCCATTGTCGTGGGTGGCTCGCTGGGTGGCCTGTTTGCAGCGAACATGTTGCTTCGCAAGGGCTGGGATGTCGAAGTCTTCGAACGGGTACCGGATGAACTCGCTGGACGAGGCGCAGGGATCGTTACACACCCTGAGTTGTTCGAAGCGATGGCCGCAGCGGGCATCCCACTCGATGCGTCGGTTGGTATCGACGTGCTGTCGCGCGTCACGTTGGACCAGGACGGCGATGTCGTACTGGAGAACGCGCTCCCGCAAACGCTGACCGCGTGGGGAAAGATGTACCAGGTGCTTCGCGCCGCTTTTCCAGACTCGCTCTATCGTTGCGGCGGCAACGTCGTCTCGGTCCAAAGCACGGAGTCCCATGCCAGCGTCACACTGGCCGATGGCACCACCCATCAAGCAGACATCATCATTGCCGCCGATGGATTTCGCTCGACGATTCGCCAGCAGCTTTTGCCTGACTTGCATCTGCAATACGCCGGCTATATCGCCTGGCGCGGGTTGGTCGATGAAGGTGTTCTTTCCGACTCCGCCCACGCCGCGCTCTTCGATAAATTTGCGTTCTGTTTACCCCCGCGCGAACAGATTTTGGGGTATCCGGTTGCCGGTCAGTCGAACAGCACCCTGGCCGGCGAGCGTCGGTACAACTTCGTGTGGTACCGCACCAGCGGCGACGATGAGTTGAAGGACCTGCTCCGGGATGAGAGCGGTAAACAGTTTGAAGGTGGAATTCCTCCGACGCTGATACGTCGTGACGTGCTCGCCGATATGTATGAGTCCGCCGATACGCTGCTCGCCCCGCAGTTTGCCGAAGTCGTGAAGAAAGCTGCCCAGCCGCTGTTCCAGCCGATTTACGACCTTGAAGTACCGAAGATGAATTTCGGACGCATCGCCTTGCTCGGCGACGCTGCATTCGTGGTCCGTCCCCACTGCGGGATGGGGGTCACCAAGGCGGCCGGTGATGCCTTGGCCATCGTCGAAGCGCTCGAGCGAGAGGCATCCGTTGAAGAAGCCTTGGCGGCCTACAGCGAGCAACGTTGCCGTTTCGGTGCCTCGATCGTTCAGCACGCCCGGCATCTTGGCGCCTACATGCAGGCGCAATTGAAAAGCGAGGAAGAGCGCGAAATGGCTGAGTTGTACCGGACTCCGGAAGCCGTGATGCGCGAAACGGCAGTGCCGGTGAAGTTTTAATTCAGTCACACGCCCTTCGCAGGAGAGAACCATGGAACATGCCTATCCGCAAGACGGTGGCCCGGCCGTGTCCGCTGGACAGCTTGAAGACACCCTTCAAAATCCGATTCTGGAAAACCCGCAGTTTCGTGCATTGGTCAAACAGCGACGAATATTTTCGTGGAGCATGACGGCTCTCATGCTGGCGGTCTATTTCGGCTTTATTCTTTCGCTGGCCTTTATTCCTGCCCGCCTGGGTACCCCCATCACCGAAGGTCATCCCATGACGTGGGGCGTGCCGATTGGCTTCGGGATGCTCGCCTTCACGATTCTTCTCGTTGCCGTCTACGTCTGGCGCACCAACACCTGCTACGACCCCAAAATAAAAACAATCATCGGGAGCTTCAAAAAATGAAGCGTCTTCTTGTTACCTTCTCGGCCATCCTTGCTTCGGCAACTGTCTACGCGAGCGATGTCCCTGCCGCAGTGCCCAAACACAACCCCATTGCCATCGGCATGTTCCTGGCGTTCGTCGTGTTCACTCTATTTGTCACACGATGGGCGGCGCGCAAGAACAATAGCGTGGCCGATCACTATGCCGCAGGCGGGAAAATCACCGGTTTCCAGAATGGTTGGGCCATTGCCGGAGACTACATGTCCGCAGCGTCCTTACTGGGCATCTCCGCGTTGGTGTTTACCAGTGGCTTCGATGGACTGATCTACTCGATCGGCTTTCTCGCCAGTTGGCCGATCATTCTGTTCCTGATCGCGGAGCCTCTGCGCAACCTTGGGCGCTACACCCTGGCGGACGTCCTGTCCTACAGGCTGAAGCAAAGACCCATACGGGCTTTTGCGGCGTCCAGTTCCATCGTGATCGTGCTGCTTTACCTGGTGTCTCAACTGGTGGGCGCCGGGAAACTGGTGGAATTGCTGTTCGGCTTCGATTACACCGCGGCTGTACTGCTGGTGGGTACGCTGATGGTCATCTATGTGTTCTTTGGCGGGATGCTGGCCACCACCTGGATTCAGATTATCAAGGCAGTCTTACTGCTGACCGGCTGCGTTTTCATGGCGTTCATGGTGTTGTCCGAGTTCGGATTCAGCCTGAACCAACTGTTCACTCAAGCCATTCAGGTTCATCCGTCCCATGGGGCAATCATGAGCCCCGGCGGTTTGATTTCCGATCCGGTCTCCGCCATTTCCCTGGGGTTGGCACTGGTCTTCGGTACGGCCGGCCTTCCACACATTCTCATGCGGTTTTTCACCGTCGGTGACGTTAAAGCCGCGCGCCAGAGCATTCTCTATGCCTCCGGTCTCGTCGGCATCGGGTATGCACTGATTGTCATCATTGGCTTTGGCACCATCGCCCTGGTGGCGAGCAATCCGGCCTATCACGATGCATCCGGTGGAATATTGGGTGGCGTTAACATGGTTGCCATTCACCTTGCCCATAACGTTGGGGGCAATGTCTTCCTCGGATTCATGTGCGCGGTGTCGTTCTCGACGATATTGGCGGTCGTGGCAGGGTTGACCCTCGCTGGCTCGTCAGCGGTTTCTCATGACCTCTATGCCCATGCGTTGCGCCGTGGCACCGCCAGCGACCGTGACGAAATGCGCGTCTCCCGCGTGACGACCATCGTACTGGGTGTGCTGTCGATCCTCCTGGCGATTGCGTTTGAAAAGCAGAACATCGCCTTCATTGTGAGCTTGACGTTCTCCATCGCCGCCAGTTCCAACTTTCCGGTCCTGCTGTTATCGATCTACTGGAAAGGCCTGACAACCCGTGGGGCCGTGATGGGTGGATCGCTGGGGCTGGTATCGGCCATTACCCTGTGCATTCTCAGCCCAACCGTTTGGGTCAAGATCCTTCATCATCAGCAAGCCTGGTTCCCTTATGAATATCCGGCCCTGTTTTCAATGGCCGTCGCATTTATCGGTATTTTCTGGTTTTCCATGACCGATCGCTCCGCCAGTGCCATCAGAGAACGCAATCAATTCGAAAACCAGTTGGTCGATTCTGAACTGGGTACGCCGGCAACATGGAAGGCTCAGCTCAAAGCCGATTAATCCATGTAGTGGTTCCCTGCATTAAATAATTTCTGAATAACGGCGCTTATGTTCCATGTGCTGCCGGGACATTTGCGCCTGAAAAACGCTTAAAAGTTAATACAAAAATAATAATCTCAACGTGAGTGCAGAGAAATGAAATGTACTTTTACCCTTGCGGCCGCCCTGTGTGTCTTGGCGCAGCAAACCCATGCGGCTGGTTTCATTGAAGATAGTAAGGCAGCGCTTAAATTGCGTAATTACTACATCAACAGCGATTATCGCGACTCTGCAACATCCGCACAGAAAGCCGCCAATCAAAGTTATCAAGCGGAATGGGGACAGGCTTTCCAGCTGGAATACATCTCCGGATATACTGAGGGCCCTGTCGGATTGGGAGTCGATGCTTTGGGCATGTTGGGTGTAAAGCTCGATTCAAGCGCCGGCAAACATGGCAATCCAACGGGCAACAACTTCGGCGGCGTGGTGTTTCCAAGCGACGGCGACCATGCGGTTGACGATTTTTCCAGCCTGGGACTGACCGGGAAAGTGAAGATTTCCAAGACCGAGTTGAAGCTTGGCACTCTGGTGCCGAAACTCCCGGTTATCTATAGCAATGACGGACGATTGCTGCCGCAAACCTGGCAAGGAGCCCAGGTGACCTCTGCGGACATCAAGGATCTGATCCTGACCGGAGGGCAAATTGACGGGGTCAAGGGCCGCAACTCCAGCAATATCGAAAACATGTCCATTGCGGGTGCCAACAATCCTGTCACCGGTCGCTTCAGCAATAAGTTCCTTTTTGCGGGCGGCGATTACAAACTGAGCAAAGACCTGACCTTGCAATATTATTACGGCAACCTTGAGGATTTTTATAAGCAGCACTTTCTGGGGTTGATTCATAACTGGGCAATCGGTTCAGGCGTGCTAACCAGTGATCTTCGATATTTCAATAGCCAGGACGCTGGTGCGAACGGTCATGATCCTGCTTACTTTACGACAGGCTACTACGGCGGTAATACGATCAAAGGCAAAGTCGACAATAACCTGTTCAGTGGATTATTGACCTACGCCGTTGCCGGTCACACCTTCGGAGCCGGCTATGAGGTTAGCAACGGGAAAAGCGATTTCCCTTATTTAAACCAGGGTGACGGTCCGACCACTTACACCATCACGGAAATGCAGGTTCAGAAATTCGTGCACGCCGGCGAGAAGTCCTGGCAGGCACGCTACGCCTTTGACTTTGCAAAACTGGGCTTGCCCGGTGCGACAGCGGGGGTTGTCTACGTTAAAGGCGATGACATCAACACCATCGCTTCCAGCGATTCAAGTGAGTGGGAGCGCGATATAACGCTGGCCTATGTCGTGCAATCGGGACCGTTGAAAGGCGTTAGCCTCATGTGGAAAAACGCGATGGTACGAAACAACATCCCGAACACCCGCCAACAGGACGAAAACCGGATCATCATTAATTACCAACTGGCATTGTTTTAGGCGTTATCCGGTAGAGCGCGGGTGAAACCCTATTCAGCGGGCTGGCTGCCCGCTTGACTGACAGGCAGCGCTTAAAGGCGTGTTGCGTGTACATGCCGTTCTCTTCCAACGGCATGTTTTATAGAAGAGAAACATTTCCCTTGAATGGGGTAGGGCGGTGCGAGTGATCCTCCACCGCCTTTTTTTCGAGTGTGCGATGGGCGACCGATACACAGGTCAGGATTGCTCATGATCCCAACGCTTCCTGCCAGCCACGTCGAGCCAGTGGCAGATCGAGCAAACGCTTGCCGGTGGCATCCCGAATGGCGTTACCCAGCGCTGCGGCCATGGGGCCCTGGACGATTTCCGCAGCACCGAGAAATGGCTGGTCCGGCTGATCGATCATGTGGACCTCGACCTGTTTCGGCACCTCGGAAAAACGCATGATCGGATAGCCGCTCCAATCGAAGCTGTGCATGCCATTGGCGTCATAGAGGATTCGTTCATAGAGCGTCCAGCTGGCGGACTGCACGATGCCACCCTGAACCTGATTGAGCAGCCCATCGGGGCTGACAATTTGCCCCACATCGACGGCGGCCACCACCCGATCAATCGTCACTTGTCCGGTCTGGCGCTGCACATGCAACTGCACGGCGATGGCGCAGTAACCCATGATGTTTTTATAGCGTGCGAAGGCGAAGCCGATTCCACTGCCGGGGCCTGTGGCTTTTTGCGGCCAGCGGAACGCACTGGCCACACGATCCACCACCGCCCGTGCTCGCGGATCGCTCAAGTGATTCAGGCGAAATTGCACCGGATCCACCGCAGCCCGCGCCGCCAGTTCATCCACCGTGCTTTCGATGGCGAACACATTGATATGGGCACCCAGCGAACGCATGGCCGAGGTCCTGAAGGGCATGGTCAGCACAAAATTCAGGTCAATCTGCTGGTTGGGTATCTCATACAACGGAACCGCGTTACGGTCGCCGTCGCCCTCGGGTTGGGCGATCGGGACCGAAGGCGCAGGGGTGAAGGGTTTGGCCAATAGCCACGCCGGCAGCAGGCGCCCGGCATTGACGATGCGTTCGTTGTGCGGCGTACTCCAGAGTTCGTATTTCCAGTCACGCAGACGCCCGCTGTCGTCCAGTCCCGCTTCCACTTCGGCCAGCATTGCCGAGCTGTAGGGCTCCCAGAGATTCTCCTGTTCGCGCATCCATTGCACCCGTATGGGTTTGCCAGGCAGGGCCATGGCGATCAACGCGGCATCGGCGGCGGCATCATCGGCGCCGTTGTGGCCATAGCAGCCGGAGCCTTCAGCATGGATGCAGCGCACCTGCTGCACGGGCAGACCCAGCATCTCGGCGATGCCCATGCGCAGAGGATAAACACCCTGAGTGTGGGTCCAGACGGTCAGCGTCCCATCCTTGAACCAGGCCACCGCGCAAGACGGTCCGATGGAACCGTGCATCAGGTATTGCTTGGTCACCCGTGCCTTGTACCCACGGGACTCGGGTTGCGTGAGGTGACCCTTGGCGCTCACCGGGTAGCGCCGCGCCGGCAGCTCGGTAAGCAGCTGATGGATATGGGTCGAGTCAGGTAGCGGATTCCCTTCGGTCCAGCGGGCAGTGGCGTAGCCCTCGCGCATTGCCTTGACCGCCAGCCATTCATCGGTGGCGACCACCGCGAGGTAGCTGCCGTTGCGGACCAGTTTCACCACGCCGGGGAGTTTATTGAGGGCGGCTTCGTCAATGTCCAGTAGCTGACTGCCGCGCCGGGGTGGACGTATCACGCGGGCATGCAGCATGTCCGGCAGGCGCATGTCCTGCACATAGGCCGCACCGCCGCTGACCTTGGCCGGGATGTCCAGCCTGGGCAATGATGTGCCGATCAGGGTGAAGCTGCTGGCTGGCTTGAAGGGGGAACTCGCCGATGCGTAGCGATGCAATTGAACCCCGTTGACCGCTTGTGTGTAGGTCATGCTGCGACCTTGCCCATCGTGGATCACCGCGTCCCGCGTGCTCAGGCTGTCGGTGTTGCATTGCCATTGGCGAGCCGCGGATTCGAGTAACAACTGACGCACCTGGGCCGCCGCGTTGAACAGTGCAGTGCCGCTGTCGACGATCGTATGGCTGCCGGCGGTGTAACCCTCATTGGGTGTCAGCGCAGTGTCGGCCGTGAGAAAGCGGATCAGACCGGGTGACACTTCCAGGCGTTCAGCGGCGATCTGCAGGAGCGCGGTCTTGACCCCAGTGCCCAGTTCCACCTTGCCGGTGTAGACGGTAATGCCGTCTTTGGCGTCAATGCGGATCCAGGCGTCCAGATAGGGCGTGGCCCGCAGGCTGCCGGGCAAATCAGGCGCCAGGATTGCCGTACCCAGGGTGTCCACTTCGGTGTCGGCGAAGGCACGCGGGATACCGGGGAGCATGGCGAACCCCATCACCAACGCGCCGTTTATCACGAAGGCGCGGCGGCTCAGATCGACGTTTTGCGTTGAGGACTTCATACCTTGGCTCCCTGCGCGATGACCGATTTGATGGCGGCGAGGATCCGCACATGGGTGCCGCAGCGGCACAGGTTGGGCGCCATGTGGCGACGAATCGTGTCATCGTCCGGATGAGGGTTTGTCTCCAACAGAGCCTGCGCCCGTACGATCATCCCCGCGATGCAATAACCACACTGGGCTGCCTGCTCGTCGATAAAGGCTTTCTGCAACGGCCCCGGTTTGTCGGCGCTGCCCAGGCTCTCCACGGTGCGCACGGACTTGCCCGCCAGCGCGCCGCAGGGCGTCAGGCATGAAAACACCGGCTTGTCGTTCACTAAAACCGTGCAAGCGCCGCACTGACCCAGACCGCAGCCGTATTTCGCGCCATTGAGCCCAGCCTGGTTGCGCAGGGCATACAGCAGCGGCATGTCTTGCGGGATGTCCAGTTCATGCGTCTTGCCGTTGATGTCGAGTGTGATCACGGTGGCTACTCCTGAGTCCGAATGCTCTTGATTGTCTTGTCGAGATCCGTCCAGGGCCTGGTCGGGCAGCTCTCGTTGCGCAAATACTCGGCGATGGCGGCGAGGTGGGTATCATCCAGACTGTCTGCGAAGCCAGGCATGTAGTGGCTGGAGTCGGCAGTGGACATCGGGATGCCCTGCAAAATGGTCTGGATCAGATTACGTGGCGAGTCGGCCCTGACGGCGCTGGTGTGTACCAGCGCGGGCCTCGAATCCAGGGTGCGCATGGGGGCGGCGGAGCTGTGGCAACTTGCGCAGGCACCCTCGAACAGCGCCGCACCGGGCAGCGTCCTGGCAGTGGTATTGGCCGCTGGCGGGCAGGGCGGTGACGTGGCGTCCGACGAGGTTTTTTTAAGGTCAAGGATATAGCGGGCGATGGCCTGGGCATCTTCCACCGGCAATTGCCCGATGCTCAGGCTGACCGGCAACATGGGGCCCGCCGCCGCGCCGTGATCTTCGGCGACCTTGCCCGTCAGATAGGCGACCAACTGGGCTTCATTCCAGGGGTGTTGCGCGTCGGCCATCCCGCGCAGCGAGGGAGCGGTCCAGCCGTCGACGATACCGCCGTTGAACAGCTCGCTGCTCTTTTCGCCGCCAATCAGATTCAGCGGCGAATGACAGGACGAACAGTGTCCCGCGCCTTCGACCAGATAGCGTCCGCGGTTCCATTGCGCAGACCGGTCGGGAAGCGGTTCCAGCGGGTCGCCATGCAGGAACAGCAAGTTCCAGAACGACACCAGCGCACGGAAGTTCATGGGGAAAACCATATGGTTTTCAGGTGCGGTGTATTTGACCGGGTCCACGCTCATCAGGAAGGCGTAGGCATCCGCGATATCGGCATCACTCAACTTTCGGTAATGCACGTAGGGGAAGGCCGGGTAGAGGAAGTGACCGTCGCGGGCGATGCCTTCACGCATGGCTCGTTCAAAGGCCGGCAGCGACCACTTGCCGATACCGGTTTCCGGGTCCGGGGTGATGTTGGTGGTGAAGAGTGTTCCGAAGGGCGTGATCAATGGCAAGCCGCCCGCCATGTAGTCGCCCCCGGGCCGCGTGTGGCAGACCGCGCAGTCGCCCGCTTCGACGATGCGCCGGCCTCTGTCCAGGGTTTCCCTTCCGGCACTCTGCGGCGGGCTGACAGCAGCGATTTCCGGCCTCCACATCATCCAGAAGGCGAACCCTATTCCCACCACGCCGAGCGCCACAACGGCACCGATGATCGTCTTGCGCTTCATCGCCTTACCTCTCGAACTGAGTAAACGACAGATCTTTCAATCCGCCGCGTGCGATTGGCGTACGGCGACTTTCAGCTCGGTGAGCTTAGACAGGGCGCTTGGGATCGAGTAGTCCATCATGGCGCAACGCTACATTGCGCCGGGCGCAACGGCGGCCATGAGCCGACGCGCCGATCAGCTCAGCGTTGCGTTTTGCGAAAAGCAACGTTGCGCGGCAGGTGGATACTCCGGCGGGCGCCGGACGCTTACCTTGGTGGTGTGAAAACATTCAACCACGGAGGCCGTCATGAGTTTGCACTCAACCACCATTCAAGTGACTTACGACTTCATCTGCCCATGGTGCTGGATCGGTGAGGTGAATCTTGAACGCGCACTGGCCGCGTCGGGTTTTACAACTGACCGTCAAATCAGTTTCCTGCCTTACCAATTGAACCCGGACATGCCTGTTCGAGGCATGGATCGCAAGGCCTATCGCTCTGGCAAATTCGGCAGTTGGGCGCGCAGCCAGGCCATGGATGCGCAGGTCACCCACGCCGGCAAGGCCGTCGGCCTCGGGTTCCATTATGAGCGCGTCGAAACAACCCCCAACACCCTGGCCGCGCATCGCTTGGTATGGCGCGAGCAACAGGCGGGTAAAGACGCTTCATGCCTGGTCAAGGCCATTTTCAAGGCGTACTTCGGCGAGGGGCGAGATATCGGCGACCTCAATGTGTTGGCCGATATCGCTGGCGAAACAGGACTGGACCGCAAGGCCATTGTCGACTTTCTCAACACCGATGAAGGCACGGCTGAAGTCTTGAAGCTCGAAGCGCAAAGCAAGGCGTCCGGAGTGCGTTCGGTACCGACCATCGAGATCGCGGATGACGTGATCAGTGGCGCGCAACCCAGCGAAATCATGATCCAGATACTGAAACGAAACCAGGCCGCTTGAGCCGCTTGTCCAACCCCGATCCCTACAGGAAATCATCATGTCCCATCACTTGTTCAGCCCAATCAAACTCGGTCAACTCAACCTCGATCACCGTGTCGCCATGGCCCCTCTGACTCGCTCGCGGGCGGGGCAGCCCGGCAACGTGCCGACATCGATGAACGTCGAGTACTACCGCCAGCGCGCCAGTGCCGCGTTGATCATCACCGAGGCCACTCAGATTTCGCAGCAGGGTCAGGGTTACGCCTGGACGCCGGGCATCCATAGCGACGCGCAGATTCACGGCTGGAAAGCGGTCAGCGACGCCGTGCATGCGGAAGGCGGGCGCATTTTCCTGCAGCTCTGGCATGTGGGGAGGGTGTCACACCCCGTATTTCAACCGAACGGCGGCTTGCCGGTCGCGCCGACCGCGCAGCCGGTCCCCGGCAAGACCTTCATCCTCAATGAGCAGGGCGAGGGGGTGTGGGGTGATGTACCTGTCCCTCAGGAACTGGACATCCCGGGGATCGAAGCGATCGTTTCCGATTTCCGCAAGGCCGCGCGCAATGCGCTTCTGGCCGGTATGGACGGCGTGGAAATCCACGCGGGCAATGGCTACCTGCTGGACCAATTCATCAACAGCGCCAGCAATCAGCGCAGCGATCGCTACGGTGGAAGTATTGAAAACCGTGCACGGCTGCTGCTCGAAGTGGTTCAAGCGGTGACCGAAGAAGTCGGGGCCGAACGCGTTGCCGTGCGCCTGACACCGATGGGGCGATTCATGGGAATGGGCGATGACACCCCGGAACAGACCTTCGGCTACATTGCTTCCCGGCTCAATCAATGGAATCTCGCCTACCTGCACCTGGTGGAACCGATGATGGTCGGCACGGTGCTCGATGAAAGTAATGATCCACGCTGGGACGCCATCATCAAACAGCTGCGTGCTGACTTCCACGGCGTTCTGATGCTGGCGGGTGGTTACACCGGAGAGACCGCTGAACAGGCCATCGCGCAGGGGCGTGCCGACCTCATCGCTTTCGGTCGCCCGTTCATTGCCAACCCCGACTTGCCGGCTCGCCTGCGCGGGAGGACCGAACTCAACCCGGCGGACGGCAACAGCTTTTTTGGCGGCGACGCCAAGGGCTACATCGACTATCCGGCGCTGGCATAACGCAGCTCAAAACCGGTTGGTTCGGCAATCACCACTTCGCAAGGAGAAAGGTCATGAAGAGTCCGGATAGTCCGAAGGCCCTGGTCATCGGTGGTTCACTGGGCGGTCTGTTTGCCGCCACGGCGTTGCGGGCGATTGGCTGGCACGTCGATATTTTCGAGCGCTCCCCCGCGGCAATGGATAGCCGTGGCGGTGGCATCGTTCTGCAAGCGGACGTCCTGCAGCATTTTCGCTATGCCGGCATCCAACATACCCATGCGCTGGGTGTCCGGTCCCATGATCGTCTGTATCTGGATCGAGCCGGTAGCGTCTTGCATAAAGAGCCGATGCCGCAAACACAGACGTCCTGGAACACCGTGTACAACGCATTGTTTTCCGCCTTTCCCGCCGAGCATTATCACCGTGGCAAGACGCTGGTGGATCTGGCTCAGGACGAGCACCGGGTGACGGCGATGTTCGCCGATGGCTGTCGTGCCGAGGCAGACCTGCTGGTGGGGGCCGATGGGGCGGGTTCATCCGTGCGGAGCAGGGTGTTGCCCGGGGCGCAACCTGGCTATTCGGGCTATGTGGTTTGGCGTGGGCTTGTGGATGAAGACCGACTTGCAGACTTCGCCAAGACGCAGCTTTACGAGGACTTTGTCTTTCAACAGGACCCTGGATCGCTGATGCTCGAATACATGGTGCCAGGCTTGAACGGCTCCGTTGAGCCTGGCGAGCGTCGGTTCAACTGGCTATGGTATTTGAAAGCTGCGCAAGGGCCGGAACTGGACGCCGTGCTCACTGATCGCGACGGCCAGCGGCGGAGCCACTCCATTCCACCGGGGGCTTTGGCTGCGGAGCAGGAGGCTTACCTGCGGGAAATGGGCGAGCGGCATGCAAACCCGGCTTTTCGTGAACTGATTCGCCAGACCCAGGACATTTTTGTCCAGGCGATCCTTGATCTCGACGTTCCACAAATGGTGTTCGGACGTGTGCTGTTGACCGGCGATGCCGCTTTTGTACCGCGGCCCCATACCGCCGGAAGCACGGCCAAGGCGGCCCGCAATGCACTGTTCCTGGCACAGGCCATCGACGACAGTGGCGATCTCGACAAAGCCCTGCAGACCTGGCAAAGACAGCAACTTGCAGAAGGCAAGCGCATGAGGGACTGGGGAGTGAACATGGGCAACCGGATCATGGGCATCACGCCATCCTGATTCAGCGGCTCGTATCGGGTTTAATCCACCACTGATTGAGCACAGCCATGCAAGACGTACAACGCCTGGTCATGCACAGTCGTTACCTTTCCTTCTCGATCCTGGACTCCGCTTATGGATAAGTTGCTGGCGCTCAAAATGTTTGTCGAAACCGTACGCTGTGGGGGGTATTCGTCAGCGGCGCGCAAGCTTGGCATCTCCACTTCGTCTGTGACCCGGCAGGTCGCGGGGCTGGAGAGTGAGCTGGGCGCCAGCTTGCTCAATCGCACCACGCGCAACACGAGCGTCACGGTGGCGGGGCAGCACTATTTCGATAAAGCCGTGGCGATCCTGGAGGCCATCGAGGAGGCCGATGCCGTCGTGGCCGACCGTGGCAGCGAAGCGCAAGGACGCTTACGGGCCAGCGTCCCGGTGGAGTTCGGCCGACGCATCATCGCGCCGCATCTGGGGCGACTGCTGGATCGTCATCCTGGCCTGGAGATCAGCCTCGCGCTGAGCGACGAGGTCAGTGACCTGCTCAGCGAGCAAATAGATGTGTCCGTGCGCCTGGGTTCATCGGTGGTCAGTGAAGACATCGTCAGCAAGCGCCTGGGCGATTTCCAGCGCTGGGTAGTGGCGAGCCCCGATTACCTGACGCGTACCGGACTGCCCCGACACCCCCATGACCTGCTGGAGCACCAATGCCTGCGTTTTGATTACCGCACCGGCCACCACAATTGGACGTTCCAGGGTGATGAGGAAATCATTCGCTTGAATGTGCAGGGAAGGCTGCAAAGCAACAACGCCGACATTCTGCGCGAGGCGGCGTTGGCCGGGGGCGGGGTGACGCTACTGGCCGACTGGCTGGTGCGTGACGATGTCAGTGCAGGTCGCCTGACGCGTGTGCTGGAGCAGTACGAAGTCAACCCAGGCAGTGCGAGCACTAGCATCAATGCGCTTTACCTGCCCAATCATCGTGGTTCCAGTCGCATCAATGTGTTCATTGAATTTCTGCAGGAAATCCTCGCCCCCTGAGCATGAGCTGTGCGTTTGACTACCCGGCCTGTGCGACATTGCCCTAGACGGTTCAGGCAGGGTAGATCTCCATCGTGACGCCCCGCAGGGCGGCGATGATCAATCGCCCACTTTGATTTCCAGCCGCTTGAACCTCGATGCCAGTGTCGTGGGCTTGAGCCCCAGCCGTTCAGCCGCAACGCCCTTGCCGAACAGCTTTCCATCGGCGGCCTTCAGTGCTGCCTGCATGTTGTTGCGTTCAAGCTCGCGAATCTGGGCGTCAGTCATGATCACGGACGAGGGGGAAGGTTGTGGGGGAACGTTGAGGCTGGCTTTAGGTTCGTCGGGCAAATCCAGGTTCAGGTCCGCGCCGATCGAGGTGATCAACGCGCGCTCGATGACGTTTTGCAACTCGCGAATATTGCCTGGCCATGAGTAGCGTTGCAGGCGCTCGATGTCGCTGTTGCGCAATCGCCTGCCGGGCATGTTCAGGCGTTTGCCGGTCTGCTTGAGGAAGTGTGCGGCCAGGGCGCCGATGTCCATCGATCGATCGCGCAAGGGTGGCGACTTGATCGGGAATACGTTCAGGCGAAAGTACAGGTCTTCGCGAAAGTGCTTGGCCTCGACTTCCTGGCGCAGGTCGCGGTTGGTCGCGGCAATGATCCTGACATCGACCTTGCGCGTGCGTTCTTCGCCGACGCGCTCGAACTGACCTTCCTGCAACACTCGCAGCAGTTTGCTTTGCAGCTCCAGGGGAATTTCGCCGATTTCGTCAAGGAACAGCGTGCCTCCGTCAGCCAGCTCAAAACGCCCGACGCGATCACGCACCGCCCCGGTAAACGCGCCCCGGATGTGCCCGAAAAACTCGCTCTCGAACAATTCCGCAGGGATCGCCGCGCAATTGACCCGAATCAGCGGATGGGCATTGCGGCGACTGGCCTGGTGGATGGCGCGGGCAATCAGCTCCTTGCCCGTTCCCGATTCACCGTTGATCAACACGCTGGCATCGGTCGGGGCGACCACGTCGATCTGCCGGATGATTTTCTTGATCGGCTCGCTCTGGCCGACGATTTCGCGGAAGTTGTGCTCGATATGAATCTCTTCCTGCAAGTAAGCGTTCTGCTCTTCGAGACGCTCCTTGAGTACCTTGAGTTCATCCAGGGCACTTTGCAGCTGGTTTTCCGTGGTGCGTCGCTCGGTGATGTCGCGGAACACCACCACCGCACCGACGATACGGCCCTCGGAAATCACCGGAGTACTGGTGAATTCCACCGGAAACGAACTGCCATCCCGGCGCCAGAACACTTCCTGGCGACCCTCGTGAATCACACCGTCGTGCACCGCCTTATAAATCGGGCACTGTTCGACCGGGTAATGACTGCCATCGGCATGGGTGTGGTGGTGAATGCGGTGGATGTTCTTGCCGATCATGTCCTGGGTTTCCCAACCCAGCATCCGCGCACAGGCCGGGTTGACGAAGGTGGCCAGTCCCTCGCTGTTGATGCTGTAGATGCCGTCGCCCACGGAACTGAGCAGCAGCTGGTTGTCGCGTTCGTTTTCCTGGAACAGGTTAAGGATGTTGCGCCACTCGATCAGCCCGCCGCGCATGGTGCGTTCGGTGTGGGCCTGGTCGCGCTGGTACTTTTCCTGACTGTGTTCACGCAGCACCAAAATGAGGTGTTGTACGCCCTTGATTTGCAGGGTGGTGGCGCAGATTTCCAGTTCGATGCGTTCGCCGCTTTTGCAGTTGCAACTGAGTTCATCGGTCCAGGCGCGGCCTTTGTCCATCACTGCCTGGGTAAAGACGATCAGGTCCGCCAGCTGATGCCCGAACAGCTTGCTCACCGGTAGCTCCAACAGTTCCTGGCGGGGATAGCCGAGCAACTTGCAGGCGGCGATGTTCAGGTCGCCCAACCGGTCGGAAAATGGATTGAGCAGCGCGATCGCTTCGGCGCAATGTTCAAACACCATATGCCGTGACGAATACGCCAGGTCGGCCCAGCCGCTGAGAGAGTCTGCTTCAGTCATGACTACGAAATCTCGTGTTTTGCCACTACGAATAATCGTATTTCTACGGGAATGCGTGGTTCGGCGAAAGCATCAGATGCGAAATCAAACACCGGATCAGTTCAGTATTTGCATAAAAATCAATTGGTTAAGTCGTCACGAAAAAGACTTTATTTTTCTGGCACGGCGTTCGCTCTATCTCCTGCAACCCGGCAGCCAATACAGGCTGACGTCAAAGCACGAAGAAAACTGGAGAGCGACACTATGCCAAGCGTGGACATCCCCCATTACAAAGACGGCGACTTCCTGGTCAATTACGAAGAGAAAGTCTTCGAGGACATCAAAGCCGAGCCTGGTGAGAAAGTCCTGATCACCTTTCACACCATCGCTTTCGAGGGCTCCATTGGCCTGGTCAATATGCTTCAGGCCAAGCGCCTGCTGCGCAAAGGCTTCGAAACCAAAATCCTGCTGTATGGACCCGGCGTGCAGTTGGGCGTGCAACGCGGTTTCCCAACCTTGGGCGCCGAAGCATTTCCCGGCCACTTGGCCGTGAACAAGCAGTTGATGCAGTTCATGGAGGAGGGCGGTGAGGTTTACGCCTGCCGCTTCGCCCTGCAAGCGCTGTACGGCCAGACCGAAAAAGCCCTGATCGAAGGCATCCGCCCGATCAACCCGCTGGACGTCATGGACCTGCGCCTGCTGATGCGCCGTGAAGGCGCGATGATCATCGATACCTGGACCGCCTGACCGAGCACACAGTTGCGGGAGCGAGCTTGCTCGATCCCGCAGCACCGCGTCGATCTTCCGAACACTACTGACTTCAGGACCCCATCATGGCCATCATTCGCGCAGCCGCCGTTCAGATCAGCCCAGTGCTTTACAGCCGCGAAGGCACCGTGGACAAGGTCTGCCAACAGATCATCGCCCTCGGTCGACAAGGCGTGCAGTTCGCCGTGTTCCCGGAGACGGTGGTGCCGTACTACCCGTACTTTTCGTTTGTGCAGCCGGCGTTCGCCATGGGCGCACAACACCTCAAATTGCTCGATCAATCGGTCACGGTGCCGTCCGCCGCGACCCTGGCCATTGGCGAGGCCTGCAAGCAAGCAGGGATGGTGGTTTCCATCGGCGTCAATGAGCGCGACGGCGGCACGATCTACAACGCGCAGTTACTCTTCGATGCCGACGGCAGCCTGATTCAGCATCGGCGCAAAATCACCCCGACCTACCACGAGCGCATGGTCTGGGGGCAGGGTGATGGTTCCGGCCTGCGTGCCATCGACAGTGCCGTGGGGCGCATCGGTTCGCTGGCATGCTGGGAGCATTACAACCCGCTGGCCCGATACGCCTTGATGGCGGACGGCGAGCAGATTCACGCGGCGATGTTTCCCGGCTCGCTGGTGGGCGACATTTTCGCCGAGCAGATCGAAGTCACCATTCGCCATCACGCCCTGGAGTCCGGGTGCTTCGTGGTCAATGCCACCGCGTGGCTGGATGCCGATCAGCAGGGCCAGATCATGCAGGACACCGGTTGTGGGCTCGGCCCGATCTCCGGTGGCTGCTTCACGGCCATCGTGTCGCCCGAAGGCAAATTGCTCGGCGAGCCGCTGCGTGGCGGCGAAGGCGTGGTCATTGCCGATCTGGATCTGGCCCTGATCGACAAGCGCAAACGCATGATGGATTCGGTCGGGCATTACAGCCGTCCGGAACTGCTCAGCCTGTTGATCGACCGCACGCCGACGGCCCATGTCCATGAGCGCGGTGCGCACTTCGCGGCGCTGGCCACCGAGGAGTTCGATCATGCAAGCCAATGAATTGCTGGCCGAGTTGCAATGCCATGGCGTGCGTTGGCCAGCGGCACAAAACGGTTTGTCCCGACAAGGCGGTGCAGGGCCGTCGGACCACAAGGCGCTGAGTTTTGGCAGTCGGACCATGATGGTGCCGATCCTCAACCAGGCTTCACAGGATTCGCCCTACCAGGCGCAGCCCAACGCCGATGGCAGTCAGGCGCTGATCTTCCGCGAAGGCTTGCCGGTGGGGCAGGTGCAAATGCCCGGCGTGCCGAAGTTCTACGGTTTGAGCACCGCCGATGGCATTCCCTATTGGAAAATCGCCACGCTGCACAGCAGCGATGTGCTCGCGACCACGGTGTTGCAGCATTGCATTCGCTTCAATGATCGCGGCAGTTCCTGCCAGTTCTGCGCCATCGGCCAGTCGCTGGCGGCGGGCAAAACCATTGCCCGCAAACGTCCGCAGCAACTGGCGGAAGTGGCCAAAGCCGCGGTGGAACTCGATGGCGTCAAGCACATGGTGATGACCACCGGTACGCCACAAACGCCGGACCGCGGCGCGGCGATTTTGTGTGAATCGGCCGCCGCCGTTACAGCCGCTGTCGATCTGCCGATTCAGGCGCAATGCGAGCCGCCGGACGATGATCGCTGGTTCCAGCGGCTGGCCGACAGCGGGGTGGTGTCACTGGGTATGCATCTGGAAGCCGTCACCGATGAAGTGCGCCACCGGATCATGCCGGGCAAGGCCGAAGTGCCTCTGAGCCGCTATTTCGAAGCCTTCAGTGCAGCGGTCGAAGTCTTTGGCCGGGGCCAGGTCAGCACCTACATCCTGGCCGGCCTGGGCGACAGCGAAGCCGCCATCAGCGAGATGAGCGAACGTTTATGCGCGTTGGGTGTGTATCCGTTCGTGGTGCCATTCGTGCCCATCGACGGCACGCCATTGGCCCATCACCCAAAACCGGAGAGCGCGATGATGGCCCGGCTCTATCCACAGATCGGCGCCAGCTTGCGCCGCCACGGATTGCACTCCGATCAGATCAACGCCGGTTGCGCCAAATGCGGCGCGTGCTCGGCCCTGAAAAGCTACGAATAAGCCGGAGAATCTCCATGTCGAATGCCGCCTTTGCCCTGGTCGACAGTACCTTCGAGCCGTTCCGCGCGGGCGAGTTATGGGTCAAGCCCGCCAGCGAACACTGGGAGAAGCAAGCCTATTTCGCCCTGCGTCGCTCGGTGTTTTCCGATGAACAACAACTGCTGGTGCAGGACAAGGACAGCCATGATTTTCAGGCGATTGCCATTGTCGCCCTGGCCGGCAATTGCGGGATCGCCGATCAGGTGGTGGGCGCGGTGCGCATCTACCAGCCGGAGCCGGGCCTTTGGTTTGGTGGGCGTCTGTGCGTGGCGGCGGCGTATCGGCGCCACAGCATGATCGGCAAGGCGTTGGTCAACGAAGCCGTGTCGCGAGCCAAGGAACTGGGCTGCGAGGTGTTTCGCGCTACGGTGCAGGCGCAGAACGAAGTCTATTTCCATGGCCTGCGCTGGCAAACCCTCGAACACCTGGAGCTGCTCGGCCAGCCCCATTGCTTGATGCAAGCGGATTTGCCGAGCTACCCGCTGATGCCGCGCCAGGTCTCATTGCGTGCGCTGAAGGTGGCTCGCCATGACTGACGCTCTTGATCTGGCCGCGCTGATCGACACCTTGCGGACCACCCCGGCCATGCGCTCCAAACAGGCGATCCAGCAGCCTGCCGCCGTGGTGGGTCGCGCAACACAAGCGCTGACCCGCGAGCAGCTTTACGCCTTGCCTGGCGACGACACAGCGGCGATTGCCTGTGGCGATCATTTTCAGCTACTGGCCATCGAAGGCATGTTGCCGGCCTTTGTCGCGGCTACGCCGTGGTTTGCAGGATGGTCAGCGGTCATGGCCAACGTCAGTGACATTACTGCCATGGGTGGTCGTGCCACGGCGGTGGTTAACGCCTACTGGCATCACGACAACGACGCCGCGCAGCAGATTCTGGCGGGCATTCGTGCAGCCTGTGAAGCCTACGGCTTGCTGTTGGCCGGTGGGCACACCAGCCTCGACACGAACAATCCCACTGCGCTGGCCGTGGCGATCACTGGCATTGCGAAAAACCTGTTGTCGACCCTGCATGTCGCGTCAGGCCAGGTCATCGCCATGGCGGTGGACCTTGAAGGCGCCTGGCACGCCGACAGCACCTATTGGAAAGCCTTCGAAGGCGTACCGGCCGAGCGTCTGCGCAGCAAGCTCCAGGTATTGCCGCGCCTTGCCGATGCCCGGCTGTTGCTCGCCGCCAAAGACATCAGCAACGCCGGGATTCTCGGCAGCCTGTTGATGCTGCTGGAAACCACCGGCTGCGGCGCGACCATCGATCTGGCTGCACTGCCGTGTCCGCCGGATGCCGACCTCGCACGCTGGCTCCAGGTGTTTCCCAGCTATGGCTTCCTGATGACGCTCGACGAGCGTGACTGGCCGCAAGTCCAGACAGCCTTCGCATTCGAAGGGATTCACTGCGAGCGTATCGGTCAGGTGAACTCAAGCGGCGCATTGACCGTCCGGCACGGACAACAGCGTGGTGAATTCTGGAATCTTCGTAAGCAGGCCTTTACCGGATTCCGTTACCCCCATCTCGACCTCACCCCTTTAAACCTGAAACAGGAGCACTGACATGCCCGCCGTCAATTTCAGAATCCGCTGGCCCAATGGGCGCGAAACCACTGGCTATTCACCCTCGACCGTGATTTTCCAATACTTGGAAGAGGGCGCCAGCTACCCGTTGCCGGAATTTCTACAGCGCATAGAAAAGGCCTTGAACAACGCGTCGGAGCGGGTGAAGGAGGTCAAGGGGTTCTATTGCAGTTCGGCCATGGACACCTTGAGCTCATTGAAGGGACAGGCCAGTTATCTTCAAGCGCCTGCCCACGCAGAAGGGCAGGTGAACATTCTCAGCATGCGGACCGAAGGCGCCGGTCAGGTGATCGGCGCAGGCTGGAGCTCGTTCTGATTCATTGAATTTCCCCTTGATGCTTATCGTCACCCATGACAGGAGCAACGTTATGACCAGCCATCTCACTTCAATCAAAACCCCACACTACAGTGTGATCATCGTTGGCGGCGGCCAGGCCGGGTTGTCCGCCAGCCATTACCTGCAACAGGAAGGGATCGACCATCTGGTGCTGGAAAAGCACAGCGTGACCCATACCTGGCGCAATCAGCGTTGGGACGCTTTCAGTCTGGTCACGCCTAATTGGCAATGCGCCTTGCCGGGCTATACCTACGTCGATGATTTCAAGGGCGCCGACCCTCACGGTTTCATGAAAAAGGACGAGATAAACCAATACCTGGCTGGCTTCGTCAAATCAGTGAACGCGCCGGTTCAGGAGGGCGTTACCGTGCAGCGCGTGATCCCGCGCACACTGGGTGGTTTCGAGGTGCATACCTCGAACGGAGAGTTCACGGCGGACCAGGTGATTGTCGCGTCCGGCGGTTACCACACGCCGATCATTCCGCGCCTGGCCGAGCGTTTGCCGGCCGGTGTTCACCAACTGCATTCGGAGCAATACCGTAACCCCGGAGCATTGCCTGCCGGCAACGTACTGGTGGTCGGCTCCGGGCAGTCGGGGGCACAGATTGCCGAGGACCTGCATCTGGCAGGACGCAAAGTCTTTCTTGCGGTCGGTGACGCACCGCGTTGCGCGCGTTTCTATCGAGGCAAGGACGTGGTCGACTGGCTCGCGGAAATGGGCTACTACGAGATCGGCGTCGACACCCATCCGCTGCGTGAGGGCGTGCGCGACAACACCAACCATTACGTCACGGGACGCGACGGCGGGCGCGATATCGACCTGCGTAAATTCGCCCTGGAGGGCATGGAATTGTTCGGTCGTCTTGAAGGGTTGCAGGGTACGCGCATGCAATTCGCCCCTAACCTGGAAGAGAGCCTGGACAGCGCCGATGCGGTGTACAACCGCATCAATGGATCGATCGACAAGTACATCGAGGAACACGCGATCGACGCGCCGCCCGGTGAACGCTACGAGCCGAGCTGGACACCCGAACAAGAGCGCAGCGAACTGGACCTTGAGGAGGCAGGCATCACCAGCATCATCTGGTGCATCGGCTTCAGTCCGGACTTTACCTGGGTCGAGGCTCCCGTCTTCAATGGCCGTGGCCACCCGGGACACCAACGCGGGGTCACGGCGCAGCCTGGCCTGTATTTCCTCGGATTGCCATGGTTGTACACCTGGGGGTCGGGGCGTTTTTCCGGCGTGGCGAAAGATGCGCAATACCTGGTGGAACGGATCAGTGCTTCACGCGTAGAACCCTCGATTCTGACGAAACGGGCTATCGCAAGATAATCGTCAGAAGCGGGGTGAACGGTATCGTGTAGGCGCGAACTTCGTTGCTATCGGAAAAGTCCGTTCAAATAGTGCAGACGTAGATACAAACGCACTTATCTTGTCTAGCGAAAAATACAGGGGGAGGGGGCATCACGAGGCCGATCACGCCTGGGAAAAGAGCAAAGCGACGATGAACCCGCTCATCGTTCGCGGCGTTCTCCCATCAATTCTGTGGGTAATACCGTCTGTCACTGCACTGGATTCTTCAAGCTATTCACCATTTCCTTCAAGAGTGACACTCGCCTTCATTGTTAACGTTTATCCGCGCCTTAACCATTGCCTGGCAGCAAGTCAGTAAAGGCGAATATAAACATAACAATATGAGGTTTCAAAATGAGTGCTCAATCTAAACTCACCTCTGCGTTTACCGGCGACGGTAAAGTCACATACCTGGACGCAATGGTGATTGGTGCTGGGGTTGCTGGCCTCTATCAGTTGTATCGACTTCGTGAGATGGGCTTGACGGTCCGTTCCTACGATACGGCTTCCGGAGTTGGCGGCACATGGTATTGGAATCGTTACCCCGGTGCGCGCTTTGACTCTCAGGCTGAAATTTATCAGTACTGGTTCTCCGAAGAACTCTACAAATCCTGGCAGCCAACCGAGCGATTCCCCGCGCAGCCCGAAACAGAGGAGTGGCTGAACTTCGTCGCCGATCGGCTGGACCTCAAGAAAGATATCCAGTTCAACACCCGTATCGCTTCCGCTCACTTCTGCGAGGAGAGCGGTCGCTGGATTGTGACAACCGAGGCGGGTGAAACGATCAATACGCAATACCTGATTTCCTGCTGCGGCATGCTGTCCGCTCCACTGTCCGACCGCTTCCCCGGCAAAACCGACTTCAAAGGCCAGATCTATCACACCGGCCTGTGGCCAAAAGACCCCGTGGACTTCAAGGGCAAGCGTGTGGCGGTGGTGGGCACTGGCGCCACGGGTATTCAGGTGATTCAGACCATCGCCCCGTCAGTGGGATCAATGAAGGTCTTCGTGCGCACCCCGCAGTATGTGATTCCGATGAGGAACCCCAAATACAGCAAAGAAGACTGGGAAAAGTGGGGCACACAATTCCATCAACTCAAGAAACGCGTGCGAGAAACTTTTGCAGGTTTCGACTACGACTTCGACGCCGGCCCCTGGGCCGAGAAGTCCCCCGAAGAGCGACAAGCCGTGCTTGAACAACTCTGGGAAGATGGCTCGTTAGCCATGTGGCTGGCTTCTTTTCCCGAGATGTTCTTTGACGAGCAGGTCAACGAAGTCGTGTCGGAGTTCGTGCGTATCAAGATGCGTGAGCGTCTCCAGTCGAAGCCGGATCTTTGCAACCTGCTGATCCCCACCGACTATGGCTTCGGCACCCATCGCGTGCCGCTCGAAAACAAGTACCTTGAAGTCTATCTGCAACCCAACGTCGAGGCGGTTGACTGCAAGCAGTCACCGATCGAGCGCATCGTGCCGGAGGGAATCCAGACCGCCGATGGAAAGATTCACGAGGTAGACATCATCGTGCTGGCCGTGGGCTTTGATGCCGGCTCCGGCGCACTCAGCCGGATCGATATTCGAGGTCGCGACAGCCGGTCACTGAGGGAGCAGTGGAAACAAGAAATCCGCACATCGATGGGACTGCAGATCCACGGCTACCCCAACCTGTTCACAACAGGTGCACCGTTGGCACCGTCGGCTGCACTTTGCAACATGACCACCTGCCTGCAGCAGCAGGTGGACTGGATCACCGGATGTATTGAGTTTGCCGCCCGGCACGGCAAACAAGTCGTGGAAGCCTCCAAAGAGTTCGAGGACGAGTGGGTACAGCACCACGACGAGACGGCGGCGAAGACATTGGTCGTCAAAACCGACTCCTGGTACATGGGCTCCAACGTAGATGGAAAACCGCGCCGACTTGTATCCTATATCGGCGGCGTTGGTAATTATCATCGCCGCTGCGACGAAATCGCCGAACAGGGTTACCCGGGCTTTGAAATGGCCTGAGGTCGAATGACTGCTCACTAGTTGCAGCTGTCACTACGACTCTCCATTTCGCCGTGACAGCTCGATAAACGAGGTAACCTGTAATGAACAACTATTACTCCCAAGAAAATCACGGTCCTTTTGAACTTATTAATATCGGGCCGCTCCAGCTTGAAGAAGGGTCATGTATTCCTGATTGCCGACTGGCAGTCGCAGTACATGGCACCCTGAACGCCGACAAGAGTAACGCCATACTTGTTCCGACCTGGTACTCCGGCACGAGCAAGGCGATGGAACAGATATACATTGGCGAAGGGCGAGCGCTGGACCCTTCGAAATACTGCATCATTGTTGTCAACCAGATCGGTAACGGCCTTTCCAGCTCTCCGAGTAACACGGGTGGATCGCTGGCAGGTCCTGGATTCCCGAATGTCAGGATTGGCGATGACGTCAGTGCCCAGCACACATTGCTGACCGAGTACTTTGGGATCGAGAGCCTGGCACTCGTGGTGGGGGGGTCGATGGGGGCGCAGCAAACCTACGAATGGGCCGTGCGCTATCCAGACTTTGTCAAACGCGCCGCAGCGGTAGCGGGTACAGCGCGCAATATCGAGCATGACTTCCTGTTTACCGAAATACTCATTGAAGCGATAACGACCGATCCGGCCTTCCGGGCGGGCTTATACAGCTTATCGTCAGAAGTGGAGGCCGGACTCAAGCGGCATGCGAAACTGTGGACGTTGATGGGCTGGAGTACCGAATTCTTCCGCGCCGAGCGGCATAAGGCGCTGGGTTTCGAGTCGATGCAGATATTCGTCGACAGTTTCATGGCGAGCTACTTTGCGGCAATGGACCCTAACAACCTCCTGACCATGGCCTGGAAATGGCAGCGGGGAGATGTCAGTCGAAACACGGGCGGTGATCTTGAGACGGCCCTGGGCCGAATCAAAGCGAAAGTCTATGTAATGCCAATCTCGCATGACCAGTTCTTTACCGTGGAGGATTGTTTGTCGGAGCAAAAAATGATCCCGAACAGCGAGTTCAGACCCTTGAGCTCAATTGATGGTCACCTCGGACTGTTTGGCACCGATGCTGAAATGCTCAATCAACTGGACGCCCATCTGGCAGAGCTGTTGTCATCCCCAACACATTGAAACACGCCTGCAAGAACAATAAAAAATGGCACAGGACTCCTGTGCCAAGCCCAGAACAATTTTATAATAATCAGGGTTGAATATGAGAATAACAACAGCACATTTTTTGCGCGTGCCAAATACGTTCGAACCGAGTTCTGGCTCTAACGTTGATTGCTTCAGAAAAAACAACATAAACGTCCGAATTCGCCATGCGTTTCGGTTGATGATTTTAGTTTTCTGCCTTCAACTTTCTATTGTGTGTCACGCATTGGATGTCGATCCTGGCGACTATACACCAATGCCAGACGGCACAAAGCTTGGACTTGTCTATTTACAGCATGCAGAGCGCGACGAGTATTACCTGCGTGGCAATCGCTTAAGTGACAAGTATAACCTTCGGTCGGATGTCGCCATTCTGAGGGGGGTCAGCTATCAAGAGTTTGCAGGCCTCCTGACGAATATCCAACTTCTACTGCCTTTTGGTCATCTGTCGGCAGGTGGCGATATAAAAGCCATGGGCAGTGAAACCGGAATGGGCGATCCCATTCTGGCCAATGCAATATTTATCCACCAAGATCCTTCGGTAAACCGCGCATTGGGCATCACTCAATATCTGTTTTTGCCTTTGGGAGACTACAGCAAGAATAAAGAGCTGAATATTGGGGAAAACAGGTGGAAGTATGTGTTGCAGGGTGGGTACATGCACGGCATCGGTAGCAGCGTCATTCTGGATTTCGTCGCTGACGTTACTTTTTTTGGTGACAACGATAGTTACTCCCCCGACGATCTGACAATGAAGCAGCGCCCACAGTACCAGATGCAAGGATTTGCCAGGTATAAGCTCAATGAGCGCGCGACTATTCATGTCGGTTATTCCCGACTATGGGGAGGGGAGAGAGAAGTTGACGGAACCGATTTGAAAGATGAAAGCGGTCAAGAAAAACTAATGCTGGGAGGGTCTTATTTCGTTACTCCAAAAGCACAGTTACTTGCAACATTGGGGCGTGATATTTCAGTCGATAATGGCTTCAAGGAAGAGTCTCGCCTTAATCTTCGATTGCTTTACGTATTTTAAGCCGTTCTTGATCAGGGAAAGTCTGGAAGGGACTCCACAATACGCTCCGCTCTAACGCTATTATCCAGAGAGATTCGCCGTGCATATTGGTATAACTCGCGAAACACACGCTGGAGAGCCCCGTGTGGCTGCTACGCCGGAAACGGTGAAAAAACTCATTGGCCAAGGCCATAGAGTCACTGTACAAAGCGGCGCCGGCCTAAAGGCCAGTGTTGTCGACAGTGCTTATGAAGCGGCAGGCGCGATCATTGGCAGCGCCAACGATGCGTTTGGTGCAGAGCTGATTCTCAAGGTGGTCGCACCCAGCGACAGCGAGCTGGCGCTGATCAAGCGCGGCACCGTTGTGGTGGGCATGCTCAACCCGTTCAGCAATGAAACCATCGCCAAAATGGCCGAGTGCGGCATGACTGCCTTTGCCCTGGAAGCGGCGCCTCGCACTTCCCGGGCCCAAAGCCTGGATGTGCTGTCCTCGCAAGCCAACATTGCCGGTTATAAAGCCGTGCTGCTGGCCGCTCATTACTATCCGCGCTTCATGCCGATGCTGATGACCGCTGCAGGTACCGTCAAAGCGGCGCGCGTGCTGATTCTCGGCGCCGGCGTGGCCGGGTTGCAGGCGATCGCCACGGCGAAACGTCTGGGTGCCGTGATCGAAGCGTCTGACGTGCGCCCTGCGGTAAAAGAGCAGATCGAATCCCTCGGCGCCAAGTTCGTCGACGNAGCGCGGCACCGTTGTGGTGGGCATGCTCAACCCGTTCAGCAATGAAACCATCGCCAAAATGGCCGAGTGCGGCATGACTGCCTTTGCCCTGGAAGCGGCGCCTCGCACCTCCCGGGCCCAAAGCCTGGATGTGCTGTCCTCGCAAGCCAACATCGCCGGCTATAAAGCCGTGCTGCTGGCCGCTCATTACTATCCGCGCTTCATGCCGATGCTGATGACCGCTGCAGGTACCGTGAAAGCGGCGCGTGTGCTGATTCTCGGCGCCGGCGTGGCCGGGCTGCAGGCGATCGCCACGGCGAAACGTCTGGGTGCCGTGATCGAAGCGTCTGACGTGCGCCCTGCGGTAAAAGAGCAGATCGAATCCCTCGGCGCCAAGTTCGTCGACGTGCCCTACGAGACCGATGAAGAGCGTGAATGCGCCGTCGGCGTTGGCGGTTACGCGCGCCCCATGCCCGCCAGCTGGATGCAGCGTCAGGCCGTGGCCGTGCACGAACGCGCCAAGCAGGCAGATATCGTCATCACCACCGCACTGATTCCGGGCCGTAAGGCGCCGACGCTGTTGAGCGCGGAAACCGTGGCACAGATGAAGCCGGGCTCGGTGGTCATCGACCTTGCCGCCGCCCAGGGCGGCAACTGCCCGCTGACCGTGGCCGATCAGGTGGTCGTCGAAAATGGCGTGACCATTGTCGGCCCGACCAACCTCGCCGGCGCGGTCGCGGCAGATGCGTCGGCGCTGTATGCCCGCAACTTGCTGGACTTCCTGAAACTGGTCTTCACCAAGGAAGGCCAGTTCGAGATCAACCTCGAAGACGACATCGTCGCCGCGTGCCTGATGTGCCGCGACGGCCAAGTCATCCGCAAAAACGCCTAAGCAGGGATTCAGACGATGGAAGAGCTTATCTCCCCCGGTATCTACAACCTGATCATCTTCGTGCTGGCGATTTATGTCGGTTATCACGTGGTCTGGAACGTTACACCTGCGCTGCACACGCCTTTGATGGCCGTGACCAACGCCATTTCGGCGATCGTGATCGTCGGCGCCATGCTGGCGGCGGCTTTGACCGTGACGCCACTGGGCAAGACCATGGGCACCCTCGCGGTCGCGCTGGCCGCGGTCAACGTGTTCGGTGGCTTCCTGGTCACCCGCCGCATGCTTGAGATGTTCAAGAAAAAAGCCCCGAAAGCCGTAAAAGAAGAGGCGCCGAAGTAATGAGCATGAACCTCGTAACGACGCTCTACCTGATCGCGTCGATCTGCTTCATCCAGGCCCTCAAAGGCCTGTCGCACCCCACCACGTCGCGTCGCGGCAACCTGTTCGGCATGCTCGGCATGGCGCTGGCGATCCTCACCACCGTCGGCCTCATCTATAAGCTGGGCGCGCTCTCTTTTGGACAAGGCGGGGCGACAGCCGGCATTGGTTACGTGATTGTCGGCCTGCTGATCGGCGGCACGGCCGGTTCAATCATGGCCAAGCGCGTTGAAATGACCAAGATGCCGGAACTGGTCGCGTTCATGCACAGCATGATCGGTCTGGCCGCGGTGTTCATCGCCATTGCCGCCGTCGTCGAGCCGCAGTCCCTGGGCATCGTCAAGCACCTGGGTGATTCGATTCCAGCGGGTAACCGTCTGGAACTGTTCCTCGGCGCAGCCATCGGTGCCATCACGTTCTCCGGTTCGGTGATCGCGTTCGGCAAACTGTCCGGCAAGTACAAGTTCCGCCTGTTCCAGGGCGCACCGGTACAGTTCGCCGGCCAGCACAAACTGAACCTGCTGTTGGGCCTGGCCACACTGGCGCTGGGCGTGACCTTCATGCTGACCGGCAACCTCAGCGCCTTCGCCTTGATGCTGGCCCTGGCGTTCGTCATGGGCGTGCTGATCATCATCCCGATCGGTGGCGCCGACATGCCGGTGGTGGTGTCGATGCTCAACAGCTACTCCGGCTGGGCGGCGGCGGGTATCGGCTTCTCGCTGAACAACTCGATGCTGATCATTGCCGGCTCCCTGGTGGGCTCGTCCGGTGCGATCCTCTCGTACATCATGTGCAAGGCGATGAACCGCTCCTTCTTTAATGTGTTGCTCGGTGGTTTCGGCAACACAGCCGACGCCGGCCCGGCAGGCGCCAAGGAAGCCCGTCCGGTGAAATCCGGCTCGGCTGACGACGCGACCTTCCTGCTGACCAACGCCGACACCGTGATCATCGTTCCGGGTTACGGCTTGGCAGTAGCGCGGGCCCAGCATGCGCTGAAAGAGCTGACCGAGAAGCTGACCCACCGTGGCGTGACCGTGAAATACGCGATCCACCCGGTGGCAGGGCGCATGCCTGGCCACATGAACGTATTGCTGGCCGAGGCCGAAGTGCCTTACGACCAGGTGTTCGAGATGGAAGACATCAACTCCGAGTTCGGTCAGGCCGACGTGGT